>NZ_JBWKPU010000029.1:34937-49130 GCF_059418405.1 Pseudomonas sp. GW821-FHT09A09
CCCTCCCTCCCCCCCCCCCCCCCCCCTTCCCCCCCCCCCCCCCCCCCCCCCCCCGGCTCCTACAGTCGTGCTTTTAGTGACGGAAGTGGCGCATGCCGGTGAAGACCATGGCGATGCCGGCTTCATCCGCGGCAGCAATCACTTCTGCGTCGCGCATCGAGCCGCCTGGCTGGATCACGGCGGTCACGCCGGCTTTTGCCGCGTTGTCCAGGCCGTCGCGGAACGGGAAGAACGCATCGGAGGCCATCACCGAACCCACCACCTGCAAACCGGCGTGCTCGGCTTTGATCGCGGCGATACGCGCCGAGTTCACGCGGCTCATCTGGCCGGCGCCGACACCGATGGTCTGGCGGTTCTTGGCGTAGACGATGGCGTTGGACTTAACGTACTTGGCGACTTTCCAGGCGAAGATCAGGTCGTTGATCTCTTGCTCGGTCGGGGCGCGCTTGGTCACGACTTTCAGGTCTTCGCTGCCGATCATGCCGATGTCGCGACTCTGTACCAGCAGGCCGCCGTTGACGCGCTTGTAGTCCCAGGCAGCGGCACGGTCAGCCGACCATTCGCCGCAAGCCAGCAGGCGCACGTTGGCTTTGGCGGCGACGACGGCACGGGCCTCTTCGCTCACGCTTGGGGCGATGATCACTTCAACGAACTGACGGTCGACAATCGCCTTGGCGGTTTCGGCGTCCAGCTCACGGTTGAAAGCGATGATGCCGCCGAAAGCCGATTCGGTGTCGGTGGCGTAAGCCAGTTCGTAGGCCTGGCGAATGCCGCCTTCGGCGTCCGGGCTCACGGCCACGCCGCACGGGTTGGCGTGCTTGACGATCACGCAGGCCGGCTTGACGAAGCTCTTAACGCATTCCAGCGCGGCGTCGGTGTCGGCCACGTTGTTGTAGGACAGCTCTTTGCCTTGCAGTTGGGTCGCGGTGGCGATGCCCACTTCGGCGGGTTTGGCTTCAACGTAGAACGCCGCGCTCTGGTGCGGGTTCTCGCCGTAGCGCATTTCCTGGGCCTTGATGAACTGGCTGTTGAAGGTGCGCGGGAACTGGCTGCGGCCTTCGGTCGACAGGGTTTCAGCCGCCTGGTTAACCGTGCCCATGTAGTTGGCGATCATGCCGTCGTAGGCAGCGGTGTGTTCGAACGCCTTGAGCATCAGGTCGAAACGCTGGGCGTAGGTCAGGCCGCCGGCTTTCAGGCTTTCCAGTACATTGGCGTAGTCGCTGGCGTTGACCACGATGGCCACGTCTTTGTGGTTCTTGGCTGCCGAGCGAACCATGGTCGGGCCGCCGATATCGATGTTCTCGATGGCCGTCGGCAGGTCGCAGCCTGGCTTGTTGATGGTGGCTTCGAATGGGTACAGGTTAACGGCCACCAGGTCGATCGGCTTGATGCCGTGCTCGGCCATGATGGCGTCGTCGGTGCCGCGACGGCCGAGGATGCCGCCGTGGATTTTCGGGTGCAGGGTCTTGACCCGACCGTCCATCATTTCTGCGAAACCGGTGTAGTCCGCCACTTCTACTGCGGCCACGCCGTTGTCCTGCAGCAGTTTGAAGGTCCCGCCTGTGGAGAGGATTTCCACGCCCAGGGCTTCCAGCTCCCGGGCAAATTCGAGGATGCCGGTCTTGTCGGAAACGCTGATCAAGGCGCGGCGGATCGGCAGGCGGGTAGTCTGGTCGGTCATTTCAATTTCCATCAAAAGCAAAGGAGTCAGCAAAAAAGGCGACCGTTTTTTACGCGGGCGCCTTTCTGGTTTGATTGAATGCTTACAGCAAATCGTATTGTTTGAGCTTTTTGCGCAAGGTGCCACGGTTGAGGCCCAGCAGCTCACTGGCTTTGGTCTGGTTGCCCTTGACGTAGTTCATCACGCTTTCGAGCAGCGGCGCCTCGACTTCGGAGAGCACCAGGTTGTACACGTCCGTGACGGAAGCGCCCTCAAGGTGGGCGAAATAATTGTGCAGCGCCTTCTCGACACTCCCGCGAAGGGTCTGGCCTTCTTCGCTCGGCGTGTTGAGGTGCTGTTTCAAATTGACGTTGTCGCTCACGGGTGTTGTTCCACTCACTAAAGTCTCGGTCATCATCGTCATGCGGCCACCCCCTCTCCGTCCCCTGTCCCCAGGCTCTTGTAACGCTCGCTGAAGAACTCACGAACGTTGGCGCACTGTGCTTCCGTATCATCCAAACGATTGAAGTGGGCGCGAAACTCCCTGGCGCCCGGCAGGGTTGCGAGATACCAGCCGACATGCTTGCGAGCAATGCGTACTCCCATCACGTCCCCATAGAAGGCGTGCAGGGCGGCCAGATGCTCTAGCAGAATACGTTCCACCTCGATCAGCTCCGGTGCCGGCAACACTTCGCCGGTACGCAGAAAATGCTCGATCTCACGGAAAATCCACGGCCGCCCCTGGGCGGCCCGGCCTATCAACAGACCATCGGCACCGGTTGCGTCGAGTACTCGCCGGGCTTTTTCGGCTGAGTCGATATCGCCATTGGCAAAGACCGGCATCGACACTGCCTGCTTGATCGCGGCGATGGTGTCGTACTCGGCTTCACCGGTGTAAAGGTCGGCGCGGGTGCGGCCATGCACCGCCAGCGCTGTAATTCCTGCCTGTTCGGCGATCTTCGCCACCGTCAGGCCGTTCTTGTTGTCCCGGTCCCAGCCGGTACGGATCTTCAGGGTGACCGGCACATCGACTGCGGCGACAACGGCCTGCAGGATCTCGGCAACCAACTGCTCATCTTTCAACAGGGCGGAACCGGCGGCCTTGTTGCAGACCTTCTTGGCCGGGCAGCCCATGTTGATGTCGATGATCTGTGCGCCCAGCTCCACGTTGGCCCGGGCCGCATCCGCCAGCATCTGTGCATCACCACCGGCGATCTGCACCGAGCGGGGCTCGGGATCACCTTCGTGGATCATGCGCATGCGCGATTTGCGGGTGTTCCACAAGCTCATGTCGCTGGTGACCATTTCCGAGACTACAAGACCTGCGCCCAAACGCTTGCACAGCTGACGAAAGGGCTGGTCGGTGACACCCGCCATCGGGGCGAGAATCAAACCGTTTTGCAATGTGTATGGGCCGATGCGTACCGCCGACATAGGACTTCCCTGTTGTGGGGCCGGATCATTAGAGTTCGAAAAAGGGTTGGCATGATACCCGCTCTCGATGACTGGATAAAGGCTGAATTGGATAAAATCTGAACAGTTATTTCTTTATCGCCGTCGGTTTGGTCGAGCACGGCAAAGTCAATATGCCGCCGTCAAACCTTCGTGCATGAACCGGTTCACTCGGGCGAGTGGAAGCTCAGGCTGTAATTCACGGCTTTGTTGCCTGGATCCAGGATATCGAGGGAGATGTGGATCGGTGTCTGCGATGGCATTTCGCTCACGCCGGCCAGTTCACCGTTGAGGTATTCGGCAGGCTTGAAGCGACGACTGGCAATCAGGTTGCCGTTCAGGTCGGCAAAGCGCAGTTCCAGCAACGGGAAGGGCTGGGAGAACGTGGCGCGGTTATAGATGATGGCGTCCACCACCAGCGCCCCGGCGAAGTCCGGGTGGCTGCGCACCACCAGGTTGCTGCTCTTGATATGGGCGATATCCACCCGCGATGGCACCGTACAGCCCACTTTCGGGCACAGCTCCTGGAACCACGGGCGGTAGGCATCCTGGCGGGCCAGGTCGTCGAATTGATAGGCAATGTGCTGGCCAGCGAGGCCGGCGGCAGCGATCAGCACCAGCAGCAGCCAGATCAGGCGACGGCCCCAGCCCGATGGACGCTTTTGTGCGTACAGGTGCAAGGGGTCGTCTTCAAGGTCCTGCAGCACATCGTCGTGAACGCTGGCGGGGCTGCGTGCCCGTTGCTTGCGACGAGGCTGGGGGCGCTCCTCGGGCTCGGCGTAGTCCTCGCCGTGGGTGACGGGGCTGAAGGGCGGGTCGATGTCTTCGTCGTCCACAGTTGAGCGCAGGGTGGGCTCATCGTCGAGGTCATCGATGTGCAGCGACATGGACGGTTCGGTGCGCTGCTTGGCCGCAGGTGCCTTGGCCGGTTCAGGTTCGATCTCGGGGGCGGCGGCGCGCTCTTCGGGCGGTTCGCTGAAGAGGCTGGCGGCCCATTTCTCTTCTTCGGCCTTGACCGAATCGCGGCTGGCGCTGAGGGGCTCTTCCTTTTGCCGACGATCGGCGCCCGGCTGACGCCGGTCTGCGCCAACGGGCAGGGTGTGCTGAATCTCGCGGCGTTCCAGCTTGGCCAGTTCTTCGTCCAGGTCCAGGTTGTCCAGGTCCAGCTCTTCGGCCGTCCACTGCTTCTGGCTGATGGCTCGCGGTGCCTGCGGGGTGGCTTCAGGCGCAACGTCGGGCACTGGCTCGGCGGCAACCGGCTTCTGCGCTTCGGGGGCCGATGCGCTGGCGCGTTGCTCCAGCAACTGGCGAGCTGCGTTGAACACTTGCAGGCACGAGCCGCAGCGCACCACGCCACGGGCCACGCTCAACTGGGCGTGGCTGACGCGAAAGCGGGTCTGGCAATGCGGGCACTGGGTGACGAAACTGTCGGTCATGCGGCCATCCGATTCAGGCAAGCGCTCATTCTAGCGCCGACGACCGCTGATGCGTACCCAGCCATCACGGTTGGCGATCGGGTCCAGCTCGAAATCCTTCGCGTAGGCCGCGGCGACGTCTTCGCCTTGCTCGGCGAGGATGCCCGACAGTGCTAGGCGCCCGCCCGGCTTGACCAGGCTCGACAGTTGCGGGGCCAGGGACACCAGCGGGCCGGCGAGGATGTTCGCCACCAGCACATCGGCCTGCACCTGCGGCAATTGCTCCGGCAGGTAGAGCGGGAATTTGCCTTCAGGGATGTTGTTGCGCCCGGCGTTATCGCGGGAGGCTTCCAGGGCCTGCACGTCGATGTCGGTGCCCACCGCCTCTTTGGCGCCCAGCAGCAGTGCGGCAATCGCGAGGATCCCCGAGCCGCAGCCGAAGTCCAGCACGTGGCTGTCGGTCAGGTCCTGGCCATCCAGCCATTCCAGACACAGCGCGGTGGTGGGGTGGGTGCCGGTGCCGAACGCGAGGCCCGGGTCCAGCAGCAGGTTGACCGCATCCGGCTCTGGCGCGGCGTGCCAGCTTGGCACGATCCACAGGCGCTGGCCGAAACGCATGGGCTGGAAGTTGTCCATCCAGCTGCGTTCCCAGTCCTGGTCTTCGATGACTTCGCTGTGATGCTCGGGCAGCGGGCCGCCGGTGAGCAGTTCCATGTGGGCCAGTACGCTGGCGGCATCGGTGCCGTCTTCGAACAGGGCCAGCAAATGGGTGTGGGACCACAGCGGGGTGGTGTTGAGTTCCGGCTCGAAGATCGGCTGGTCTTCGGCGTCCATGAAGGTTACCGATACGGCGCCGACTTCGAGGAAAGCGTCTTCATAGGTTTCGGCTTGTTCTGGGCTGATGGCGAGACGGACTTGCAGCCAAGGCATGGCGGGCACCTTTGAAAAAATTGAATGTGCAGCGCAGTGGGGCTGCGAAAGGGCGCAAGTTTACGCGAGCGGCGGGAGGGGTGTACACATAACAAATATGCGAGCGGGCTTGTGTGGGAGCTGGCTTGCCTGCGATAGCATCACCTCGGTATTACTGATACTCCGATGCGACTGCATCGCGGGCAAGCCCGACTCCCACACAAGCCCGCTCCCACAGAGGAATGTATCCATCCTGAAATTGTAGGAGCCGGCTTGCCGGCGATGGCGGCCGTGAAGTTGATGCAGGGCTTGCGGGCCTATCGCCGGCAAGCCGGCTCCTACACGTAAGTGGCCACCCACAAAAAAACCGCCCGAGGGCGGCTTTTTTGTGGGTGGTCACTTACTGGTTAGCCAGCTTGTGTTCCAGGTAGTGAATGTTCACACCACCTTCGCAGAAGCCTTCATCACGGACCAGGTCCCGGTGCAGCGGGATGTTGGTCTTGATGCCGTCAACCACGATTTCGTCCAGGGCGTTACGCATACGGGCCATGGCCTCGTCGCGGGTGGCGCCCCAGGTGATCAGCTTGCCGATCAGCGAATCGTAGTTGGACGGAACCTTGTAGCCGCTGTACAGGTGCGAATCCACACGTACGCCGTTGCCGCCGGGCGCGTGGAAGTGCTTGACCAGGCCAGGGCTTGGGATAAAGGTTTTCGGGTCTTCGGCGTTGATCCGGCACTCCAGGGAGTGGCCGTGGATCTTCACGTCGTCCTGGGTGAAGGACAGCGGGTTGCCAGCGGCGATGCTCAGCATCTCCTTGACGATGTCGATACCGGTGACCATCTCCGAAACCGGGTGCTCTACTTGCACACGAGTGTTCATCTCGATGAAGTAGAAGCGGCCGTTCTCGTAGAGGAACTCAAAGGTACCGGCGCCACGGTAGTTGATGTCGATGCACGCCTTGACGCAGCGAGCCAGGACTTCCTGGCGGGCTTTTTCGTCCAGGCCCGGTGCCGGGGCCTCTTCCAGTACCTTCTGGTGGCGACGTTGCAGCGAGCAATCGCGGTCACCCAGGTGAATGGCGTGGCCCTGGCCGTCGGACAATACCTGCACTTCCACGTGGCGTGGGTTGGTCAGGTATTTCTCCAGGTAGACCATCGGGTTGTTGAACCAGGCGCCGGCTTCGGAGCGGGTCTGCTTGGCGGCTTCGATCAGGTCTTCTTCCTTGTGCACCACGCGCATGCCGCGACCACCACCGCCACCGGCGGCCTTGATGATCACCGGGTAACCGACTTCGCGACCAATGCGCAGGGCGGTTTCCTCGTCTTCAGGCAGCGGGCCGTCGGAACCTGGAACGGTTGGCACGCCAGCCGCGATCATGGCTTCCTTGGCGGAGACCTTGTCACCCATCAGGCGAATGGTCTCGGCTTTGGGGCCGATGAAGGTAAAGCCGGATTTTTCCACCTGGTCGACGAAGTCGGCGTTTTCCGCGAGGAAACCGTAGCCTGGGTGGATAGCGGTAGCGCCGGTCACTTCTGCCGCGGCGATGATGCTTGGGACTTTCAGGTACGAGTTCGTGGCCAGTGGCGGGCCGATGCAGATGCTTTCGTCCGCCAGTTTCACGTGCATCAGTTCCGAGTCGGCCGTCGAGTAAACAGCGACGGTCTTGATGCCTTGTTCCTTACAGGCGCGCAGGATTCGCAGGGCGATCTCACCGCGGTTGGCGATCAGGACTTTTTCCAGTTTCTTCGCAGGTTTCAACATCGAAGGCACTCCGCGGTTCAAACGATGGTGAACAGCGGCTGGTCGTACTCAACCGGCTGACCGTTTTCTACCAGGATGGATTCGATGACGCCGGCTTTTTCAGCCGTGATGTGGTTCATCATCTTCATCGCTTCAACGATGCAGATGGTGTCGCCCACTTTCACGGTTGCGCCGACTTCAACGAAGGCTGGCGAGGTCGGTGCCGGGGTGCGGTAGAAGGTACCGACCATTGGCGACTTGACCACGAAACCGTTCAGCGCAGGCGCGGCCGGGGCGGCAGGTGCAGCGGCGGCAGCAGGCGCGGCGGCCGGAGCAGCAGCGGCTGGAACCGGTGCTTGCATTTGCGGTGCGTAGAACTGTTGAGCCGGGGTCTTGCTGTGACGGCTGATCCGTACGGACTCTTCGCCTTCCTTGATTTCCAGCTCGTCGATACCGGATTCTTCCAGCAGTTCGATCAGTTTCTTAACTTTACGGATATCCATGAATCATCAACTCCCAAGGGTCGGTCAGGGGCGCTTGGCCGGTTGTTCAAGTTGTTCCAGGGCGGCCTCCAGGGCCAGTCGGTAACCGCTGGCGCCAAGGCCGCAGATCACACCTACCGCAACGTCGGAGAAGTAGGAGTGATGGCGGAAAGCTTCGCGTTTGTGCACGTTCGACAAATGCACTTCGATGAATGGGATGCTCACCGCCAGCAGCGCGTCACGTAATGCAACACTTGTGTGCGTAAAAGCGGCGGGATTGATCAGGATAAAGTCCACGCCTTCGCCACGCGCGGCATGGATGCGATCAATCAATTCGTACTCGGCATTGCTTTGCAGGTAGAGCAGATGGTGGCCGGCTTCACGGGCCCTGCGTTCCAGATCGAGGTTGATCTGTTCCAGGGTGACTGCCCCGTAGACGCCCGGTTCACGGGTGCCGAGCAGGTTCAGGTTGGGTCCGTGTAGAACCAGAAAGGTCGCCATCGGCTGTTCCTTGTTATTGATGTGGGTACGGCAGAACCCGGCGACTATGCCGCAAAGCCTTTGTGACTGTCCAGTTCTATGCAGTAGGCAGCACGATTAGCGAGGATAGCGCGAAATTTGTGACTGTGGCCTCGTATCCGGTCATTGGAAACACGGTGATGAGGTAGACGCAGATCAATGTGGGAGCTGGCTTGCCTGCGAAAGCGGTATGTCAGCGCCGGATAGGTTGCCTGATCCACCGCTATCGCAGGCAAGCCAGCTCCCACAGGTTGATCTCTATTTGATTCGGGATCGCGTCACACGCGGAAGGCTTTCACCGCCGTGTTGAGATGCCCACCCAACACCAGCAAATGCTCACCCTGGCTACGGCCCTGCCCGATACGCAGCAGGTTGTCCTCGCCCAGCTGGTGAATTCGCTCACTGTTGTCACGGATTTCACTGACGGCACCGCTCTGCTGCGCGGTCACATCGGCGATGCGCACGGCGGTTTCAGAAATGGTCTGGATCGCGCCGACGATTTCATCCAGCGCACCATCGGCCGCCTGGGCCTGCTGGGCCGTGGCTTCGGCGTGTTCGACCTGGGCGCGCATGCCTTCCACCGATTGGTGGGCGGCGCTTTGCAGGCCGGCGATCAGGGTCTGGATTTCGGCGGTGGCGCCCGCGGTACGCTGGGCCAGGGAACGCACTTCGTCGGCCACCACGGCAAAACCACGGCCGGCCTCACCGGCGCGGGCGGCTTCGATGGCGGCGTTGAGGGCCAGCAGGTTGGTCTGGTCGGCAATCGAGCGGATCACCGTGAGTACACCGCCGATGGTGGCGGACTCTTCGGCAAGTTTCTCGATCATCTGCGCATTTTGCTGCACTTCACCCACCAAGGCATGCAGCCCGGTCAGGCTCAAACCGATGACCCGCTGGCCGTGCTCCACCGCCTGGCCGGCACTGCGGCTGGCACCGGCCGCCTGGCTGGCATCGCCCGCCACTTGCTGGATGGTCGCCTCCAGTTCGCCCAGGGAATCACGGATCTGCGCGGTATCCCCGGCCTGGCGTTCGGCGCCGTCATGCAGGCCGCTGCTCAGTTCCGCCAGCGCGCGGCTGCTGCCGGCGACTTCTTCGGCATTGCCGCGAATCGTGCCCACCAGGTCCACCAGGTAGGCTCGCAAGCGGTTAAGGGACGCTTCGATATCGTGCAGTTCGCGGTTGGTCTTGCCCAGGGCGATCGGCTGACTGAAGTCGCCTTCGGCCCAGGTCGACAGGGCCGGGGCCAGGTTGGTCAGCACGCGGGCCAGGCGGCGTTGCAAGGTGTCGATCAACAGTGCGATCAGCAGGATCAAGCCAATCATCACCCCCTGCATCAGGCGCACTTCGCCCTGGATCTTGCCGTGTTGGGCGCGTACCACCGGCTCCAGGCCGGCAATGGCTTCCTGCACGGCCTTGATTTTCAGGTGCGTGGCGGTGGCCAGGTCGGCCCGTTGCTGGATCTGGTCGCGGGTGCGCTTGAGTTCGGCGGGGTAGCGGGTCAACAGGCTGTTGAGTTCGCGCTTGAGGTCGACGCCGGTGTCCTGGGCGACGGTTTTTTCGCTGTTTTCCAGGCCCATCATGGCGGAGAAATCATCGCTGCTCGATTCGGCGGCCGCGGTCACCCCCAGCAGTGGCAGCTGCGCCAGCAGGTCGGCCTGGGCACGGATGCTGGTGATCTCGCGTTCCACGTCATCGGCCAGCTCGGCACGCCCGCTGCTCACCAGCTTGTCGCGGGCCAGGGACAACTTGCCCAGATGCTGGGAGGCTGCCAACAGCGGCGGCAGGTAGCGCGCAGCTTCAGGCGTATTAACGCCGATGGCGTACTGGCTTAGTTGCTCCAGGTTCGCGCCCAGTTCGCGTTCGGCTTGCAGCAGCAAGGCTTGCGGGTCGCCCGCCAGCTTGCCGGCGGCCAGCAGGTCGGTTTTGCTGAAGCCATCGAGGTCAACCAGGCTCGGGCGCAGGCTTTGCGCCAAGTCGGCCGGCAAATCGTCCAGGTGCTGCAACAGGTTTTCCAGGCTTTGGCTGGCACTGCTCAAGCGCAGGGCGTCACCGCTGGCCAGGTAGTCGTCGATGTTGCGTGCGGCGTGATTCTGAAAATTCTGGGACAGGCCCAGGTAGCGTTCCATCAGCAAGTAAGGCCGTTCCAGCGCCCGTTGCGACCACCAGAGTGTCGCCCCAAGTGCCAGGCACACGGCCACTAGAAGGAGGGTATTGAGATTGGTCAGCAGCTTCAGGCGCATGCGTGGTTTCAACCGACAGCAAAAGATAAGTGCCTGAAGTTATTGCGTTTTCATTGCAAGGTTATGACGGAATCAGTGGATTCCGGTGAAAAGGTGGCACTTTGCTTTGACGTGCGCGCAGCTTGTACGCGGTTGCGTCCGGCATCCTTGGCCCGGTACAGCGCCTCGTCGGCCTGGGCCGCCATCATCAGGCTGTCGGAACCGTCGCACAGCTCCACCAGGCCTGCACTGAAGGTGCACCACAAATCCTGCGGTTGGGCGGGGTAGTGGATTTCGGCAAAGCGCCCGCGAATTTCATCCAGCACCTTGCAGGCCGATTCCAGGTCGGTGCCGGGCATCACGATGGCGAATTCTTCACCGCCGTAGCGCCCTATATAGTCGGTCTTGCGCAAACGCTGCTTGAGAAACAGCGCCAGGCTCTTGATCACGCGGTCGCCCATGGGGTGGCCGTGGCTGTCGTTGACCCGCTTGAAGTGGTCGATGTCGAGCATGGCAAAGCTCAGCGGCTTGTTCTCGCGACGTGCGCGGAAGCTGCAGTCTTCGAGCAATTGCAGGATATGGGTGTGGTTGTACAGGCCCGTCAGGCTGTCGCGCACCATCCGCGCTTTCAGGTTGCGCGCACGGGCGGCGCGGTTGCGCACGGTGGTGATCAGGTGGCGCGGCTTGATCGGCTTGGTGAGGAAGTCGTCGCCGCCTTCGCTCATGGCGTCCAACTGTTTATCCAGGTCGTCCTCGGCCGACAGGTAGATGATCGGCACGCTGACATAGCGGTCATTGTGGCGGATCACCTTGGCCAGTTCAGTGCCGGTACAGGCGGGCATATACATGTCGAGGATGATCAGGTCGGGCTGGAAGTCCGCCAGCTCGGCCATGGCCTGGATCGGCTCGATCAGTGTGCGGGTGACGATGCCGGCGCTGTTGAGCAGGCGCTCGGTGTGCAGGGCCTGGGCCCGGGAGTCGTCGATGATCAGCACTTTGTAGGGTTCGTACTGGGCGACGCAGGTCAGCACTTCGATCTTTTCCAGCAGGCTTGAGGCTTCCAGCGTGCCGGTGAGGAACTCCTGGCCCCCGGCGCGCACGGCGGCCAGGCGGGTTGGGGTGTCGGTTTCGTGCAGACTGAAGAACAACAGTGGCAGCTTCTGCTCCAGGCCTTCCTGGGCTTCGGCGGCCAGCGTGAGGCCCAGGCCGGTGCCGCAGAAATCCACGTCCATGACAATCGCCGAAGGCAAGCGCTCGGCCATCGACGCACGGAACGCCGCCACGCTGTCCAGGGACTGGGCGCTCATGCCGAAGAATTCCAGCTGCTTGGCCAGGCGCTCGGCGCGGTCGTGATCGGCCAGCATCACGTAGATCGGCTTGCGCATCGGCGGCAGGAAGGTTTGTTCCAGCTGGTCGCCCTGGCGCAGGCCGGTGCGGGACAGGCGTTGCATCAAGCGGTTGAGTTCGGTGATCAGATGGCTGCTGAGGCGCCCGCGGTTTTCATCCACCGCCTTGAGGGACTCGCCGATATGCCGCGCCAACTGGCCGTGTTCCGGTTGTTCGAAACGCTCGGCAAAGCGCAGCAGGCGCAAGTTGGCTTCGCTGAGTTCGGACAAGTCTGCGTTCGACCATTCACTGCGTTGCAGGCGCTGCCAGATCTCAAGAATTTGACGTGCCTGATGAATTACCCGCTGGGCAAAATGGTGCTTGAGACGCTCACGGCTGGGGTCTTCTGGCTCGGTCATATCCTGACTACTAGTTAGGGTGCATGCTGAGGTCGACTGATGGCTCTATGCTAGCACCTCTTTTCTGTTACATGAGTGTCATACGTCAATTAAGTACGTGTCTGTGTGATTCAGTTTTTGACCTCATGGTCGCGCAGCGTAAAAAGCGTGCATCCTTTATAGTCGAACATCTCTCGCACGCCACTTTCGGTTAAAAGCGCCCGCGCCGATGGGCACGATGGGGTAGGGTTGTGGTCGGAGTGTTTGAACGCACCCGGACCATTGACGTGCATGAACTCAAGTGATTGAAAGGATATCGCCATGCTGGACTGGAAAAACCGCGAAGGCACTGCCAAAGGCCCCGCCCCTGAGCCCAAGTCGGCCAACCGCAGCTATTTTCGCAACCTGCTGATGAGCAAGGCCTTGCTTAGTGTGCTGGGTCTGTACCTGCTGGTGACCGGCGCCCTGGGTTGGTACTGGAGCGAAGAACCGGCGCTGTTCCCGGTCCAGCAGAACGCCCAGCTGGCCGCCGAGAAGGAAGGCAAGCAGATGGTGGTGGGCTTCACCACCGTCGAAACCCTCAAGACCGTGGTCGGCACCTTGCTGAACAAGCCCGGTGGCTACATTTCCAACGACCGTTTCCCGCCAGGCCTGTGGATGGACAACATGCCGAGCTGGGAATACGGCGTGCTGGTGCAGGTGCGCGACCTGACCCGCGCCCTGCGCAAAGACTTCGCCCGTTCGCAGTCGCAGTCGGCTGAAGACGCCGACCTGGCCAAGGCCGAGCCGCGTTTCAACTTCGACAACAAGAGTTGGGTGCTGCCGTCCAGCGAGTCGGAATACCAGGAAGGCATCAACTCCCTGAGCCGCTACGAAGCGCGTCTGTCGGACCCGAACCAGAAGGGCGCGTTGTTCTATGCGCGTGCCGACAACCTGAACAACTGGCTGGGTGATGTCGCCACTCGCCTGGGTTCGCTGTCGCAACGCCTGTCGGCGAGCGTGGGTCGCGTCAAGTTGAACACGGCGCTGAAAACCGAGGCCCTGGCCCCGGGTGAAGTGCCGCAGGTCGATGAAGAAGTGGTGGAAACCCCCTGGATGCAGATCGACAACGTGTTCTACGAGGCCCGTGGCCAGGCGTGGGCCTTGTCTCACTTGCTGCGCGCCATCGAAGTGGATTTTGCCGATGTACTGGCCAAGAAAAACGCCACCGTCAGCGTGCGCCAGATCATTCGTGAGCTGGAAGCCTCGCAGGAGCCGGTATGGAGTCCTATGATTCTTAACGGCAGTGGTTTCGGTGTACTGGCGAACCACTCGCTGGTCATGGCTAACTACATTTCCCGGGCCAACGCTGCAGTGATCGATTTGCGTCAGCTCCTCAACCAGGGTTGATGATGGACGCCACTCAAAATGAGGCCGCGCACCGTGCGGCCTCCGATGCTGAACTGATCTGCTGGGTCGACGAGCAGGACAACCTGCTCGGCACCCTCGTTCGCGCCGACCTGCGCCAGCGCGGCCTGATTGGCCGTTGCACCTTTATCTTCCTGTTCAATTCAGCCGGCGAGCTGTGTGTGCATCGGCGCACCCTGAGCAAAGCCATGTATCCCGGGTTCTGGGACACGGCAGCGGGTGGGATGGTGGCGGCCGGCGAGAGCTACGCGGATTCGGCAGCCCGTGAGCTTGAAGAAGAGTTGGGCGTCGGCGGGGTGGTGTTGACCGAGCACGACCATTTCTATTTTGAAGATGGCGACAGCAAGTTGTGGTGCAAATCCTACTCGGCGGTCTGGGATGGCCCCCTGCGCCTGCAGCCCGAAGAAGTGATGGAAGCGCGCTTTTTACCCCTTGAAATTGTCCTGCAGGAGGCCGAACAAAAGCCCTACTGCCCGGACGCTCAAGAGGGGTTGCGGCGTTATCTCGCTTCACGTCGCTAAAGTTGCATAAATTGGCGCCATTTGGCTCTTAGCAACGGGGCTTTTTGCCGTTACACTGCGCGACTTTTCACCCGTACCACCCAGCTTCACCCCGTATTCACTGTAGGAGCCGGCTTGCCGGCGATGGCGTCCTCAAGATCACCA
>NZ_JBWKPU010000029.1:49140-59394 GCF_059418405.1 Pseudomonas sp. GW821-FHT09A09
CCCCCCCCCCCCCCCCCCCCCCCCCCCCCCCCCCCCTGCTCCTACAGGTAGGGTTGAACCCTGGTGGTACGGTAGCGCTGCCCCTGCCTGAGTGGGGCTTCGCGGTCGGTCACCTCTTTGCAGGGGCCGATCAGTCTTTGTCCTCCCAAGAGGATTGCCGGTGGCCAAAAAAGCCGCATCCTTCGCCGCCCTTGGTGGCCTGGTATTTTCCACCGACGCAGGTCGACACTGCCCGGACTGTCGTCAGCCCGTGGATTCGTGTACCTGTAAACAGACCCTGATCCCCGAAGGCGACGGTATTGCCCGCGTGCGACGCGAGAGCAAGGGCCGTGGCGGCAAGACGGTGACCACCATCACCGGCGTGCCGCTGGCCGAGGATGCCCTGAAAGAACTGGCCACCACGCTGAAAAAGCGTTGTGGCACTGGCGGCGCGTTGAAAGACGGCGTCATCGAGATCCAGGGCGATCACGTCGAGTTGCTGTTGGCCGAGCTGATCAAGCTCGGGTACAAGGCCAAGAAGTCCGGCGGCTGAAAGCCTCTTCCCGACCTGTGTCTAAACTCTGTCCTGCGTGTGGGGTCCTACCTTCCACGCAGGCAAATCGTCATTTTCATTCTTTAGACTGCGCCAGCCTCTGATGGGGGCGGTGCCTTCGACTTCATTTATAGGGGACTTCGATGTCCGTACGACGCACACGCAAAGACGATGGCAGCCAATGGACAGTTGCGGACAGCCGCAGTGTTTACGGGATTCGCCATTGGGGGGCCGGGTATTTCGCGATCAATGATGCCGGTCGCGTTGAAGTCCGTCCGAACGGCCCGAACAGCACGCCCGTCGACCTGTACGAGCAAGTCGACGAGCTGCGCAAGAGCGGCCTGTCGTTGCCGCTGCTGGTGCGCTTCCCCGACATCCTGCAGGACCGCGTACGCCAGCTGACCGGCGCCTTCGATGCGAACATCGAACGCCTGGAATACCAGAGCAAGTACACCGCGCTGTACCCGATCAAGGTGAACCAGCAAGAAGCGGTGATCGAGAACATCATCGCCACCCAGAACGTCTCCATCGGCCTGGAAGCCGGCTCCAAGCCCGAGCTGCTGGCCGTGCTGGCCCTGGCGCCGAAAGGCGGCACCATCGTTTGCAACGGCTACAAGGACCGTGAGTTCATCCGCCTGGCGCTGATGGGCCAGAAGCTGGGCCACAACGTGTTCATCGTGATCGAGAAAGAATCCGAAGTCGGCCTGGTGATCGAAGAAGCGGCGAGCCTCAAGGTCAAGCCTCAGGTGGGCCTGCGCGTGCGTTTGTCGTCGCTGGCCTCGAGCAAGTGGGCGGACACCGGTGGCGAGAAGTCCAAGTTCGGCCTGTCGGCGGCGCAACTGTTGTCCGTGGTCGAGCGCTTCCGCGCGGCGGGCCTGGATCAGGGCATCCGTCTGCTGCACTTCCACATGGGCTCGCAGATCGCCAACCTGGCGGACTACCAGCACGGGTTCAAGGAAGCCATCCGTTACTACGGCGAGCTGCGCAACCTCGGCCTGCCGGTGGACCACATCGACGTCGGCGGCGGCCTGGGCGTGGACTACGACGGTACGCACTCGCGTAACGCCAGCTCCATCAACTACGACATGGACGACTACGCGGGCGTGGTCGTGGGCATGCTCAAGGAATTCTGCGATGCGCAGAGCCTGCCGCACCCGCACATCTTCTCCGAAAGCGGCCGTTCCCTGACCGCCCACCACGCCATGCTGGTGGTGCAGGTCACCGACGTCGAGAAACACAACGACGACGTGCCGGAAATCGAGAACAAGGAAGCCCTGCCGGAAACCGTGCAATGGCTGGTGGACCTGCTCGGCCCGACCGACATCGAGATGGTCACCGAAACCTACTGGCGCGCCACCCACTACATGAGCGACGTGGCCGCACAGTACGCCGACGGCAAGCTGACCCTGGCGGAAAAAGCCCTGGCCGAACAGTGCTACTTCGCCGTGTGCCGCCGCCTGCACAACTCGTTGAAAGCCCGCCAGCGCTCGCACCGCCAGGTGCTGGACGAACTCAACGACAAGCTGGCCGACAAGTACATCTGCAACTTCTCGGTGTTCCAGAGCCTGCCGGACACCTGGGCCATCGGCCAGGTATTGCCGATCCTGCCGCTGCACCGCCTCGACGAAGAGCCGCTGCGCCGTGCCGTTTTGCAAGACCTGACCTGCGACTCCGACGGCAAGATCAAGCAGTACGTCGACGAGCAGTCCATCGAGACCAGCCTGCCGGTGCACGCCTTGAACGAAGGCGAGGACTACCTGCTGGGTATCTTCCTGGTGGGTGCTTACCAGGAGATCCTGGGTGACATGCACAACCTGTTCGGTGACACCGACTCGGTGAACATCTACCAGCGTGAAGACGGCTCGGTGTACAGCGCCGGGATCGAGACCCACGACACCATCGAAGATATGCTGCGCTACGTGCACTTGTCGCCGGAGGAGTTGATGACGCACTACCGTGACAAGTGTGCGAGCGCGAAGATCAGTGCGAGTGAACGTACCCAGTTCCTCGACGCGTTGCGCCTGGGCCTGACCCGTTCGTCGTACCTGTCTTCCTGACAACACCGACCTTGTAGGAGCCGGCTTGCCGGCGATGAGGCCCTTGAGACGTGCAAGTATTTCAAGGACGCCATCGCCGGCAAGCCGGCTCCTACAGGTGATAGTCGAGGTGAATGATGTCGAGCAAGCTCCTGCAAGCGTTCACCCTGGCACTCGCCGCCTTCCTGGCAGCCTGCTCCCCCATCAATGTGCTCAACGCACTCACTCCCTCCAGTACCTTCACCAAAACTTCTGCCATTGCCTACGGCACTGATCCCCGGCAGAAACTCGATATCTACCGACCCATCCCGGCGATCTCCAATGCCCCGGTCGTGGTGTTTTTCTATGGTGGCAGCTGGAACAGCGGCTCAAAGGACGACTACGGTTTCGTCGGTGAAGCCCTGGCCTCACGCGGTATCGTCGTCGTTATTGCCGACTACCGGCTCTACCCGCAAGTGCGTTACCCCGCCTTTCTACAGGACGGCGCCCAGGCGGTGGCCTGGACCTACAAGCACATCGCTGGGTTCGGCGCCGACCCAAAACAGCTCTACGTGATGGGCCACAGCTCCGGCGCCTATAACGCGTCGATGCTGGCGCTGGATGCGCGCTGGCTGAATGAAGTGGGCTTGTCGCCTTCGGTGTTCAAAGGCTGGATCGGCCTGGCCGGGCCGTATGACTTCCTGCCGATCGAGAACCGGGATGTGCGGCCGGTGTTCTTCTTCCCGAACTCGCCGCCCGAGTCCCAGCCTATCAACCACGTCAGCGGCGGTGCGCCGCCTGCACTGTTGCTTGCGTCAACCGACGACAACCTGGTCAACCCAACGCGCAATACCGGTGGACTGGCGAGCAAGTTGCGCGCCGCTGGCGTGCCCGTCCAAGTGTCCTATTTCACCAAGACCAGCCATGCGACGTTGGTGGCTTCAATCTCCCGGCCGCTACGCTGGCTGGCGCCGGTGCTGGACCGTGTGACCGCGTTTATCCAAGCCACTGATTCTGCCGGTTCAGGCGCCACGCAATCGCCCACAAAGTAAGGCTGCGCAGGGCCATGAACAGCAGGAAGGTGATCCACAGCCCATGGTTGCCCAGGCCCTGCAACGTCCAGGCGAATGGCAGCGTCAGGGCCACGGTGAGCAGCATGCCGTTGCGCATCTCCCGCGCTCGGGTGGCGCCAATGAACAAGCCGTCCAGCAGGTAACTCCACACTGCAATCAGTGGCAGCACCGCCAGATACGGCAGGTAAATGTCGGCGGTTTCGCGCACGCTGGGGATATCGGTCTGCATGGCTATAAATAGGTGCCCGGCGAAGGTGAACAGCAAGGCAAAGCCGAGGCTGGCGATCAGCGACCAACCTCCGGCCACCACCAGTGAACGGCGCAGGGATTGGCGGTCATGGGCGCCGATGGCGTGGCCGCACAGGGCTTCGACGGCATGGGCCAGCCCGTCCAGCGCGTGGGCTGTCAGTAGCAGGCCATTGAGCAGCAGCGCATTGGCCGCCACGGTGGCATCGCCCAGGCGTGCGCCCTGCACCGTGATCATGAAAAACACCGACTGCAGCGCCAGGCTGCGGATAAAGATGTCGCGGTTCACCGCCAGCAGCGGGCGCCAACTTTCCCAGACCTTCAGCGCCGCCCAGGCAATATGCCCCGGGTAGGCGCGCAAGGCCTTTTGCGTGAGGGCCAGGCCAAGCAGGGCGCCGGTCCATTCGGCCACGACCGACGCACGCGCCGAGCCGACAACGCCCCAGTCCAGTCCCAGGACGAACCACAGGTTCAGGGCGATGTTCACCAGGTTGGTGGTCAGGAGAATCGCCAACGGTGCACGGGCGTTTTGCGTACCGAGGAACCAGCCGACCAGCGCATAGCTGGCCAGCGCGGCGGGCAGGCCGAACAGGCGGGTGTGGAAAAATTCGCGGGTGAGTTCATTGAGTTCGGGGGAGGGTTGCATCCATTCCAGGGCCAGGTGGCTCAAGGGAATGCCCACCGTGCCCAGCAGCATCGCCAGCCCCAGCGCCAGCAACAGGCCTTGCAGCAGGATCTGCCGCAGCGCCGCGCCGTCATTGCGCCCGGCGGCCTGGGCGGCAAAACCGGTGGAGCCCATGCGCAAAAAGCCCATGGCCCAGGCGAGAAAGGTGTACAAGCTGGCGCCGACGGCCACCGCACCCAACTGATGGGCATGGGGCAGGTGGCCGATGACCATGCTGTCGACCAGCGCCACCAACGGCACCGAGATGTTCGATAGGATCATCGGCGCGGCCAGGGCCCAGACGCGGCGATGGGTAGGGCGGTGGCGCCAGTCGTTAAGCAGGGCAGTCATCAAGGTTCCTCGGTGGAGCGGCATTGTAACCGCCCCTCCCTCACACCGCAGAACCAATGTAGGAGCCGGCTTGCCGGCGATGGCGGTATGTCAGTCACCGGATATGGGGCATTAAACTACGCCATCGCAGGCAAGCCAGCTCCCACATTCGACCGTATTTCAAAGCATGGATCCGGTCACCTGTAGGAGCCGGCTTGCCGGCGATGGCGGTGGACCAGTCAATAAAAATGTGGCTGAAAGACCGCCATCGCAGGCAAGCCAGCTCCCACAGATTCCTCGGTGTGTGTGGGATTTGGCTTGGCTTTACGTCTTGTAAAGAACCAAACCACCCTCCGTCGGTCAATGTGACCAGCACCACATCGGCCGCCCACGGGCTGATATATAGTTCATCCCTCGGACCCTCTCACTACGAGTGCCTCATGCTTAACAAAGGATTGTTCCTGGCCTGCGCGCTGGCCCTGCTGAGCGCCTGCGATTCTTCCGATAAACCGGCTGCCCCGACCGCGAGCCCTGCGGCGGCAACCGTTGCGCCCACGCCCGTCAAGGCGGCGGTGGATGTGGCGGCGCTGAAGCAGCGCTACGCCGGGCGCGAGTTAAGCGTGGTGGACGTGTCCGAAGTGCAGCTCGACGGTGCCAGCACGCTCTCCGTGAGCTTTTCCATCCCCCTGGATCCCGATCAGAAATTCGCCGACAAACTCCATCTGGTGGACAGCAAGTCCGGCAAGGTCGACGGCGCCTGGGAAATTTCCGACAACCTCATGGAGCTGCGCCTGCGCCACCTGGAGCCCCAGCGCAAACTGGTGCTCACAGTTGACGCCGGGCTCAAGGCAGTCAACGGCAACACCCTCGCCGCCGACTACAACGACCGCCTGGAAACCCGCGACCTGCAAGCCACCGTCGGCTTCGCCAGCCGCGGCACCCTGCTGCCGACCCGCCTGGCCGAAGGCCTGCCGGTGATCGCGCTGAACGTCGACAAGATCGATGTCGAATTCTTCCGCGTCAAACCCGGCTCACTGCCAATGTTCCTCGCGCAGTGGGGGCGCAATACCAGCCTGCAAAGTTATGAAGCCCGTGAACTGCTGCCGATGGCCGACCTGGTCTATGGCGGGCGCTTCGACCTGAACCCGGCACGCAACACCCGCGAAACCCTGCTGCTGCCGATCGCCGGCCTCAAGCAATTGCAGGAGCCGGGCGTGTACCTGGCGGTGATGCGGGCTTCCGGCACCTACAACTATTCCCAACCAGCCACGATGTTCACCTTGAGCGACATCGGCCTATCGGTGCACCGCTACGCCAATCGCCTGGACGTGTTTACCCAAGCGCTGGAAGGCGGCAAGGCATTGGATGGCGTCGACCTCGAAGTGCTCGATTCCGAAGGCCGTGTACTCGGCCAGGGCAAGACCGAGAAGGGCGGTCACGCCGAGTTGCCGTTGCCGAAAAAAGCCCGAGTGCTGCTGGCCAAGCAAGGCGAGCAGACCAGCATGCTGCGCCTCGACAGCGCTGCCCTGGACCTAGCCGAGTTCGACATCGGCGGCCAACCCTCGCACCCCTTGCAGTTCTTTGTATTCGGCCCGCGTGACCTGTATCGCCCCGGCGAAACCGTGTTGCTCAACGCCTTGCTGCGCGACAAGGATGGCAATGCCGTCAAGCCGCAACCGGTGAGCGTCGAAGTGCGCCGCCCGGATGAACAGGTGAGCCGCAAATTCGTGTGGGATGCCGATGCCTCCGGTCTCTACCAATACCAATTGCAACTGGCCGGCGAAGCGCCGACCGGGCGCTGGCAACTGGTGTTCGACCTGGGCGACGGTAAACCGCAGTTGTATGAATTCCTCGTTGAAGACTTCCTGCCGGAACGCCTGGCACTGGAACTCAAGGGCAGCGACACCGCCTTGAGCCCGGCGGACAACCCGGTGATTCACGTCAACGGTCGCTACCTCTACGGTGCGCCGGCCTCGGGTAACCGGGTCAGCGGCCAGGTCTATGTGCGGCCGTTGCGCGAGGCGGTCAAGGCGCTGCCGGGTTACCAGTTCGGCTCCATCACCGAAGAAGAACTGAGCCAGGATTTCGAACTGGACGAAAGCGTGCTCGACGCCAAGGGACAGGAAGACCTGACCCTGGAAAGCAAGTGGGCCCACGTCAAATCGCCGTTGCAATTGATCGTACAGGCCAGCTTGCAAGAGTCGGGCGGTCGGCCGATCACCCGGCGCCTGGTGCAGCCAATCTGGCCGGCCGAGCAATTGCCGGGCCTGCGTGGGCTGTTTGATGGCAAGGAAACCAATGGTGATGGCCCGGCAGAGTTCGAAGTGCTGGTGGCCAACCAGGATGGGCAGAAACTCGCCGCGCAAAACCTCAAGGTACGCCTGGTGCGCGAGCGCCGTGACTACTACTGGAACTACTCCGACAACGATGGCTGGAGCTATCACTTCAACGAGAAGTTCCTCAACCTTGATGAGCAGACCCTGAACATCAAGGCTGGCGACACCGCCAAGGTCAGCTTCCAGGTGGAGTGGGGCCCGTACCGTGTGGAGGTCGAAGACCCGCAGACCGGACTGGTCAGCAGCCTGCGCTTCTGGGCCGGCTACCAGGCCCAGGACAACACCGAAGGCGGCGCCGTACGTCCTGACCAGGTCAAGCTGGCGCTGGACAAGCCGGCCTATGGCGACGGTGATACTGCCAACGTCACCGTCACCCCGCCCGCGGCGGGCAAAGGCTACCTGCTGGTGGAATCTGCCGAAGGGCCGCTGTGGTGGCAGGAAATCGATGTGCCGGCCGAAGGTAAAAGCTTCGCTGTGAAGCTCGACCCGAAATGGTCGCGCCATGACCTGTATGTGAGTGCCCTGGTGATTCGCCCGGGCGAGCGCAAAGCCAACATTACGCCCAAGCGTGCCGTGGGCCTGCTGCATCTGCCGCTGGACCGCACCCAGCGCAAGCTCGGCGTGACCCTCACCGCGCCGGAAAAAATGCGCCCCAAACAACCGCTGACCGTGAAGGTCGCCGCCAGAAATGCCGATGGCAGCGTGCCGAAACAGGTGCATGTGCTGGTGGCGGCGGTGGACGTGGGCATCCTCAATATCACCGAATACCCGACGCCGGACCCGTATTCCAGCCTGTTCGGCCGCAAGGCCTATGGCGTGGACCAGTTCGACATCTACGGCCAGCTGATCGAAGCCGGCCAGGGGCGTCTGGCCAGTCTGGCGTTCGGCGGCGATGCCGCCTTGGCCAAGGGCGGCAAGCGCCCGGACACCAGTGTGACCATCGTCGCCCTGCAAAGCGCGCCGGTGGTCTTGAATGACAAAGGCGAGGGTGAGGTCAGCGTCAATATCCCCGACTTCAACGGCGAACTGCGCCTGATGGCCCAGGCCTGGAGCGACGACCGCTATGGCATGGCCGAAGCCAAGACGGTGATTGCCGCCCCTCTGATTGCCGAGCTATCGGCCCCGCGTTTCCTGGCCGGTGGTGACCAGACCACCCTGGCGCTGGACCTGTCCAACCTGTCGGGCAAGGCACAGAAGCTCGATGTGCAACTGACGACTGAAGGGCAGTTGGAGCTGGTCAACAGTGCCGCGCAGACCGTGGAGTTGAAACAAGGCCAGCGCACCACGCTACGCATCCCGGTCAAGGCCTGGGGCGGGCTGGGGCAGGGCAAGGTCAAGGTCACCGTGAATGGTCTGGACCTGCCGGGTGAAAACCTGCCGCCGTTCAGCCGCGAATGGACCTTGGGCGTGCGCCCGGCGTATCCGGCGTTGCTTAAACATTACCGTGCAGTGCTCAAGGACCAGCCGTGGAGCCTGCCCGCGGGCACTCTGGATCAATTCGATGCGTCGGGGCGCGAGGCGCTGCTGAGCCTGTCGAGCCGGCCGCCGCTGAACCTGGGGGCGCAGATCCGCGCGCTCAAGGCGTACCCCTATGGCTGCCTGGAGCAGACTGCCAGCGGTTTGTATCCGTCGTTGTATGCCGATGATGCGTTGCTCAAGCAACTGGCGATCAAAGGCGAGTCGGACACTGAACGCAAACGCAAGATCGAGCTGGGCATCGAGCGTTTGCTCGGCATGCAGCGCTACAACGGCAGCTTCGGCCTGTGGGGCGCCGATGGCGAAGAAGAATATTGGTTGACCGCCTATGTCACCGACTTCTTGCTGCGCGCTCGCGACCAGGGCTTTGCCGTACCGCCCGAGGCCTTGAAGAAGGCCAGCGAACGCCTGCTGCGTTATGTGCAGGAGCGCAACCTGATCGAAGTCGACTACAGCGACAATGCCGACCACACCCGCTTTGCCGTGCAGGCCTACGCGGGTATGGTCCTGGCACGCAGCCAGCAGGCGCCTTTGGGTGCATTGCGCAGCCTGTTCGAGCGGCGCAGCGATGCGCGCTCAGGCTTGCCGCTGGTACAGCTGTCGATCGCCCTGCAGAAAATGGGCGATCAGCCACGGGCGGACCAAGCCTTGCTCGCCGGGTTGGGAGTGCAGCGCAACGCCAAGGAATGGCTGGCCGACTACGGCAGCCCATTGCGCGACCAGGCGATGATCCTGGCGCTACTGGAGGAGAACGACCTGGCCAAGGGCAAGCGTGAGGAACGCCTGTTTACGCTCTCGGATTTGCTGGCGGCCAGCCCGTACCTGTCGACCCAAGAGCGTAATTCGCTGTTCCTCGCCGGACGCCTGGGGTTTGCCAAGCCGGACGCGAATTGGCAAGTGACGCTTACCGGTAGTGGGGGTGTGCAGGAGCTAAATAATCAACAGTCGACGCTGGCGCTGGATAGCAAGCTGCTGTCGAGTGACCTGAGCCTGAGCAATCATGGTGAGGCGCCTGTTTATCAACAACTGACGATCTCGGGGTATCCACAACTGCCTCCAGCAGCGGGTGGGGATAACTTGAGCATCCGTCGCGACTACCTGGGCATGAATGGCCAGCCGTTGAACCTGCGCAACCTCAACAGCGGTGACCTGGTGCTGGTGCATTTGGCGGTGAGCGCCAAACAGCGCGTGCCGGATGCCCTGGTGGTAGACCTGCTGCCGGCCGGCCTGGAGCTGGAAAACCAGAACCTGGCGCAAAGCGCCGCCAGCCTGGAAAACGCCAGCAGCCAAGTGAAGGAATGGCGTGAGTCGATGCAGAATGCGGCCCTCAAGCACCAGGAGTTCCGCGATGACCGCTACGTGGCGGCGCTGAAGCTGGAAGAGTCTGGCACGACCCACCTGCTGTACCTGGCACGGGCTGTAACGCCAGGCACTTACCGGGTGCCGCCGCCGCAAGTGGAGTCGATGTACCGGCCGAACTGGCAGGCAGTGGGTGAAACCCCGGCCGACCTGGTGATCAAAGGCAAATAACCTGTAGGAGCCGGGGTGGCGGGGGGGGGGGGGTTCCAGGGCTCCCCCCCCG
>NZ_JBWKPU010000029.1:59404-88635 GCF_059418405.1 Pseudomonas sp. GW821-FHT09A09
GCGGTGGCGTTCTTCGGGGCCCCCTCCCCGGCAAGCCGGCTCCTACAAGGGATTGCGGTGTCAGTGCACCACCCAGCTCAGCAGCCACAACCCCAGCATCAACCAGATGATCCCCATGATGATCGACGCCCGCATGAACGCGCGCACGGCCGAATACAGCAGCATCAGGCCGATGATCAGGGTAAGGATGCTGATGATCGAGGTGTCCATGCCCAACGTGCGCGACAGGCCTTCGATAAAGTTGCCGCCGGCGTGGGTCAAGGCACCGAACAAACCGCTGAGCCCGTCGACGATAAAGCGGATGACGGAACCGAGCGCCTGGCCCAACCATTCGAAGAAGCTTTCTACCTGCATATGTGTGTCCTGATGAGAAGGTGGGCGTATCTGTGCCTTTGGTTGTTAATGCGACAGGCTAGTTCCCTACCAGCATAGAGGTTTGAAGGTTTAAACATGGGTTTCCTTTATCGCGGGTGTACTCGGTCCAATGTGGGAGCTGGCTTGTCGAAACGTCGCACCGCAGCGAAGGCGGTGGAGCGGTGACACATCTGCCAACTGTCTCACCGCCACCGCCACCGCTATCGCCGGCAAGCCGGCTCCTACGGGTTTTGCGCTGGGCCTTGGGCATTGTGATGTTGATCATTGCCCTGCTGTGGCTCGCCGACCGCATCTGGCCCTTGCCCTTGCCCAAGGACGACCTGGCCCGGGTGGTGCTCGCCGAGGATGGCACGCCGTTATGGCGGTTTGCCGATGCCAACGGCGTGTGGCGCTACCCGATTCAAACAAGTGAAGTCTCACCCTATTACCTCGACGCGCTACTGACCTACGAAGACCGCTGGTTCTACCAGCACCCCGGGGTAAACCCGCTGGCGCTGGTGCGGGCGACGTGGCAGAACCTCACCGGCGCACGGGTGGTGTCGGGCGGCAGCACCTTGTCGATGCAGGTGGCGCGGCTGCTGGACCCGCATTCGCGCACCTTCCACGGCAAGTTGCGCCAGTTATGGCGCACCGCGCAGTTGGAGTGGCACCTGTCCAAGGACGAGATCCTCAACCTGTACCTCAACCGCGCACCGTTCGGCGGCACCTTGCAGGGCGTGGCCGCGGCCAGTTGGGCATACCTGGGCAAATCCCCGTCCCAACTGACCCACGCCGAAGCTGCCTTGCTCGCCGTATTGCCCCAGGGCCCCAGCCGCCTGCGCCCGGACCGTCACCCCCAGCGCGCCCAGGAAGCTCGCGACAAAGTGCTGCGCCGTCTCGCCGAATTTCAGGTGTGGCCGCAGTCAGCCGTCGATGAAGCCCTGGAGGAACCGCTGCTGCTCGCGCCCCGCCTGGAGCCGAGCCTGGCGCCGTTGCTGGCCCGGCGCCTGAACCGCCCCGACAGTCCGCCGTTGATCCGCACTACCCTGGACGCCACCCTGCAACGCCGTCTTGAAGACCTGCTGCTGGGCTGGCGGGCGCGTCTGCCGGAGCACACCTCGGCCGCGATCCTGGTGGTGGAAGAAGAGAGCATGGCCGTACGGGCTTACCTGGGCTCGGTGGACATCAACGACGCCAAGCGCTTTGGCCATGTGGACATGGTCAGCGCCCTACGCTCACCTGGGTCGACTTTGAAGCCGTTCCTGTACGGCATGGCCCTGGACGACGGGCTGATCCACTCCGAATCCCTGTTACAGGACGTGCCCCGGCGCTATGGCGATTACCGGCCGGGCAACTTCTCCATGGGCTTCAGCGGTGCGGTGCCGGCGAGTACGGCATTGTCCAGCTCGCTGAACCTGCCGGCCGTGCAGTTGCTGGAAGCCTACGGGCCGAAGCGGTTTGCCGCGCAGATGCGCATCGGTGGCGTGCCGTTGGCCTTGCCGGCGCTGGCCGAGCCCAACCTGGCGCTGATCCTCGGCGGTGCCGGCAGCCGCCTGGAAGACCTGGTGAGTGGCTACAGTGCCTTCGCGCGGGACGGCAAGAGCGCGACGATTCGTTTGCAGCCCGACGATGTACTGCGCGAGCGCCCGATGCTGTCGCCGGGGGCGGCGTGGATTGTGCGGCGCATCCTCAGCGGCCAGGCCCGGCCCGACCGTGACCCTCGTGCCGAATTGGTGCAGCGCCCGGTGCTGGCCTGGAAAACCGGTACCAGCTATGGCTTTAGGGATGCCTGGGCGATTGGCGTGGGCCCGCGCTACCTGATCGGTGTGTGGATCGGCCGTCCGGACGGCACACCGGTGCCCGGCCAGTTCGGCCTGGCCTCGGCGGCGCCGTTGATGTTGCAGGTGCATGACGTGCTGACCAACCGCGACAGCCAGCGCGGCATCAGTGCCCCGGTTAAGCCGGTGCCGGCCAATGTCGGCGTGGCGGCGATCTGTTGGCCGCTGGGCCAGCCCATGAGCCGCTCCGACCCCAACTGCCGCCGCCAGCGCTTCGCCTGGACGCTGGACAACACCACGCCGCCAACCCTGCAGGCGCTGGATCAGCCGTTGAGCGTGGGGTTGATGGAGAGTATCTGGGTCAATGCCAAAGGCTTGCGGGTCGATGCCCGTTGCCCGGGGGCGACGCTCAAAAATATTGCCCTCTGGCCCGCTCCGTTGGAACCGTGGCTGCCCAGGATCGAGCGTCGCGAAGCCCGTATTCCGGCCGCTGATCCCGACTGCCCGCCACCGGCGTTGGCGGCGTCTTCGCCACTGTCGATCGTCGGCGTGCGTGAGGGCGACCAACTGCGGTTGCCAGCGGGCAGCCAGCAAGCACTGCGCCTGAAGCTTTCCGCACTGGGGGGCAGTGGGCGGCGTTGGTGGTTCCTCAATGGCGCGCCGTTGGGGGACAGTGCTAACCAGGATTTTATCAACACCAGTTTTGAGCAATTGGGGCGTTATCAATTGAGTGTGCTGGATGAGGCTGGCCAAACTGCCCGGCTGGAGTTCAGCGTCGTCGATTAGATCGCTATCGCGGGCAAGCCCGCTCCCACATTTTGACCGTGTGAACCCAATCAACTGTGGGAGCGGGCTTGCCCGCGATGGCGGCCTAAAGGTTCACTTGCCTTCAACGCCCATCCCCCCGAAGCTATACACCTTCAGGAGCCCCCGCATGAACCTCGAACACCTCACCGAACGCCTGCACCGCATCCGCGATAACAACGACTGGAAGCCATTTCACAGCCCGAAAAACCTGGCCATGGCTGCCAGTGTGGAAATGGCCGAGCTGGTGGAGATTTTCCAGTGGTTGACCGAAGACCAGTCGCGCCAGTTGCCCGCTGACAAACTGGCCCACGCCGGCCAGGAAGTCGGAGATATCGTGCTGTACCTGCTGTTGCTGTGCAGTGAGTTGGGCCTGGACATGAATGAGGTGGTGCGCGCCAAGTTGGCCGACAGCGAACGGCGGTTCTCCCATGAGTGATCGTCATTTCGACCAGTTGGCCACGCGTTTTGCCGAGAAGATCTACGGCGGCGCCAAGGGGGCTATCCGCCTCGCGGTGCTCCAGGCTGACCTGACTGAAGCGTTGCCGGCGCGTCCGTTGCGTGTGCTGGATATCGGCGCGGGCCTGGGGCACATGTCATTGTGGCTGGCCGAGCAGGGCCACCAGGTGACCCTGGCCGAGCCCGCCGAGCCGATGCTCGAAGGCGCGCGCCAACGGTTCGCCGACGCCGGGCAGACCGCCACGTTTATTCACGCACCCTGGCAAGATCTGCTCGGCCAGCTCACCGAACCCTACGACCTGGTGCTGTGCCACGCCGTGCTGGAATGGCTGGCTGAACCCCACGCGATCCTGCCGGTGCTGCACCAACTCACGGTGCCCGGGGGCTGGCTGTCGCTGGCGTTCTACAACCGTGATGCGTTGATTTATCGCAACCTGCTCAAAGGCCACTTCCGCAAAATGCGCAAGAACGACATGGCCGGCGAGAAGCAGAGCCTCACGCCGCAACAACCGCTCGACCCACGCGAGCTGGCGGCGCAACTCGAAAGGCTTTGGCAGGTCGAAAGCCAAAGCGGCGTGCGGGTGTTCCACGACTATATGCCGGTGGAATTCCAGGCCCGCGCCGATTTGCAGGACCTTTTGGAGATGGAACTCGCTCACCGTCGTCACCCAAGCTTTGCCGGACTTGGGCGTTATTTGCACTGGATCTGCCGTCCGGTTTAAGCGGCCCAGTCTGCGGAGGTCGAAATGCGTCGTCTCTGTTTGATCCTGTTGTCCCTGGGGTTGGGCGCCTGTTCCAGCCCCAACCCGTATGTCGCTGCTTCGGCGCCGATTCCTCCGGCGCCGGCCCAGGCGGCGAATACCTTCGATGCCAGCGCTTATCCGGCGCCGGTGCGTGACTACGGCGCCTACCGCAATTGGGCCTGGCTCAACGGCCAGTTGCCGGCGGGCTCGGCCTGGGCCGACTCGGCACAGATTGCCGAGGCGGTCAGCGGCGCTCTGGACCAACGCGGCCTGCGCCCCCTGCATGACAAACGTGCGCCGGACCTGTTGGTCAGCGCCGACGTGCGCCTGGAGAAACGCCTCAAGCAAGTCCAGGACGACTATGGCTACGGGTATGGCGGCTATAACCGCTATGGCAACGGCTACGGCATGTACAACTCGGTGCCGGTGGTGCGTACCTATGAAGTGACGGTGGCGGTGGTGCGGGTCAACCTGTTCGATGCGCGCAACGGCCAGCCCGTGTGGAGCACCAGCGCGGAGACCACCAGCCAGGGCAGCCTCAGCGAGCGCGCCGACTCCCTGCGCGAGGCCGTGCAGAAGGCAATGACGGCCTACCCACCCAGTTAACCGCTATTCTCATCTCAAGAACGCCTCGTTTTTTGGAGAACAACCATGCTTCGTCGCATCGCTGCACTTGCTGTCGTTGTATTGCTGGGCGGCTGCCAGACCAATCAGGTCAACCACGACTTTGACGCCAGCCGCGACTTCGGCGCCTACCGCAGCTGGGCCTGGAAAGACCCGGCGCTGCAATATCGCCCGGATGACCCGCGAATCAAGAGTGACCTTACCGAACAACGCATCCGCGAGGCCGTGGGCGAGCAACTCGACCAGCGCGGCCTGCGCCCCGCAGCACCGGGCACCAAGGCTGACGTGAACGTGCAGGCCTACCTGATCGTCGAAGACCGCCAGCAACAGGTCACCACCAACTACGGCGGCGCCTGGGGCGGCCCGTGGAACGGCTATTGGGGTGGCCCGATGTACAACGAAACGCGCAACATCACCTACAAGGTGGCTACCATCCAGATCGACCTGCTCGACGGCAAGGACGGCAAGCTGGTGTGGCGTGGCAGCGACGAACAGATGATGAGCAGCACGCCGAACCCTCAGGACCGCAGCAACGCCATTCGCACCACGGTGAGCCGAATCCTCTCCAGTTACCCACCCCACTAAAACCTGCAGATCCTTTGAAGGCGCTGGCTTGTGTGGGAGCTGGCTTGCCTGCGATGCGGGCACCTCGGTCTTTCAGGTAGACCGAGGTGATGCCATCGCTGGCAAGCCAGCTCCTACAGGGGGCTGTTGTGTCTGTAAAATCGTCATCACCCCTGCCCAGCCTTGACTACACTTCATTGCACCTACGGAGAGTAAGCGCCAAAGGAGTGCTCGATGTCTCCCCGACTTCGTTCCAGGCAACGTGGTGCAATTGGCCTGATGGCGGCGGGTACCTTGGCGCTTGCCTTGATATTCATGCTGTTGGCGGTCGACAGCGGGCGGTTGTACCTCGAAAAACGCAAGGTGCAATCCATCGCCGACACCTCGGCGCTGGAGGCCGCAGGCCTGGGCGGGCAATGCGGCAGCAGCACCACCGCCAATGCCTATGCCGTGCAAAATGCCAAGCGCAACGGTTTTACCCTGGTGGCCGGCGACAACAGCCGCACGCTGGTGGTGACCTGCGGCACCCTTGCCACCAACGCCAGCAACCTGCGTGTGTTTACCGCCGATGCCACCAAGAACGACGCGATCCGCGTGGTGGCCTCGCGCACGGTGATGACCAGCATCGCCAATGGCATCCTGAACCTGTTCCACGGTAAAACGTTCAACGCGCAGACCATTCTGAGTGCTACCGCCGTGGCGGCCCAGGCACCGCCGGTCGCGCAACTGACCATCCGCAGCAGCCTGGCCACGGTCGACTCCACGAAATCGCCATTGCTGAATTTCACCTTCGGCAATTTGCTCGGCGGCAGCTTGTCGCTGACGGCCGCGGGTTGGAACGGGATCGTGTCTACCAACGTCAACCTGCTCGGTTACCTGGACCAGCTGGCCATCCGACTTAACGTGACGGCGGGCGATTACACCGCGCTGCTGGCGGCCAAAGCCTCCGCCACGGACCTGATTCATGCGACGGTGATGCTGCTGCAAAAGAACGGTGCCGCGGCCACGGCGGTCATCAACAACGTACTGGCGCTGGAAGCTATCGCCCCCAATACCCAACTGCTGACTGTGGGCAGCTTGCTGAACGTGGCCACCGGCACGCCGATTGCCGCCCTGAACTCCACGGTGCAGCTGTTCCAACTGCTGGAGGCGGTGGCGCAACTGTCCAGCAGCAAGAGCGCGGTGAGCGCGGCGGTTCAACTCAATATCCCCCTCGTGGGCAATGTCTCGATCCAGACCAAGGTGATCGAACCGCCGCAACTCTCGGCGATTGGCAACCCAGCACTGGCCAAGGCCGGGCTGGCCAAGACGCCGCCGACCGATCAGATTTTCGTGCGCACGGCACAAGTGCGCACCCTGGTGGTGGTACAGGCACCGGTGCTCAAGCTGGTGTCGGGGGTGGCCTCGATCCTGACCGGTCTCGCGACGCCCGTGTCGAAGGTGGTGGGTGGTCTGCTGAACCTGAATATTCCTGCGGTGGTCGGGGGTGTCCTGTGCCTGGTGGCGTGCAACGTCACGGACGTGGATATCACCCAGTCCCTGTCCATCTACATCGAGGCCGCAAGCGCCGAGAGCCACGTGACGGATTTCAGTTGTGCCACACCGGCCACCAAGTCGTTGACGGTGCAGGCCACTACCGCCGTCGCCACGTTGGGCGTAGGTTATGTGGACCCTGTATCGGCGTTTTCGTCCTCGGCGCCGGTCAATGTTCAGCCGGTCAGGCTGATCGACTTTGGCGAACACTATTGCATCGTGCTGACCTTGATCTGCGGCCCACGCACGGCCGGGGTAGGGGGCGGCTTGAACTTGAAAGCGTTGTCCACCATCGGCCAGCAAACCAGCCCCTTGCTGTTTCTACCGGTGGCTGAAATGAATGCGACACCGACGTATAAGAGCCCTCCCGGCACAGCGAATATCATCAACAGTCTGGGCGCCACGCTGTCGGGCCTGCAGGTGACTTACGTGCCGCCCACCGGCAGTACGCCCAACAGTGGCAACGCGACGGTGGCCAACGCGTTGACCACCATCATCTCGTCGTTGGTGGGGCTGATCCAGAATGTGCTGGCACCGGTGCTCGACCCCATCGTCAACACGCTGCTTTCGGCCTTGGGCATCAGCCTGGGCAACGCTGAAGTCGGGGCCAACCTCACCTGCCATATGGGCCGCGCTTACCTGGTGATCTAGGCGGCGCTTATCGGCAGTTCCACGCAGAACCGGGCGCCGTGCTCGCCGTTGCTGACACTCAGGCGTCCGCCCATGTTTTCCACGATGCCGTAGCTCACCGACAAGCCCAATCCGGTGCCCACGCCAATCGGCTTGGTGGTGAAGAACGGCTCGAAAATCCGCTCCAGCAGACGCGGGTCGATGCCGCCACCGTTGTCCTCGACCCAAATGCGCACATGGCGGCTGTCATGCTCGGTGTGAACGGCGATCCAGGGGTTCAAACCGGGATTTTTTTCCCGCTGGCTCAGCAGGGCATCGCGGGCATTGACCATCAGGTTGATCAGCACCTGTTCAAGCTGGTCCGCGTAGCCGATAACCTTCACCGAGAAGTCCGCAGGCGTCAGGCGCACTTCCACACCCTTGCCACGCAAGCCTTCGCTGAGCAACGAGAGCGTACCTTCCACGGCCTGCGCCGGGTCGAAAGGCTGCTGTTCGATTTCCGAGCGGCGGCCGAACACACGCATATGGTCCACCACCTTCGCGGCCCGTTGCACTTGGGCATCGATGCGCTGGAGTTTTTCGGTGAGGTAGTCGATCTGGGCGTCGCCGTTGCTCAAGCGCTTGAGCACGTTGACGATGGCCATGCGCATCACGTTCAACGGTTGGTTGATCTCGTGGGCCAGGCCGGTGGCCATTTCGCCAAGGGTGGCCATCTTGGCGCTTTGGGTCAGTTGTTGCTGGGAGCGGCGCACTTCGGTGTTGTCCCGGCCCACGGCCTGCACTTCCACCAGGGCGCCGCTTTCGTCAAACACCCCACGGTCCGACCACACCCACCAGGCATGCTCGCGCCCCGGCAGTTGCAGGCTGATTTCGGCGGTGCTCACGGGAAATTCCGGGGTCAGCTGGCTAATGCGCTGCACAAAGGCTTGGCGCTGTTCGGTCGACAACCATTCCCCCAGGTTCACCCCCGGCAGTTGCGCCGGCAGGCATTCCAGGTAGTTGGCCAGGGGCGTGTTGCCGAAGGTCAGCGTCAGGTCGGGCCGGTAGCGGCAGATCATCGCCGGGGAGTCTTCTACGAGGATGCGGTAGCGTTCCTCGCTCTGCTTGACCTGTTCGGCCGCCAGTGTCGCCTCGGTGACGTCCAGCCACAGGCCGACCGCTTCAACCGGCAGGCCAAGGTCGTCGCGCAGCAGCTTGGCCTCGTCGAGCAGCCAGTGGTAGTGGCCCTGTTTATCGCGGACCCGGTAGCGACTGCGCACGGTGCCTTCGCGCAGCAGTTGGCGGGTGCGTTCGAAATACAGTTCGCGGTCTTCGGGGTGGATCAGCAATGCCAGCGCGGCCCCGTCGCACTCGGCCAGCGTCCAGCCCAGCAGCGGCAGCAGGCTGTCGCTGAAGAACACCGGTTGCAGCGCCCCGTTGACGTAGCGCTGCACATAGATCACGGCAGGGGAGCTGGCGATCACGTTATCCAGTCGCGCATGGGCGGCGGCGGCTTGCAGTTGCTGGTTCTTGATGTCGCTGATGTCGAGCATGAAACCGATCCAGCGACGATTGTCGCCCACTCCGAGCACTTGGCCCTGTACGCGGTACCAGACAGGATGTTCGGTATCGCTACGTTGCAGGCGCACGCTGGTGAGCAAGGGTTTGCCCAAGGCTTGCAGGTCATGCAGGCGACTGCCGAGTTCCTGGCGGTCGGCGGGGTGGACCAGTTCCAGCCATAAGTCGAGGGGCTGGCGAGTGGGGCCGTCGTCCTGGCTCAGGCTGCGTTGCAGTTGCGGGGCCAGTTGAATCTCCTGGGTGGCCGGCAACAGCTCCCACCAGCCGGTGCCCAGCAAACCTTGCAGGGCTTCGACGCGCTCCAGTTGCTGGTGATGATGCTGTTCGCGCAACCGGCTCAGCAGGGGGGCGGCGAGGGCGGCGGTGAGGTTCAGCCAGTCCCGTTCGCTGGTCTGGGATTGGCTGTTGTAGAACCCGCACAGCAACCACGCGGCCACGCCCTGCCCATCGCGGTAAGGCACCAGAAAACCGTCGGCATTGCCGAACACGCTGTGCAGTCGCGGGTTGTCGTTGTGGCCCTGGGCAATGTCCAGGCTCAACGGGACGTTACCGTTGACGCTGTCCAGGCTGGTGCCCAGGCGTTGCGCGGTCTGCCACAGCGCGGGGGCGTCGTGGGCGGCGTACTGGCCGTAGATGCGCCAACCCTGGTCGTCATCGTCGAGCAACGCCAGGGCAATGCAGGGGATGCGCCAGCGTTGGGCCACGCTGGCCAAGTGTTCGTTGAGCACCTCCGGCAGGCGGCTGAGGGTGCAGACCCGCAACTGTTCGCTCATCTGGCAGGCCAGCTGGTGGTTCTGTTCGCGATGCTGGGCCAGTTGGCGGCCGGCCAACAGGTCGCTGACGTCGAGCAGGCGTAGGGTCCAGTGGTCGCCATCGGGCTCGATCCAGCCACGGGTGTGCAGGGTTTGGCCGGCGATGCCCTGGAAGTCGAGGTCCAGGCCATGGCGTTGCCAGTCGGCAGGTTGGCCTTCGATGCTCAGCGCGCTGTTGGCACGCAGTAAGCTGTGCAAAGGCGGCGTGGCGTTGTGGGTCAGGTGTTGGGCGAGCTGCGTGCGCAAGGTGCCGGTGATGCTCAGCACATGGCCCTGAGCGTCCAGTTGCAGTTGCAGGCCATTGAACGCGGGGGGCGTTGCATCGAAAGGCAGCGGGCTGCTGCGGCCCAGCAAACGCCCGAGCAGCTTATCCCCCGGGGTCAAAACTGAAGGCTCGACGTGGCGGAGAGGTAAGTCGGCAGTTTGGGCACTGCGCCTATGCCGGGCAACACCAGCACCGGCAACACGGACGTGAGGCTGGAGGAGGGGTAACTGATCGTCACCGTCAGGGTGGTGCCGACGTAGGTCGCATTCACGTAGCTGGGCAGGAATTTGAACGAAGCGGGAATCCAGTTCAGTTGCGCCAGGGTGGCGGCCTGGGCACGTTGCGTCACCAGGCCTGAGTAGCCGACGGTGGCAGGGTCCAGTGACACGCTGCGGCGCACGCCTTCGGCGGCCGCCTGGTGGAACGACTGCATCAGCAGTAACGGCAGGCTATAGCTGACCAGTCCGTAGAACACGGCAAAAAAGATCACGAACACCAGGGCGAACTCTATCGCCGCGGCACCTTTTTGCTTGCGGGGGAGGCTTGTTTGCATGACCGCGTCTACCCTGACGGCTACTACTTGATATCAGCATAGAATCATTCAGCGAAAAGGGATGTTTTTTACGTGACCCAAGGCTTGGTAATCCTGCTCTGGTTGGTGCTGTGCTCAGTGCAAGACATTCGACAGCGGCAAATCGCCAACGGGCTGACGCTGGGCGTCGGCCTGGTCGCGCTGATCTATCTGCTGTGGATGGGGGGCACCTGGATCGGAGCCCCGGCCGGTGAGGGCGGCTGGGCCTTTGCCCTGGCGCTGCTGCTGGGCTTGCCGGGCTATGTATTGGGGCGCTTTGGCGCCGGTGATGTAAAGCTGCTGGCCGCGCTGGCACTGGCGACTAACCCCGACTATTTGCTGTGGTCGCTGATAGGTGCCGCCGTGGCGATGGGGGCATGGGCCGTTGTGGGTCAAAGGCTTAGCACGCGCGTTGCGCCTGGGTCCGATCAGGCGCCAACAAAGCAGCCGTTTGCACCCTATTTACTGACAGGTTTTGCCTTGTACTGGCTTTGGATCCATTAGTCGCAGAAGGCCTCTATCGCTATGTACATAGTCGGAAAGTAGGTCTACGTTTATTGAGTAGATGTATAGGATTCTTCGTCAGAAGGGATAGGTCAAACTTTTGGCTTGCCAGGCATGGAGTAGCGCGTGAACAAGCTTACGTCAGCAGTGAAAGTGCTCGTGGTCGACGACCAGCCGTTGATCGTTGAAGAGCTCTGTGAGTTTCTTGAAGGCAACGGCTACCGTTGCGTTCCCTGTGAGTCCAGCCGGCACGCCTTGAAGCGTTTCAGCGAAGACACCGAGATTGGCCTGGTGCTGTGTGACCTGCACATGCCGGACATGGACGGTATCGAGCTGGTGCAAGCCCTGCAGCGGGTGGCCGGCAAGCAGCGTGCGTTTGAGGCGATCATGCTCACCGGCCGCGCTGACAAGCAGGACGTGATCAAGGCCCTGCGTGCGGGCATCTCCGATTACTATCAAAAGCCGATCAACCTCGATGAACTGCTCGAAGGCCTGCAGCGCCAGGAAGCGGCCTTGGAGGAGCGGCAGAAGGAGCTGCAACTGGGGCATTTGAACCAGAAATTGCAGTACCTGTCCGAATCCATCAACGACCTGTACCAGGACCTCGACAAAGTCCGTCGCAGCCCTGCGCAGGACACCGATGGCGATACTTCGGCAGACGACGCAGTGCCGCTTGAAATTCCGACGATCTTCAACCAGCTGTCACCTCGGCAGTTGGATGTTGCGAGGCTTGTGGGCAAGGGCCAGACCAACTACCAGATCGCCTGTGAACTGGGGATCACCGAAAACACCGTGAAACTCTATGTGTCCCAGGTGTTGCGTTTGACCCACATGCATAACCGCACCCAGCTCGCGTTGGCGCTATCACCGAGCAATTCGGCCATGCGCCAGCGGGTCACCGCCCATTGAAGTGGCCGAGGTGGGGGAGCGTGCTCCCCTCACCTCGTCATTTGCTGGAACCGCTTCCTGATTTGCCCCCGGTGCCAGTCTCAAAAAACTCCGGAATCGGATGCTTGTTGCTGTCCAGCCAACGCTTGAACGCCTGGTCGCGCTCAGTCGGGCTCACCTTTTGCGGGATGCTCGAGGCAGCGCGACCGCTCACCTGCAACGTCATCCAGTTTTCGGTCTCGGCCTGCTGCGGGGACGAGGGGCCGGGCTCGATGGCTTGGGCCATCAACGGCAGCAGGGCCAGGCAGGCGAGGTAGTGGGCTTTCATCTTCAACTCCCTATTTCACGGTGGCTGGCAGCGCATCGCTGACGGCGGCCACTTGGTCCTTGGGTTTACGCGCTACCGCCTTGCTCGACGTCTTGAGCTTCTGGGCCCGAACCTGTGCATTGTTCACCTGTTCCGGGCTCAGGCTCAGTTGGCTGACGAGTTGCGCGGCTTGCCCCCAGTTGTCCTGGTAGATCAACAGGGTCATCAGGTTGACGGCGGCCAGTTGGTCGCTCGGCTTGAGCTCCATGGCCGTGAGGAATTCGAAGCGGGCGTCCTCCAGGCGCAACTGGTCGAGGTACACCACCCCCAGGTCATTGCGGATTTTTTCGTTGGTCGGGGCCAACTGCGCCGCCCGTTGCATGTGGGCCAGGGCCTGGTCGTTGCTGCCCCTGGCCGACGCCAGCTGGCCCAGGCCATGCTCGCCTTCGGCAGCCAGGCAAGTGCCCACCAGGCTGCGGTACATCGGCTCGGCCTCGCTGCGGCCCAACAAGCGCGCGGCCCGGGCCTTGCGCAGGCGCACCTGGGGCAGTGCATCGGGCAGGCTTTGCAGGTTGGCCAGGCTGGCGTGCAGCTTGCCTTCGTTGGCCATGTCATCGGCCAGGTTCAGCGCCAGCTCCTGCTCGGCGCTGGGCTTGGAACAACTGGTCGAGCCGCTCAGCGCGGCCCAGGGTGTTTGGCCGTTGGTGGCACAGCCGCCAAGCATCAACAGGCTCAGTGCGCCGATCAGTAGTTTCATCAAAGGCTCCTCAAAAGTTATTCAGGGCGCGGGCGATCGCGATAAAGGCCGGCCCGCCGAGTACCGTCAGCAGGGCCGGGAACAGGAACACCATCATCACCACGGACATCTTGGCCGACATCTTCGAGATGTATTCCTGCAGGCGAGTCAGGCGCCGGTCATCGAGCAGTTGCTTGAGCGCCAGCAGCGACTTCATCGCGCCGCCGCCCTGCGTGATCAGTTGCTGCAGGATTACACAGGTGTCGGTGAACTCATCCACGGCCAGCAACCGTGCGGTCTTGCCCAGCTCTTCACCCAGCTCCAGGCCGGAGTCGACCCGCGCCAGGATCAGGCGCAGCTCCTGGGTAAGGTCCGGCAACAAGCGCTGGGCCTCGGTGCCCAGCACGCGCAACGATTGCTCGACTGCCATGCCCGATTCGAAGAGGATGCGCAGCAGCGGGATGAACGTCGAAATCTCCCGGGCGATACGTTGCTGACGGGCTTTCGCCGCCGCAGCCAGAATGCGTTTTGGCAGCAGGTAGCCAATGCCCAGGGCGATTACGGGCGCGATCCACGGCGATTGCGCATGGGGGAACAGCAACTGCTGCCCGACCACCGACACCGCCAGCAACACGATGGGCACGCCAACCTGGAAGGCGGCAAACAGCGAGCGCTGGTTGGCCTTGCGCCAACCGATGCGGTTGAGCAGGGTCTGGGTCTCGTTGTCCAGGCTCACCGAACGCTGGGCGAGGGGGCTGGCGCCTAACTGGCGCAGCAGGCTGCCGAAGCGGTCTTCGCGGCTCAGTTGGCCCTGCAGGCGCTGGGTGACCAGGCGCTGGCGCCGGCGTTGTTCCAGCCAGTGGCCGGTGATCAACACCACGGCGGCGAGCAGCAACAAGGCACTGGCCAATAACGCCATCTCAAATACTCCGCAACATGCGCCACATGACGAAGGTGCCCGTCACGTCCATCGCCAAGGCACCGAACAGCAAATAGCGCCCGGTTTCATCGTTCCACATCGTCATCAAGTAGCCGGGGTTGATCATCAGGAAGTAGCCGACCATGAGCACCGGCAAACCCGCCAGCACATAGGCGGTCATGCGCGTTTCGCCGGTCATCGCCTTGAGCTGGCGGCGGCCTTGCTCGCGCTCGCGGATCATCTTGATCAGGTTTTCCAGCAGCTCGCTGGCGTTGCCGCCGTAGCGGTGGTTGACCTTCAGGCCCAGCGCAAACAGGCGGAACTCATCCTGCTCGTAGAACTCGGCGAAATCGCTCACGGAGTCCGGCAGGCTCACGCCCATCTGCACGTTGCGCTGGATGCGGCTCATCGCGTGCTTGAGCGGGTTTTCGGTGCTTTCGATGCCGCCCAGCACCGCGTCTGCCAAGGTACGCCCGGACTTGAGGCTGCGCACGCTGTGGTCCAGCAACTGCGGCAACTGCTCGATCATGCGTTGCATACGCCGTTGGTAGCGCCAGGCGATGTACAGGCGCATTGCCAGGGGCGGTAATACCAGCATCGCCAGCGCGCCCAACCAGTGGGCAAGGTAGTAGCCAACCGGGGCGCACAACGCCCAACCCGTGAGCCATAGCCATAGGCGGTCGGTAGGTTTGCCCAGGCCGGCTCGCTGGAACATGCGCTCCACTGCGGTCCAGGTGGTGCTCGGGGCTTCCTGCACCGGCTGGCCGTCGGTGAGGCGCTCCAGCACACGGTCGTTGCCGGCCTGGCGCAAGCCGTGTTGAAACAGGCGATATGACAGGCCGATGAGGATGATGCAGATCAGCAGCAGAATGGGTCCGGTCATCCGTCCTCTCCCCTCCTGGGCTATGGCAGCGGCAAGGCCGATTCGTGACGCAGCTTGTCGCCTGCGGGGTTGATCGCCTCGCGCAGGAAACCAAAGCCGGTACGCCGGTCCAGGCGGAACAGGGTATTGATGACGTAGACGTCGTCACGCACGCCGACCACTTCCACCACCTCGCTCACGCAGCGGCGACCGTCGGGCAGGCGGGTCAGCTGGATCACCACGTCGAGCGCCGCGCAGATCATCTGCCGCAAGGTCTTTTCCGCCACCACGCGACCGGTCAGGCCCACGAGGGTTTCCAGGCGCAGCAACGCGTCCTGGGCGTTGTTGGCGTGCACGGTGCTCATGGAACCGTCGTGGCCGGTGTTCATCGCGGTCATTACATCGAGCACTTCCACACCGCGGATTTCGCCGAGGATGATGCGGTCGGGGCGCATCCGCAGGGCGTTGCGGATCAGGTCACTGGCCTTGACCTCGCCGTGGCCTTCGGCATTTGGCGGGCGGGTTTCCAGGCGCACCACGTGGGGGTGGCCCAGTTGCAGTTCGGCCACGTCTTCGATGGTCACCAGGCGCTCGTGAGGGTTGATCAACTGGCTGAGGATGTTGAGCAAGGTGGTCTTGCCGGTGCCCGTACCGCCGCTGATCAAGACGTTGCAGCGTTTGCCCACCGCCTCCTGGAAGAACTCGAAGATGCTTTGGTCGATGGTTTGCATCGCCACCAGGTCGCTGCTCTTGAGCATGTCCTTGCGAAACTTACGAATCGACAGGCAGGGGCCATCCAGGGCAATCGGCGGGATGATCGCATTGACCCGGCTGCCATCGGGCAGGCGCGCGTCCACCATCGGCGAAGACTCATCCAGGCGCCGGCCCAGCGGCGCCAGGATGCGCTGCATCACCCGCTCCACGTGGTGGGCGTCGATAAAACGCAGGTCGCTTTGGTGCAGCAGGCCGTCGCGCTCGATAAACACTCGGTGCGGGCCGTTGACCAGGATCTCGGTCACCGACGGGTCGCGCAACAGCACTTCCAGGGGGCCGAAGCCGGTAAGTTCGTCGACGATCTCTTCGGCCAGGCGCTCCATCTCGTAGCGGGAAATCGCCAGGTGCATGCGCGTGATGTACTCGGACACTTTGTCGATCACAAACTGCGCGAGGGATTGGCGCGAACCTTCCAGCAGGTTTTTGCCCGACTCTTCGATGGCATCGATGATGTAGCGATGCAGCACCAGTTTCAGGCCGTCGTGGTCGCTGTGGCCCGCCGCGCCACGGGCGGGTGCGCCGAAGAGTTTTTCGCCGTTCATCGACCACTTCCCATCAGGCGCTCGAACCAGCTCATCGACGGTTTCGCCAGGCCTTCGGAGCGTTTGGCCAGGCGTTCGCCCAGGGTTTTGAGGGCATGGGTCAGGCTTTCGCGGGGCGACAAGGTGAACAGGGTCTGGCCCTGGTTCTTGGCATTGAGGCGCACCTCCGGGCTGAACGGCAGCACGGCAATCACCTCCAGGCCGAAGCTTTTGCCGAGGGCTTCGGTGTCGGGGGCGCAGCCCTTGAGGTAGCGGTCGACCAGCAGCTTGGCGTGATCCAGGCGCATGCCTTTTTCGCGCCATTGATTCAGCACTGCAAGGTTGCGTCGGCAGTCGAGCACGCTCTGGTCGGTGCACCACAGCAGCTTGTCGCAATGGCTGACAAAGGTGCGCAGCGCTTCGCTGTCGGGCTGGCCGGTAAGGTTCACCACGATGTGCTGGAAGTGTTGGCGCAGGGCGCTGAGCAGCATGTACAGCTCGGCGGCGCTGGTCAGTTCCAGCGGCTCATCGCTGGGAGCATAGGCAAGGATGCGCAAGCCGTCCTCGGCGGTGGCGAAGGCGCTGTTGATCAGGGTGGTGTCGAGGCGGCGCAGGTGACGCAGGGCGTCGCCGAAGTTGAAGGTACTTTCCAGGCCCAGCAGCGCCAGGCTGTCGCCCCGTGGCAGGCCCAGGTCAAGCAGCAAGGTCTGTTGCCCGCTCTTTTGCACCACCATGGCCAGGTGGCTGGCCAGCAAGGCGCCGTCCGCGTTGCCTTGGGTGCCGTAGAGCACGGTGAGGCCGCCCAGTTGGGTATTCGGCGTGGCAGGTGGCAGGCGTTTGCTCAGGCGCCGCACCAGCCCGGCCACTTCGCTGGAGCGTGAACCGTAGGCGACGAAGTCCCGTGCTCCGGCGCGCATGGCATTGAGCACGAGCTGGTTGTCCATGCCATCGCCGAGCGCCACGATTGCCAGCATCGGCTTGGCTTCCAGCGCGCCTTCGATCAATGCGCTTTGGGCCACCACGTGCTCACGGTCCAGGCCCACGAACACCAGGTTGGCGAAGGTCACGTCCACCAGGGCCAACAGTTCATCCAGGCTACCGCCACCGGCGCTGACCACCTGGCCCAAGGGCGCGAGGGCACCCTGCAGCCATTCCAGGTCGGTGGTGTTGCGTGTGATTGCCAGAAACGTCTGGCTCAGGCTATCGCTCATTGGGAAAGTCCACTGCGACGGTCGAAGTTGCCGTTTTCCAGGAAGAACAGGCGGTACCAGTTCGGGTCGTAGTTGCGCAGTTTTTCACCGGGCAACGAGGGCAGTTGGGCGTTGGCAGCCAGCGGTTGCACCAAATGCGGCGTGACGATCATCAACAGCTCTTTCTCTTCGCGGCTGATATTGGAGTCGCGGAAAAACGCACCCAGGATCGGGATGTCACCCAGCCCCGGAAACTTGCTGATAGAGGATCGGTTGGTACTGCTGATCAGGCCGCTGATCACGAAGCTTTCGCCATCGGCCAGGGACACACTGGTGTCGGTACGGCGCACGGTGAGGGCGGGCACCTGGATGCCTTCGATCTGCACTGCGTTGCTGTAGTCCAGCTCGCTGACTTCGGGCGCCACCTTGAGGGTGATGCGGTTACGGTCGATGACGGTGGGTGTGAGGGTCAGGCGGATACCGAACTCCTTGTATTCGATGGAGATGCTGTCGCTGCCGCTGCTGGGCACCGGGATCGGCACTTCGCCACCGGCGAGGAAGGTCGCGCTCTGCCCGCTGAGGGCCACCAGGCTGGGACGTGACAGGGTGTAGGCGAAGCCGCTCTGCTCCAGGGCGTTGATCATGGCCGAGATCCGCCCGCCACCAAAACCGATGTTGAAGAAACCGTTGTTCACCCCCTGCCCACGGAAACTGTTGGCGGTGGTGGCGGGAATGGCGCCGTTGCCCGGGCTGCCGAACAGGAAGTTGCCGCCCTGGCCGAACAGCGACGTGCTGGCCTCCTTGAGCTTGGTACGGCTGACTTCGACGAAGCGGATATCGGTCTGCACCTGGCTGGGCAACGTCGGGTCTTCGGACGGCGACAGCGACAGGCTGGTCAGGGCCGAGGTGGCCTTGCCTTTGACGAACACCATGCTCTGGCGCGGGGTGGTCGAGCAACCGGTCCAGACCATCAGGCTGGTCGCCCCGGCGCCAACGCCGGTCAACAGGAAGTTGCGGTCGCCGTTGATCCGTACATCGGCAATCCTGGGGTCGCCGATGGCCAATCGTGTAATGGCGACCGGCGATTGCAGTTCCTGTTGCAACCCTTCTCCCACCTCAACCACGGCGGGCAACTGGCCCAGAGCGCTGCAGCTACCTGACGCGGCGAAGGCCATGCCCACGGGCAGGCTTGACAGCATCAGGACCAAGGCCATTTGAGCGTAGCGATGGCTCATTCAAGGCTTCCTTGTTCAATCAGGGCGTTTGTTGGGCGGCTTGCGCACCACGGATCACTTCAATGCCACGGCGTTGGCCGCCAGGAGCGGTCGCGACCGGTGCGATTCTTTTTGGCGGGGGCGCCATCGCCAACTGGGTGAATTGGTAGAGATCGCGGTCGGCGCTTTGCACTTTTTCCGCTGAGTCGTTTTCGCCGGCCCAGTAACGGCTCAGCAGTTGTTCGTCGGCGCTGCGTACGGCCAGGCGCAAAATGCCTGCCTGGGACGCCAGCATCAGACGACTCAATAAGGGTTCGGGAACCGCCAGCACCACCGTGCGCGCGGCGGCTCGGCGTTGGGCGGCCTGGGCTTTTTCTTCGGGGGTGGAGGGCGGCAGGACGGCGGGTTTGCCGTCATTGGCCAAACCGACCTGGTCGCCCACGCTGAGCAGACGCATGGCCGGAAGCACCACCTGCGCCGACTGCTCGGTATTGCCGGGCTCCTGGCGCAGGAACAGCAGGATATCGACGAAGTCGCCGGGGCTCAGTTGGCCTCCCGCGCCGATCACCTCGTCGACAGGCACCGCCAGGGCGCGCTCGTCTGGGCGAATCATGCGGGCCAGCGGGCCTCCGGCGCTGAAGCTTTCCTCACTCAACCAGTTGCCGGCACCCAAGGTGCGCAGCGGAATACGGCCGATGGCTTGATCGAGGCGGGTGAGGCTGCCCGCGGGCACGGTGCGCAGGTTTTCGATGACCAGGTCAGTGGCGGCGAGGGGGACGAAGGGGGGCACGTCATGCACCAGCACCACCACCGGCTGGCGGGTTTTGTCTTCGACGGCGGCGACGCTGTTTTCGACGGAAATGACAGGTGCTGCAATAGGTTCCGGTGCGCGGCTCAGCGCCAGACCCCAATAGCCGGCGATCAAGGCTCCTATTAGAAGTACGCCGGCCAGGATCATGCTGAAACGACTGTTCATGACGGCTCTCCTTATCCCGTTGCACCGCTGCCCGCTAATCCAAACGGGTTAATCCGCAACACTGGCTGCTATGAACATCTAACTATTTCGCTATTGGAAGGTAGTTCAGCTAGGACGAAATGCCATTACCCGCGGCAAAATTTCTCTGAACTAAAAAAGTTTTCATGAAAAGCACGGTTTTATGACGCCAACTTTACGACTAATACTTTGTGATTAATTCGTTCTTACAGTTGTGAGGGTGAGGTTTGTTGACAATGCTCTAATGGCACACGGCAATCATCGTGCAACACAGCTGTACCGGCGCTCTGCGGCGCATTAGGGAGAAGTATTATGTTCCTTGACTTGATCTTGAAGGCGTTTGTCCAGACCCAGTTGTTTTTTCGACGCAGGGATGGGGCATCGGCCATCGAATATGTGATTATCGTGGCGATTGTCGCGCTGGTAATTATCGGTGCGGGTTCTGGGCTCGGCGATAAGATCAAAGGTGTTTTCACTTCTGTATCAAATGCGTTACCGGCGGGTAGTGGTACTTGATTTTTAACTAAGTTGCATACAACGCTCTGTTGGCGAACATTAATCACTGGGTATCGTCTATGACACCGTCGTCGTCTCGCCGCCAGCAAATCCTATTGGTGGACGATGAAGAGGACGCCCTGATCGAACTTGCCGAATCCCTCGAAAATGAGGGATTCGTGTGCTTCACCGCCACCTCTGTCACTTTCGCCTTGCAGGAGCTGACCCTCAACCCGGATATCGCCCTGGTCATCACCGACCTGCGCATGCCCGAGGAGAGTGGCATCTCCCTGATCAAGCGCCTGCGCGAACACACCTCGCGTTCACACTTGCCGGTCATTGTGATGTCGGGCCATGCTGAAATGGACGACGTCAGCGACATGCTGCGTCTGCAGGTACTGGACCTGTTTCGCAAGCCGATCTACCTGGTGCGCCTGATCGACACCTTGAACAGCCTGTTCCCCCTGCCCAAACCCCGCCTCTGATGTAGTGAGCGGGCTTGCCCCGCGCCGAGGCCCCCAAGCCCGATTGAAGGATCGCGTCTCCAGCGCAAGGCCGCGCCTTTGTAGTGAGCGGGTTTACCCCGCGCCAGGCGGCACCCCCCCCAAACTAGTCGACGCGGGTTGGTTGAAGGCATGAGATTGGTGGTGGGGCTGGCGCGGGGTAAACCCGCTCACTACAGGGACCGGTGTTTATACCCCGCCCCGGCCCCGACGTCGGGTTTCAAAGCTGGTAGCTGAAACTCAGCGAATACCGTGGCCGCCGGTCATAGTTGTCAAACGCCACCTCCGACAACGGCTTGGCCGCCTCGAGCGCTATGTTGTAGTACTTGGCGTCGCCAAAACGCAGGCCCAACGCCGCCGATGACATGTCGTTGCCGTGGATCGGCAGGTCGTTGTACCAGGTCTTGGCGCGGTCGAAGACAACGTACGGCTGCAGGATCCTCACCCAGTCGCCGGCGCGGTTGTAACTGTAATTGACCTCGTACGCCAAGCCCCAGCCCTTGTCGCCTGAACCCTGGTCATCGGGATAACCACGGCCGAAGTTTTGCCCGCCAAAGGTGGCCCGCTCGCTGTCAGGCAGGGTGTCATTGGTCCAGTAAGCCGCAGCCGACAGCACGCCTTGCCAATTATCGAACAGCTTGTTGCTCTGCACCCCCGACAGCCGCACGCGGAAGAAGTCGAGGTCTGGCGTGAGGCCGCCGAAGTCCGAGTGGGTCCTGGCGCCCATGCCGTTGATGCCTTGGTACAACCCGGCGCTGAGGATGCGCAGTTGGGTGGTGTCGGCCTTGCGCCAATCGCCTTCAAACGCGAGGGCGCGCAGGTCGGTTTTCAGGTCAAAGCGTTGTGGGAAACCCTCCAGTTTGTAGCGGGTGGTCTGGTCGACGGCGTACAGGCGCGTACCCAGGCTCAACGACTCGCTGGGCGAGGCGATAAAGGGGTGGGTGAACCCCACGGAGTAACGGTCGATCTCCTGGTGTGGCTTGAGCTCCAGGCCGTCACCCAGTTGCACGTTGGTACGGGGATCGGCGCGATAGCGTTCGCCCGACAGCACCAACTGCGTGCCCTCGGCATTGATGAACTGACTGTAGGCCGCACGGTAGTAGTGTTCTTTGTCGTTCCCGGGCGGGAACAGTCCGCTGACGCTCAGTTGCTCGCCCATGGACGTCTGCGAATTGCTGGTAGCGCTGAGCAGTGCCTGGGTGCCGCCCCGGCTGGCTTCGGTGAGGCTCATGCTGGTAGTGAACGGCTTGCGGCTGGCGGTGATTTGCATATGGGTGCCGCCGCCGGTGGTGCTGGGGGGCGGTACTTGGGCTTGCAGTGTCACGCCCGGAATAGTGCTCATCAAGGTGGTGTAGCGCTCGAAGGTCTTGCGGGTCAACGGGCGTTCGGCCTTGAGTTTTTCTGCCAGTTTGTCGATGTAGGACGAGACCGAGCCGACGTCGCCTTGCAGCTGGTAGTCGCGGATATAACCCTCCACCACCACCACGTGCACCAGGCCGTCGTCGAAGCTTTGTTCCGGCAGGAACGCGTAGGACAGCAGGTAGCCGTCCTGTTGATAGCGCCGGGTGATACCGCGCGTGGCTTCGATCAGTTGAGCCAGGTTGGTCTCGTGGCCGGTCAGCGGCTCGAAGACCTGGGCCAATTCCTTGAGCGGGTAAATCGTGCCGCCGTCGATCTGCAGTTTGCGAATGGTCACTTTGGTGTCCATCAACAGGGGTTGGGCTTCAGTGGCGGCGGGTGTCGGCAGTTGGGTTTGCGGGGCGACCGGACGATAGGCGTCGGCGGGCAGGTTGGGCACGGGCAGGTTGCGGATGGTGTCGTTGCTATTGAGGAAGCTGGGTAGGGTATCGGCGCAGGCGTAAGTACTGAGGGTGAGCAACAACAACGGCGTCAAAGCGCGCATAGGACACTCCATGGTCAAAGCAGCAGCGTTTTGCAGATTCCCGCCGGGCTCTGGGGGCGCGGTTCGGGTACTTCCCGGGCATTTCATTTGCCCATAAAAAAGACGAGAGGCTTATAAGGTCTCTCGTCTCAACCAAGCGTAGGCGCTGTAGGTGAGGCCGTCTAATCGGCCAGGTGCAATTCTATTTTTTACCGGTCAGGCCACCGAGCAAGCCGCCCAGCAGACCGCCGTTGGCGCTGGCGCCGGCACTGGCCCCTGCGGAGGCAGATGCGCTACCCCCCAGGTTCAGGCCGCCACCGAGCAAACCACCCCCGGCGTTGGTGCCGCCGGTGACCAGGCCACCGATGGACGCTACGGTGCCACCGACGGCGCTGACAGTGCCGCCCAAGGCGTTGGTGACCGGGTTGGCGTTGGCGCCGCTGAGGGCACCGCCCAGGTTGCTGATTGCGCCGCCTGCGTTGGTGACCAGGCCGTTGATCGGTGCACCCAGGCCGGTTGCGCCGCCGACGTTTTGGGTCAGGCTGGTGACGCCGTTGGTCACAGGGTTGAGAGCATTTCCGAGCACCTGAGTCACTTGCCCAACCGGTGCGCCCGCTGCGGTGTTCGGTACGCCACTGCCACCCAGCAGAGTGCCCAGGGACGCCACGGTGCCACCCGCTTTGCCACCGGTAGCGCCTGCTGCGCTGACCACACCGTTGGTGCTGCCTGCATCGAGGCCGTTACCGGCGCCGGCGATGATGCCGCCAATCAGTTCTGGCAAGCCGAGATTACCCGCGCCGCCAGTGCCGCCGCCGCTACCATTGCCGGAGCCGGTGCCGGTGGCTGGGTCGACATAGCCGCTGGCTTTATCCACCACGGTGCCTACACCATTGAGTACGTTACCCACGATGCCGGTCACAGGGTTGCCGGTGCCGCCAGCGTCGGCGACTTTATCGCCCAGGCCGTCGACGGTGCTGCCGACTTTCTTCAACAGGCCGCCTACTGGGGTATCCAGGCCGGTCGCGGTGCCCACTTGGCCGGTGGTTTTTTCCACCAGCGACACAACCGGTACCAGTACTTTTGCGCCGACGGTATTGGTGACCGAGCCCAGTGGGCCGGTGGTGCTCGCAGTGCTCAAGGTGTCGCCGAGCATGGTCACGACATTGCCGACCTTGTCGACCACGCCGCCAACGACAGGGGCTGCGCCGGCAACGACCGGTACGTTCCCCAGCAGGGTGGCCACATTGCCACCTGTGGTGCTGACGCCATCGCCCAGGTCGGCGACGCCTTTGCCGACACCGGCCAGTGTTTTGCCCAGTGCATTGCTGTCGGTGCCGATGGTACCGAGTCCTGTGGACAGGCCGTCGCCGATGCTGCCGACCGCGGTGCCAGTGGCGGTCACCAGGCCGCCTGTGGTTGCGCCGACAATCGGCAAGCTGCCAAGGGTAGTGCCGAGGCTTTTGACGGCGCCGCCAACGCCGGTCACGGTGTCGCCCAGGGTGTCGACTACGGTTGCGGTCACCAGAGGCGTGGTGGTACCGCCACCGGTGCCACCGCCTGTTCCGCCGCCGGTGCCACCACCGGTCCCGCCACCTGTACCACCGCCCGTGCCACCACCGGCTGCCGAGTCGGTTGAAGCCGAACCACCACTGTGATGTCCACCGCCACCGCTGCTGCAGCCTCCGAGCGCCAATGCGACTGCCAGGGCCAGCGCTGTACTTGTTTTCCAGATCACCACTTGAGTTTGAGTGTTCATGATTGAGTTCCTTGCACCTGTACAACCTTGGGTTGTTTTCAAACGCTCGTTATTTCTTGGATAGCGATGCGTTTGTCCGTGTGGCTATAACAGACCCGGGCACTCTTTCTCACAATGCTCAACTTGGTATTAACGATTTATATACTGGGTTCAAGTCAGGGCTTAATGACTAATACCAAAGCGATAAAGGGTAGATGTATCTGGATATATATATTTTAAAAATCAACGACATAAATAAAAAAGCGGGCTTAAAAAAGCCCGCTATAACTTAGGGTGTATATATACAATTAATCGGTGATTTTCACGCGATCGGCTGCCACTTGCCTACCATGTGTTGTAGTTCGCCCGCGCCTTTCAACAGCAACTCGCCGCTGGAACCGGGGGCGCTGCTATACAGGGTGACTTCACTGGGCAGGCGCACGGGCTTATTGAACTCGACATGCAGTTCAATATTGGCAGCGGGCAAATGTTCACCCAGCGCAGCAAGGGTATGCGCTGTGTTCCACAAGCCGTGGGCGATGGCCTGCGGGAAGCCGAACAGCCTGGCGGTCAGGGCGCTGAGGTGGATCGGGTTGTAGTCGCCGGAGACCCGCGCATAACGGCGCCCGATATCGGCAGGGGCTTTCCAGCGCGTCAGTTCGCTGATTTGGCTGGGCGTGGGCAGTGGATTATCCAGCGCCTCGCCTTCGAGCTTGACGCCCCGGCACAACATGCGGCTTTCGGCTTCCCATAACAGCCCGAGGGAATCCTCGGCGGTGGTCAGCAAGTCAAAGGTTGCCCCTTTGCTGTGGGGCTGGAGGTTGCATGTCTGTACGCTGATCGTCAGTTCACTCACGCCGCCCAAAGGGCGGTGAATGCGGATGCGGTTGCTCAGGTGAACCAACCCCAGTAACGGGAAGGGAAAGTTCTTGGCCGTGAGCAGCTGCATCTGCAGGCCGAACGCCAGGATATGCGGATAAGTCGCCGGCAGGATTGGGCTGTCGGCGAAACCACAGACCTTGCGATACGCCGCCACGTCGTTGGGGTTGATGCGCACCCGGCAGCGCAAGCCCTGCTCGGGCAAGGTGGTGCCGGTGATCTTGCGTTTGAGTGCCGCTCGCCAGTACAACGGCGGCAAGAAGGGTGTGCTGCCTAAGGTGTGCCAATCCATGTTTATGCTCCCAAAAGGCTTTGCCCACACACCCGCAACGCTTGCCCGCTGACCGCGCCGCTGCCCGGCTGGCCGAGCCAGGCGACCGCTTCGGCGACGTCCTGGGGCAGGCCGCCCTGGCCCAGCGAACTCATGCGCCGCCCGGCTTCACGCAAGGCGAAGGGGATGTGTGCGGTCATCTGAGTTTCGATAAACCCGGGCGCTACCGCGTTGATGCTGATGCCCCGCGCTTTGAGCCGCGGCGCCCACGCCTGGGCCAGCCCGATCAAGCCCGCCTTGCTCGCGGCATAGTTGGTCTGCCCACGGTTGCCGGCGATACCGCTGATGGACGCCAGCAACACCACGCGGGCGTTGTCGTGCAGGGTGCCGCTGTCGAGCAATGCCTGGGTCAGTACCTGCGGGGCGTTGAGGTTGACGGCCAGCACGGCGTCCCAGTATTCCGGGGTCATGTTGGCCAGGGTCTTGTCGCGGGTAATGCCCGCGTTGTGCACCAGGATGTCGAGGCCGTCGGGCAGGTGTTCCACCAGCTGCGTGGCGGCGTCTTCGGCGCAGATGTCCAGCACCACCGTGCGCGCGCCCAGGCGCGCGGCGAGGGCTTCCAGGTCGGCCTTGGCCTGGGGCACGTCGAGCAGGATCACGTCGGCGCCGTCGCGGGCGAGGGTTTCGGCGATGGACGCACCAATGCCCCGGGCAGCGCCCGTGACGAGCGCCTTGCGCCCGGCGAGGGGGCGCGTCCAATCCTCGACCGGGGTGGCACACGCTTCCAGGCGAATGACCTGGCCGGAGATGTAGGCACTTTTCGGCGAAAGGAAGAAGCGCAGAGCACCTTCCAGTTGGTCTTCGGCACCTTCGCCAACGTAGAGCAATTGCAGCACGCCACCGTTGCGCAACTCCTTGGCCAGAGATCGGCTGAACCCCTCGAGGGCGCGTTGGGCGCTGGCGGCAAAAGGATCGCTGAGGGTTTCTGGAGCGCGGCCGAGAATCACCAGATGCGCGCTGTTATCCAGGTTCTTCAGCAGCGGCTGGAAGAACTCGCGCAGTTGCTTGAGCTGATCGGTGTGTTGCAGGTCGCTGGCGTCGAACACCACCGCCTTGAGCTTGGGGCCATGCCCGGGAATCCACGTCGAGGCCTCGGCGCCGTAGGTGTAGGTCGCGTCGGTCAGCTTGTGGGCGAACGCCTGTACCTTGGCTGTCAGCTCACCGCCGCCCAGTAGCAGGGCACCTTCAACGGGGCGCAGGCGCCCGGCTTGCCAGCGTTCCAGGCGTACCGGTGACGGCAGGCCAAGGGCAGCGACCAGGCGATGGCCGAGGCTTGAGTTGGCGAAGTCGATATAACGGTCAGACATGGAACGCTCTCCGAAAGCTGGGGTTCAAAGGGTTGACCACCCCGGGGCGGTAGTCGTTCGATCAGCCTAGGCTAGGCTGGATGATTACACCCACAACCCACAGGGAGCTTTCCATGACTCAATTGCGCCGTGTAGCGATCATTGGCGGTAACCGCATTCCATTCGCTCGCTCCAATGGCCCGTATGCCACGGCGAGCAACCAGGCAATGCTGACTGCGGCCCTGGAAGGCCTGATCGAACGCTACAACCTGCACGGCCTGCGCCTGGGCGAAGTGGCTGCCGGTGCGGTGCTCAAGCACTCCCGGGACTTCAACCTCACCCGCGAATGCGTGCTCGGCTCGCGCCTGTCGCCGCAAACCCCGGCCTATGACATTCAACAGGCCTGCGGCACCGGGCTGGAAGCAGCATTACTGGTGGCCAACAAGATTGCCTTGGGCCAGATCGAGTGCGGCATCGCCGGTGGCGTGGACACCACCTCCGACGCGCCGATCGGCGTGAACGAAGGGCTGCGCAAACTCCTGCTGCAGGCCAACCGCAGCAAATCGTTGGGGGATAAATTAAAACTCCTGTTACAACTTCGCCCCCATCACCTCAAGCCCGAGCTGCCGCGTAACGGCGAACCGCGCACCGGGTTGTCCATGGGCGAGCATTGCGAGTTGATGGCGCAAACCTGGCAGATCCCCCGCGCCGAGCAGGACCAGCTGGCCCTGGAAAGCCATCAGAAACTGGCCGCGGCCTACGCCGAGGGCTGGCAGAACGATTTGCTCACACCGTTTCTCGGCCTCACCCGCGACAACAACCTGCGCCCCGACCTGACCCTGGAAAAACTCGCCAGCCTCAAGCCGGTGTTCGAGCGCAGCGAAAAGGGCACGCTCACGGCGGGCAACTCCACGCCGCTGACGGATGGTGCCTCGCTGGTGCTGCTGGGCAGCGAAGCCTGGGCGAAGGCGCGTGGCCTGCCGATCCTGGCGTACTTGCGCGACGGTGAGGCGGCGGCGGTGGATTTCGTCAACGGCGCAGAAGGCCTGTTGATGGCGCCGGTGTATGCGGTGCCGCGCCTGCTGGCCCGCAACGGCCTGACGTTGCAGGACTTCGATTACTACGAGATCCACGAGGCCTTCGCTGCCCAGGTTTTGTGCACGCTCAAGGCCTGGGAAGATGCCGACTACTGCAAGACGCGCCTGGGACTTGACGCCCCCTTGGGGTCCATCGACCGCAGCCGGCTGAATGTGAAGGGCAGTTCCTTGGCGGCGGGGCACCCGTTTGCGGCCACCGGAGGGCGTATCGTCGCCAACCTGGCCAAGTTGCTGGACGCGGCGGGCAAGGGGCGCGGGCTGATTTCCATCTGTGCGGCAGGCGGGCAAGGGGTTACGGCGATCATTGAACGCTGAAATTGGCATATTGGATGCATTCTTAAGTGATCAACGGTCGGTAGCCTCTCCCACCGGCGAGCCGATTGCCGTATAACGAGTGCCATACGCGTATTTGGTAATAAAGGACCCACAATAAAAGCTGATGAAGACTCCTAAACGCATTGAACCCCTGATCGAAGACGGTCTGGTCGACGAAGTGCTGCGCCCACTCATGAGTGGTAAAGAAGCAGCTGTTTATGTGGTGCGCTGCGGCAACGAATTGCGTTGCGCCAAGGTTTACAAGGAGGCGAACAAACGAAGTTTTCGTCAAGCGTCCGAATACCAGGAGGGCCGCAAGGTCCGTAACAGCCGTCAGGCCCGGGCCATGGCCAAGGGTTCCAAGTTCGGCAAGAAAGAAGCCGAAGATGCCTGGCAGAACGCTGAAGTGGCGGCGTTGTTCCGCCTGGCCGGTGCGGGCGTTCGCGTGCCCCAGCCGTTCGACTTCCTTGAAGGCGTGCTGTTGATGGAGTTGGTGGCCGACGAGTACGGCGATGCGGCGCCGCGCCTGAACGACGTGGTGCTGGAGCCGGACCAGGCGCGTGAATACCACGCCTTCCTGATCTCCCAGATCGTGCTGATGCTGTGTACCGGCCTGGTGCACGGTGACTTGTCCGAGTTCAACGTACTGCTTACGCCGACGGGCCCGGTGATCATCGACCTGCCCCAGGCGGTGGATGCGGCGGGCAATAACCACGCGTTCAACATGCTGGAGCGGGACGTGGGCAACATGGCTTCCTACTTCGGGCGTTTTGCCCCGGAGTTGAAGAAGACCAAGTACGCCAAAGAGATGTGGGCGCTGTACGAAGCCGGCACCTTGCACCCGGCCAGCGTGTTGACCGGTGAGTTTGATGAGCCCGAAGAGTTGGCGGACGTGGGCGGCGTGATGCGCGAGATCGAAGCGGCGCGGCTGGACGAAGAGCGTCGCCAGGCGATCCGCGCGGCGGATGAAGCGCCACCGAGCAAGGTCCCGGACGAGCCACCGCCGCCGCCTTGGATGCAGTAACACGCTGTGGGAGCTGATCCTGTGGGAGCTGGCTTGCCTGCGATAGCATCCCCTCGGTGCAACTGATGGACCGAGGTGTCC
>NZ_JBWKPU010000030.1:0-88403 GCF_059418405.1 Pseudomonas sp. GW821-FHT09A09
TGTCCCCTTCGTCTAGTGGCCTAGGACACCGCCCTTTCACGGCGGTAACAGGGGTTCGAGTCCCCTAGGGGACGCCACGATTACCCGCTCTGCGGGATTTTTAAGGGTCATTCAATTATTGAATGGCCCTTTTGTTTGTCTGGCGTTTGGGTTTTTGCCCACCCTGGGTTACGGCATTCGTCGAACCACATGGGCAGTGCGCAAGGATTTGTTGATGCGCGCCAGTTCCTGCGCAGGGCTGACTTCCGGGCCCTGGTTCTGGGCGTTCACCAGTGCGACGTTCCACATTTCCACACGAATACCTGGCAGGCGCGACAGTGCGCGCAGGCAGGCCTGGTCTTGCGGGTCGTTCGGGTGATAGATGTTGGCGGTCTCGATGACCAGCGTGGTATTCGGAAAGCGCAGCTGAATCTCTTCCATGTATTGCTTGAACAGCACGCAGCATTGTCGGCACGGTGAGTTGTTGATGCTTACCACGATCTCTTGATAGCCGGCATCGAATACCCATTCATTGGCACGCAACGCCTCCAGGAAGTTGGCTTCGGCGTGGCCGTCCCGGTCGTTGAAGAATTTGCCGAATGGCTGGTTGCCCACACCTTCCGCTTCGATCTTCGAAATCAGCACGGTGCGAAAGCCGCTGATGAAGTTGGCCTTGTACTCATTGTCAAAGACGTAGGGGGCTTCGCCGGCCACCCATGCGCAGTTTTCGTTTTGCTGCGTCCAGGCCATGACGTTCTCTCCGCTGTAGGGTTCGTTGCATCGACAACGGCTGAAGCGACGGTTTTATTCCATTTATTTGCATGCGCTGCTCAGACGAGCGGTCATGCTGGTGGCTTGCCAAATATTATTATGGTAATAATATTCAACCCATGAGAAACGGAGGCTTTGATGAGCGATAAAAAAGCGCAAACCCGCGAACGCATTCTGCAGGCTGCCAGTGCGGCCTTGATCCAGCGCGGCCCGGCCGAGCCGAGCGTCGGGGAAGTCATGGGGGCGGCAGGGCTCACCGTCGGTGGGTTCTACGCGCACTTCGAAAGCAAGGACGCGCTGATGCTGGAGGCTTTCACCCAGCTGTTGGCCAAGCGCCGTGCGTCGATTGACGACATGGACGAGCAGCTGACCGGCGAAGAGCGCAGGAGCCTGGTAGCCGCGTTCTACCTGTCGCGCAAGCACCGTGACTCCACGGCCCAGGCTTGCCCGATTCCCGCCACTGTCGGCGAGATGGCCCGCTTGCCGGACACCTTTCGCGAAGCCTTGAACGAACACGTGGAGCTGATGGCTGCCCAATTGGCCGCCAGCCCCGAAGACACCGACAAGGCCCTGGCCGACATGGCCTTGATGATCGGCGGCCTGGCCTTGGCTCGCGCCTTGGGCCCGGGTGAGTTGTCCGACCGTGTACTCCGTGCAGCCAAGTCGGCCGTGCGCTAAGAGAGGATTCGCATCATGGGCGCCCTGACATGGATTCGTGGTTTCAATAACACCGTTGGCCGCCTGGCGCCGCACACGGTGGCGAGCAAGATGCGGCGTACCTTCATGACCCCGCGCGACCTGCCGCCGCGTGACTGGGAGCTGCCACTGCTGGCGCAATCGGAGCGCATCACTTTGCGTTTCGGTCTGTCCGCCCTGCGTTGGGGGCAAGGCCCAGCGGTGCTGTTGATGCACGGCTGGGAAGGGCGTCCAACACAGTTCGCCAGCCTGATCAGTGCCCTGGTGCAAAACGGGTATTCGGTGATTGCCCTGGATGGCCCGGCCCACGGTCGCTCGCCGGGGCGTGAGGCGCACGTGCTGCTGTTCGCCCGTGCCATGCTTGAGGCGGCCAATGAGTTGCCACCCTTGCACGCCGTGGTCGGTCACTCCATGGGCGGCGCCAGCGCGATGCTGGCGGTGCAACTGGGGCTGCGTACCGAGGCGCTGGTCAGTATTGCTGCGCCGTCGCGTTTCCTGGATGTGCTGCGCGGCTTTACCCGGATGGTAGGTTTGCCGCCGCGTGCGCGCTCGGCGTTTATCCAGGAGGTCGAATTGACCTTCGGCATGCCGCTCAAGCACCTGGATGTGGCTCGCTACCAGATGAATATGCCGGGCCTGATCGTACATGCCGAAGACGACACGTTCGTACCGGTCAAGGCGTCCCAGGCCATCCACGAGGCCTGGTTTGATAGCCGCCTGCTGCGCCTGGAGCAGGGCGGGCACCAGCGCGTGTTGGCCGATCCCCGTGTGATCGAGGGCGTATTGGCCCTGCTGGCCGGCCGTCGTGTGCAGGAGCGGCAAACCGCCTGATACACTGCCCCCGCCGACATCAATCGACTGGAGCAAGGCATGGGCTGGGATCTGGCAACACCGTTCATCATCGACCTGCAGGTCGCCGCTGAAGACATCGACGGCCTGGGGCACGCCAATAACGCGGTGTACGTGTCCTGGCTGGAGCGCTGCGCGTGGCGCCATTCCCAGCGCTTGGGGCTGGACCTTACCGAATATCGCCGCCTGGACCGTGCCATGGCGGTGGTGCGCCATGAGATCGACTACCTGGCCGCCGGCTATGAGGGCGACGAGCTGCAACTGGCCACCTGGATCGTCGACTGGGACCAGCGCCTGAAAATGACCCGCCGCTTCCAACTGGTACGCCCGAGCGATGGTGCGACCCTGCTGCGTGCCCAGACCACCTTTGTGTGCATCGAACTGTCCACGGGCAAGCCCAAGCGCATGCCGGCCGAGTTCCTCGACGGTTACGGCCCGGCGCTGCGCAACTGACGGGGGGTTAGCGGTTGCAGTGGGAAACCCAGTAAACTGCGCCACGATTTTTGTTGAGTGTTTTCCATGCAAATTGCTTTGGCGCCCATGGAGGGGTTGGTCGACAACATCCTGCGGGACGTGCTGACCCGCGTCGGCGGGATCGACTGGTGTGTGACCGAGTTCATCCGCGTCAACGATCGCCTGCTCACCCCGGCCTATTTCCACAAGCTCGCCCCGGAGCTGCTGCACGGTGCCCACACCGCGGCGGGCGTGCCGCTGCGTGTGCAATTGCTGGGTTCCGACCCGGTGTGCCTGGCGGAAAACGCCGCCCTGGCCTGTGAGTTGGGCTCGCAAGTGATCGACCTGAACTTCGGCTGCCCCGCCAAAACCGTGAACAAGTCCCGTGGTGGAGCGGTGCTGCTCAAGGAGCCGGAGCTGCTCAATCAGATCGTTGAGCACGTACGTCGCGCGGTGCCCGCGCATATCCCGGTGACTGCCAAGATGCGCCTGGGCTTCGACAGCCCGGACGGCGCGCTGGTGTGCGCCACGGCCCTGGCCGAAGGTGGCGCGGCGCATATCGTGGTGCATGCGCGCACCAAGACCGATGGCTACAAGCCGCCCGCGCACTGGGAGTGGATCCCGCGTGTGCAGGACGTGGTCAAGGTGCCGGTGTTTGCCAATGGCGACATCTGGAGCGTCGAAGACTGGAAGCGCTGCCGTGAAGTCAGCGGCGCCGAAGACATCATGCTCGGCCGTGGCCTGGTGGCACGTCCCGACCTGGCGCGCCAGATCGCTGCGGCGCGGGCCGGTGAAGAGGTCGTGGAAATGACCTGGGCGCAGATGCAGCCCATGCTTCAGGACTTCTGGACCCAGTCGGTCGAGCAACTGACCGAACGCCAGGCGCCGGGCCGCTTGAAACAATGGCTGGCAATGTTGACGCGCAATTACCCCGAGGCGGTGGAGTTGTTCACGGCCTTGCGCCGTGAGACCGACCTGGAGCAGGTCAGCCGCTTGCTGGGCATGCCCCATCCCGCCGTCGCGGCATAACAACACCTCCTCCAGAAAGGGCGCCATTGGCGCCCTTTTCTTATTGTGAAATGTGATGCGCGGAACTGAGCAGCGCCGGATTCCACGAACCGGGGGCACATACTTCAGGAATCATGGCCCATGAATGCTCCGATATTAAATACCCCCGTCTTTACACCGCCGCCTCGGCATCTGTTCCCAACCGAGCAGCCCTCCACGCCCGAGAAGGAAAAAACGAAGCGTTGGGTCAGTGCGTTCGACGTCGCTGAACGCCGGTTTGGTGAGCACTTCGACACCAGCACCCATGCTGCTGTGATCAAGATGATGATGGCGACGTTAGGCCCAAAACCTAACGATATGTTTGATCACGTCATGCCTTCCGGTAACGGTTATCACGTGGTGATGAAGGACGAATTCAAGCTCCACCTCTCTCAGGATGAGCTGAATCAAGTGGCGCAGGCATCGCGGTTCAGTGGTAATGACACTGAGACCGTCAGGACGGCCAACTTTGCGTTGGCGGTGTTTGTGAAGCGCAAGCAGAGCGTGGGCGGCTATGCCAGCTTTGAAGCTGCCCTGGCGAAGACGCTTGAGGGTGAAACCACTTTGAGATGTTTGAAGGGCATGGGGGTGTATGGGCTTTGTCAGTATGTGTCGCCGAGTGAAATGGTTGGCGAAGGCGTAGTCGCAGTGATGGGCGTGCGTAATTTTGGCAGTGCACTGATGGTGGGAGGGGTCGGGCAAGACCATGGCTGGCCCTGCAAAGTGGGTAACAATTATGGCTACAGAATGTTCGCTGGCCCGCCTCAGTCGAGTCGGCTCGTAGATCAGTCGCCTGCCAGCGAAAAACCTAAAGACATATGGGGCGGCTTTTATCAGGGGCAGGAGGGTAACTGCGTGACCGTGTCGGCGATCAAGGCGGCCATGATGCGATTCGGGCAAGACCCGCGTGACATATACAGGCAGGTCACTGCAACTCCCGGTGGTTTCGACGTGATCATGCGAGATTCTTTCAGGCTCACGCTGAGCCACGAAGAGTTGCGCAAGGCCAGGAGTGCTTCGAACTTCGTTGGCAGCGATGCGGCACTTTTGGAAAATGCCAACTTCTTGTATGCCGTGAGCGCCAAGCGTGCACAGTTGGAAAACAACGACTTCCGCGCCGGAAGTAGTTTCGATGTGTCGATGGAGACGCTTAACGATGGTGAGATGTCAGGTGAAGCGTTGAGTCGACTGGGGTTGAGCGCCTACATTCGGGCAAGCGACGCAAATGAGTTGGCGCAGGGCGCCATTGGTACCTTGGCTGACGGGCACCATTCGGTGGTTGTGATTGACGGTGCGATCGATTTGTTCGGGATGAAGCAGTCGTTGCGCTCATCCTCGTGGATAAACAAAGGTCTCTGGGCGCTCAAACTGGTATGACCGTTATCCCAACAACCGCCTGAACCCCTCAATCGGCAACGGCCGGCTATGCAAATACCCCTGGAACACATGGCAACCCAGCCTCTGCAAAAACGCCAGTTGCTCCTCGGTTTCCACGCCCTCGGCAATCACTTCCAGATTCAAGCTGCGCGCCATGGCCACGATGGCGCGGATAATTTCCGCGTCGTTGGGGTCGTGGGTCGCATCGCGCACAAACGACTGGTCGATCTTCAGCGCATCCACCGGCAGGCGCTTGAGATAGGTGAGCGAGGAGTAGCCGGTGCCGAAATCATCCATCGCAAAGCTCACGCCGAGTTTTTTCAGGCGGCGCATCTTGCTGATGGTGTCGTCCAGGTTCTGGATCACGATGCCTTCGGTGATCTCCAGCTTCAGCAGGCTGCACGGCAGGTCGTGCTGGCTGAGGCTGCGCTGCACCCGTTCGACAAAGTCGTTCTGGCGAAACTGGCGCGGGCTGATGTTCACGCACAGGCTGAACTTCAGCGGGTCTACCAGGCCGTCGGCAATCAATTGCTGAAAGGCGGCACAGGCTTCATCGAGAATCCAGGTGCCCACTTCCAGGATCAGGCCGCTGTCTTCCAGCACCTTGATGAACTCGGTGGGTGACTGCGCGCCCAGTTGCGGGTGCTGCCAGCGCACCAGGGCTTCGGCGCCGATGATCTGGTTGCCGCGTGCATCCACCTGAGGCTGGTAATGCACGCTGAACTCGCCGCGTGACAAGGCCAGGCGCAGGTCAGTTTCCATGCGCAGCCGTTCGCTGGCGGTTCTTTGCATGCTGTTGTGGAACATTTGCGTGGTGTTGCGCCCCGAATCCTTGGCGCGGTACAGGGCGATGTCGGCGCGCTTGAGCAGGTCGGCAGGGGTGGAGCCGTGATCGGGGATCAGCGCCACACCGATGCTGGGCGTGACCTGCAGGCGGTGGCCGTCGAGGAACATCGGCTCCGAGAGCAGCTCGCGCAGGGTGTCGGCCAGTTCCTGCACCTGGGCGCTGACTTCAGTGCGCGTGCCGTCCAGGCCGCTGAGCAGCACCACAAACTCGTCGCCACCCAGGCGTGCCACGGTGTCTTCCATGCGCACGCTGGCTTCCAGGCGAGCGGTGACGATTTTCAGCACGGTGTCGCCCACCGGGTGCCCCAGCGAATCGTTGATGTGCTTGAAGTGGTCCAGGTCGAGGAACAGCAGCGCGCCGCGCAGGTTGTGGCGCTTGAGCAGGGCGATCTGCTGGCTCAGGCGGTCCATCAGCAGGGCGCGGTTGGGCAGGTTGGTCAGCGGGTCGTGGTAGGCCAGGTGGCGGATCTGCGCCTGGGCATTTTTCAGCAGGCTCACATCACGGGCGGTCAGCAGCAGGCAGGGCATTTCGTTGAGGGTGATCGGCTCCACCGACACCTCCACTGCCAGCAACTCGCCACGCTTGTTGTGCCAGAGCATTTCCAGATGGTGGATGCGCCCCTTGATCTGCAACTCGGCCAGCAGTGCAGCGCGCTGGTTTTCATCGGCCCAGATGCCGATCTGGTACAGGGTGAGGCCGATGGCTTCTTCGGCGCGATAACCGGTCAACCGGCAGAACCCGTCATTGACCTCCACGTACCGGCCGGTATCGCGCTCGGTGATGGAGATGGCGTCGGGGCTGGAATGGAAGGCCTTGGCGAACTTCTCTTCGCTGGCCTTCAGCGCCGCTTCCGAACGCTGTTGCTGGGTAATATCGCGCAAGGTGGTGACGATGCACGGTTGGTCGCCGACCTTGATCAGCCGGCTGGAAATCACACAGGTCAGGCTCTGGCCGTTCTTGTGGTGCACCACAATCGCCACGTTGCTCAATGATTGCTCGCGAATCACCCGCTCAATGCGTTGCAGGCGCTTGCTCGAATCGTCCCACAGGCCGATCTGCTCGGCGCTCTTGTCGATGACCTCGGCGGCCGTCCAGCCAAACGTCTGGGTAAAGGCCGGGTTGATCTCGATGAACTCGCCGCTGTCCAGGCACGTGACGCAGATGGGGTCGGGACTGGCCTGGAACAGGCTGGCGAACTTTTCTTCGGAGGCGGTCAGGCGTTGCTCGCGCTCCACCTGGTCAGTGATGTCCAGCAAGGTGCCGGCCATGCGCAGCGGCTTGCCAGCGTCGTCGCGGTACAGGCGGGCGCGGCTTTCCAGGTAGCGCGGGCTGCCGTCCTCCATCAACACGCGATAGGTCAGTTGATAGTTGCCCTCCGGGCCTTCGCGCAGGCTGCGATAGGCGTTGCGCATGCCCTCGCGGTCTTCATCGGACATGCCCTCGAAAAACGCCTCGAAGGATTCATGGAAGGGTTCGGGTGGCAGGCCGTGCAATTGGGCGGCGCGGGCCGAGCCGTAGAGCATGCCGGTAGGGATGTGCCAGTCCCAGGTGCCCAACTGCGCCGAGTCCAGTGCCAGGTCGAGACGTTCCTGGCTGTCCTTGAGAGCCTGCTCGGCGTTTTTGCGCTCGGTGGTGTCGAGGAAGGTGCTGATGAGGTAGGCCTCGCCCTCTAACTCGACCTTCTGCGCGCTGAGGGTGCCGTCATGGATCTGGCCGTTGCTGGCGCAAAACTGCACCTCCATGGTGATCGGCTCGCCCTTGCGCTGGGTGGCCTTGACCAGCAGCGCGCGCTGGTCGGGGTGGCGCCACAGGCCCAGGTCCAGGGTGGTACGGCCGATGACGTCGGCGACCGGCCAGCCGAACAGCATCTCGAAATACTGGTTGGCCTCGCTGATCAGGCCGTCGGACTGGCGGGTGAGCAGTACCATGTTCGGGCACAGGTGAAACAGCGTGGCGAAGCGTTTTTCGGAGTGGCCAAGGGCGTTTTCCCGTTCGCGCTGGTGGGTGATTTCGCGGATCACCCCGATCATCCGGCGTCGGCCGTTTTTATCCGGCGCCAGGCTGCCGTTGATTTCCAGCCAATGCAGGCTGCCGTCGGGCCATTGGATGCGGTGGTGCATGGCCTGCTCGAACGGCTCGCCGGCCAGCACCGCGTGGAAGGCCCGCACCACGCGGGCGCTGTCTTCGGGGGCGAGCAGGTCGAGGTAGTCCAGGTCCTTGGGCAGCGGCTGGCGGGGGTCGAAGCCGAACAGCGCCTGGGTGCCCCGCGACCAGCTGATGCGCCCGGTGTCGATTTCCCAGCACCATGCACCCAGCCGGGCAGCGTTCAGGGCTGCCAGCAGCTGTGGGGCGCTGTCCCAGCTCTGTTCCGCCTCTTGAGGGTCAAGGGCGTAGATGCGGGGCAGGGGTGGCACGGAATCGACGGGGTTGCGCATTATCAAAGGGCCTTCGCTCAATGGGCGTTCGGCGCGGGTTGGTTCAGGCCTATAGGCCGCACAGCTTCATGCCGGTATCCCTGGCAGATCGACCTGTGCATCCAATAGGCTCATGAAAGCCCGCGCAGCGTTCGACAGCGTCCTTTCGGTGTGCACGATATAGCCTAGCTGGCGACTGAGCTGTATGCCCGGCAAAGCGATGCTTGCCACCTGATCATCGAGCATGGTGCGCGGCAACACGCTCCAGGCCAGGCCGATGGACACCATCATCTTGATAGTTTCCAGGTAGTTAGTGCTCATCGCGATGTTCGGCGTGAGGCCCTGGGCTTCGAACAGCCGGCTGACAATATGGTGGGTAAAGGTGTTGCCACCGGGGAAAACTGCCGGGTGCTTGGCGATATCCGCCAGGCTGACCGTGCCGTTGCTGGTGAGGCTGTGTTCCGGCGCGACCACGAAATCCAGCGGGTCATCCCACACGGGGGTGGCGCTGACGAGGTTGTGCGGGTCGGGTGCCAGGGTGATCACCGCCACTTCGGCGCGGCCGTGGAGGATTTCTTCGTAGGCCACTTCCGAATCGAGGAACTGGATATCCAGCGCGACGTTGGGGTACTCCCGGGTAAAGGTGCGCAGCACCGGGGGCAGGCGGTGCAGGCCAATGTGGTGGCTGGTGGCCAGAGTGAGCCGTCCGCTGACTTCGCCGGTGAGGTTGGTGAGGGCGCGGCGGGTGTCGTCCAGTACGTTGAGGATCTGATAGGCCCGGGGCAGCAAGGCCCTTCCGGCCTCGGTCAGCCCGACTTCACGACCCAGGCGATCGAACAAACGCACCTTCAATTGTTGCTCAAGGCCGGCAATGCGTTTGCTGATCGCCGGTTGGGTCAAGTGAAGGCGTTCACCGGCGCCGGAGAAGCTGCCGGTCTCGGCGATGGCAATAAAGGCGTTGAGGTTGGCCAAGTCCATTGTGGTATTCCAGTTGGTAATCCAAAGCATAAAAAATATGAATTTGAGTTATTTAATGTAGCGCCATACCATCAGCCTCACAAGCCAAAGGGTTATTGAAAAGCCCGGCGTATGACACACCGCTGATGAGGACCGACTGATGGCCGGCAAAACGCTTTACGACAAGCTTTGGGATTCCCATGAAGTGAAACGGCGCGACGATGGTTCGTCGCTGATCTATATCGACCGTCACATCATCCATGAAGTGACCTCGCCCCAAGCGTTCGAAGGCCTGCGGCTGGCCGGGCGCAAGCCTTGGCGCGTAGATTCCATCATCGCCACCCCGGACCACAACGTACCGACTACCCCTGAGCGCAAAGGCGGCATCGACGCCATCGCCGACCAGGTGTCGCGCTTGCAGGTGCAGACCCTCGACGACTATTGCGACGAATATGGCATCACCGAATTCAAGATGAATGACGTGCGTCAAGGGATCGTTCACGTGATCGGCCCGGAGCAGGGCGCCACCTTGCCGGGCATGACCGTGGTCTGCGGCGACTCCCACACCTCCACCCACGGTGCGTTCGGCGCCTTGGCCCATGGCATCGGCACCTCCGAGGTGGAACATGTGTTCGCCACCCAGTGCCTGGTCGCCAAGAAAATGAAAAACATGTTGGTCAAGGTCGAGGGCACCTTGCCGTTCGGCGTGACCGCCAAGGACATCGTGCTCGCCGTGATCGGCAAGATCGGCACCGCCGGCGGTAACGGCCACGCCATCGAGTTCGCCGGCAGCGCCATCCGCGATCTGTCCATCGAAGGCCGCATGACCATCTGCAACATGTCCATCGAAGCCGGTGCTCGCGTGGGCATGGTGGCAGCGGACGAAAAGACCGTTGAATACGTAAAAGGTCGTCCATTTGCACCCGCGGGTGCTGACTGGGACGCTGCCGTTGAAGCCTGGAAAGACCTGGTCTCCGACGCCGATGCGGTGTTCGACACCGTGGTTGAACTCGACGCTGCCCAGATCAAGCCGCAAGTCAGCTGGGGCACCTCGCCGGAAATGGTGTTGGCCGTCGACCAGAACGTGCCGGACCCGGCTAAAGAAGCCGATTTGGTCAAGCGTGGTTCCATCGAGCGCGCCTTGAAGTACATGGGTTTGCAGGCCAACCAGGCCATCACCGACATTCAGTTGGATCGCGTATTTATCGGTTCCTGCACCAACTCGCGGATCGAAGACCTGCGCGCCGCAGCCGTCATCGCCAAGGGCCGCAAGGTGGCCTCGACCATCAAGCAAGCCATCGTGGTGCCGGGCTCAGGCCTGGTGAAGGCGCAAGCCGAAGCCGAAGGCCTGGACAAGATTTTCCTCGAGGCCGGTTTTGAATGGCGCGAGCCAGGCTGCTCGATGTGCCTGGCGATGAACCCGGACCGTTTGGAGTCGGGCGAGCATTGCGCGTCTACCTCCAACCGTAACTTCGAAGGCCGCCAGGGTGCCGGTGGGCGTACTCACCTGGTCAGCCCGGCCATGGCCGCTGCTGCTGCCGTCAACGGTCGTTTCATCGACGTTCGCGAATTGATCTGAGGAATACCCGATGCGTGCTTTTACCCAACACACCGGCCTTGTCGCTCCTTTGGACCGTGCCAACGTCGACACCGACCAGATCATCCCCAAGCAGTTCTTGAAGTCGATCAAACGCACCGGTTTCGGCCCTAACCTGTTCGACGAGTGGCGTTACCTGGACGTGGGCTACGCCTACCAGGACAACTCCAAGCGCCCGCTGAACAAGGACTTCGTGCTCAACGCCGAACACTACCAAGGCGCCAGCGTGCTGCTGGCCCGCGAGAACTTCGGTTGCGGTTCCAGCCGTGAACACGCGCCATGGGCCCTGGAAGAATATGGCTTTCGCAGCATCATCGCGCCGAGCTACGCCGACATCTTCTTCAACAACAGCTTCAAGAACGGCTTGCTGCCGATCATCCTGAGCGATGCCGAAGTGGACGAGCTGTTCAAGCAAGTGGAAGCCGAGGAGGGCTACCAGCTCACCGTCGACCTGGCCGCGCAAACCGTGACCCGTCCGGATGGCAAGGTGTATCACTTTGAAGTGGACGCTTTCCGCAAGCACTGCCTGATCAACGGCCTGGACGACATCGGCCTGACCTTGCAGGACGGCGATGCGATTGCCGCGTTTGAGGCCAGGCACCGGGCGAGCCAGCCTTGGTTGTTTCGCGATGCCTGATTGGCGGTAGACCGTGCGGGCCCCATCGCGGGCAAGCCCGGCTCCCACATTGGAATGCACTCCAACTGTGGGAGCTGGCTTGCCTGCGATAGCGCCCGTACCAACACCCCAAAACCCAAGGAAAACCACCATGACCACCACCGCCCACACCCAAGTCGTGCAAAAACAATTCGGCGAGCAAGCCTCCGCCTACCTGAGCAGTGCCGTGCACGCCCAAGGCACCGAATTTGCTCTGCTGCAGGCCGAACTGGCCGGGCAGGGCAGTGCGCGACTGCTGGATTTGGGGTGTGGTGCCGGTCATGTCAGCTTCCACGTGGCGCCGCTGGTTAAAGAAGTGGTGGCCTACGACCTGTCCCAGCAGATGCTCGATGTGGTCGCAGCCGCTGCGAAAGACCGTAACCTGGGCAACATCCGCACCGTGCACGGCGCCGCTGAGCGTTTGCCGTTCGCCGATGCTGAGTTCGACTTCGTGTTCAGCCGTTACTCGGCCCACCACTGGAGCGACCTCGGCCTGGCCCTGCGAGAAGTGCGCCGGGTGCTGAAGCCGGGCGGCATGGCGGCCTTTGTCGATGTCTTGTCACCGGGCAGCCCGCTGTTGGACACTTACCTGCAAACCGTCGAAGTGCTGCGCGACACCAGCCACGTGCGCGACTACAGCGCCGCCGAGTGGATGCAGCAGCTCAGCGAGTCCGGCCTGCATGTGCGCAACAGCAGCCGCCAGCGCCTGCGCCTGGAATACACCTCGTGGGTCGAGCGCATGCGCACGCCAGAGGTGCTGCGCGCAGCCATCCTTGAGCTGCAACAGGCGATGGGTCAGGAAGTGCGTGATTACTACGACATTCAAGCCGACGGCACCTTCAGCACCGACGTGCTGGTGGTCTTTGCCGAGCGCTGATTGATTTTTCCCGACCTGCCCACGGGCGGGTCGCTTGATGAAATGAGGAACCCATGAGCAAGCAGATTCTGATTCTCCCTGGCGACGGTATTGGTCCGGAAATCATGGCCGAAGCGGTCAAAGTCCTGGAACTCGCCAACAGCAAGTACAGCCTGGGCTTCGAACTGAGCCACGACGTGATCGGCGGCGCCGCCATCGACAAGCACGGCGTACCGCTGGCCGATGAGACCCTGGACCGCGCCCGTGCGGCCGACGCCGTACTGCTCGGCGCCGTGGGTGGCCCGAAATGGGACAAGATCGAGCGTGACATCCGCCCTGAGCGCGGCCTGCTGAAGATCCGTGCGCAATTGGGCCTGTTCGGCAACCTGCGCCCGGCAATCCTCTATCCGCAACTGGCTGACGCGTCGAGCCTCAAGCCGGAAGTGGTCGCGGGCCTGGACATCCTGATCGTGCGCGAGCTGACCGGCGGTATCTACTTCGGCTCGCCACGCGGCGTGCGCGAGCTGGAAAATGGCGAGCGCCAGGCCTACGACACCCTGCCGTACAGCGAGAGCGAGATCCGCCGTATCGCTCGTGTCGGTTTCGACATGGCCCGCGTGCGTGGCAAGAAGGTCTGCTCGGTCGACAAGGCAAACGTGTTGGCCTCCAGCCAGCTGTGGCGCGAAATCGTCGAAGAAGTGGCCAAGGACTACCCGGACGTCGAACTGAGCCACATGTACGTCGATAACGCCGCCATGCAACTGGTGCGCGCGCCCAAGCAGTTCGACGTGATTGTCACCGACAACCTGTTCGGCGACATCCTGTCCGACCAGGCTTCGATGCTCACCGGTTCCATCGGCATGCTGCCGTCGGCGTCCCTGGACACCAACAACAAGGGCATGTACGAGCCTTGCCACGGCTCGGCACCGGACATCGCAGGACAAGGCATTGCCAACCCGCTGGCGACCATTCTGTCGGTATCGATGATGCTGCGTTACAGCTTCAACCTGAGTGAAGCGGCGGACGCGATCGAGAAGGCCGTGAGCCTGGTGCTGGACCAGGGTTTGCGCACCGGCGACATCTGGTCGCAGGGTTGCACCAAGGTTGGAACGCAAGAAATGGGCGACGCAGTAGTCGCCGCGCTGCGGAATCTGTAATCTCTCGGGCCCCCTTGCAGAAGTTTGCTGCAGGCGGCCCACTTTTTAACAAGGTGTAGTTGCGATGAAACGTGTAGGTCTGATCGGTTGGCGCGGTATGGTCGGTTCCGTGCTCATGCAGCGGATGCTGGAAGAGCAGGATTTCGATCTTATTGAGCCGGTGTTTTTCACCACTTCGAATGTGGGTGGCCAAGGGCCGTCCGTGGGCAAGGATATTGCCCCGCTCAAGGACGCCTACAGCATTGAAGAGCTGAAAACCCTCGACGTGATTGTGACCTGCCAGGGTGGCGACTACACCAGCGAAGTCTTCCCCAAGCTGCGCGAAGCCGGCTGGCAGGGTTACTGGATCGACGCCGCGTCGAGCCTGCGCATGCAGGACGACGCCGTGATCATCCTCGACCCGGTGAACCGCAAGGTCATCGACCAGCAGCTGGATGCGGGCACCAAGAACTACGTCGGCGGCAACTGCACCGTCAGCCTGATGCTGATGGGCCTGGGTGGCTTGTTCGAAGCCGGCCTGGTCGAGTGGATGAGTGCCATGACCTATCAGGCGGCCTCCGGTGCTGGCGCGCAGAACATGCGTGAACTGATCAAGCAGATGGGCGCGACCCACGCCGCCGTGGCCGATCAACTGGCCGACCCGGCCAGCGCGATCCTCGACATTGACCGCCGTGTGGCCGAAGCCATGCGCAGCGATGCGTACCCGACCGAGAACTTCGGCGTGCCATTGGCCGGTAGCCTGATCCCGTGGATCGACAAGGAACTGCCGAACGGCCAGAGCCGTGAAGAGTGGAAGGCCCAGGCCGAGACCAACAAGATCCTCGGTCGCTTCAAGAACCCGATCCCGGTGGATGGCATCTGCGTGCGTATCGGCGCGATGCGCTGCCACAGCCAGGCGCTGACCATCAAGCTGAACAAAGACGTGCCGATCGCCGATATCGAAGCGTTGATCAGCCAGCACAACCCATGGGTCAAGCTGGTGCCGAACAACCGCGACATCAGCATGCAGGAGCTGAGCCCGACCAAGGTCACCGGCACCCTGAACGTACCGGTGGGCCGCCTGCGCAAGCTGAACATGGGCACCCAGTACCTGGGCGCGTTCACCGTTGGCGACCAACTGCTGTGGGGCGCGGCCGAACCGCTGCGCCGCATGCTGCGGATCCTGCTGGAGCGTTGATCGCGTAAGGCAATCAGAAAACCCGCGACTGGTGACAGGCGCGGGTTTTTTGTTGTCCTTGAGACCCCATCGCAGGCAAGCCAGCTCCCACATTTTGATTTGTGAGCACGGTCAAATGTGGGAGCTGGCTTGCCTGCGATGGGGCCATCAGCTTCACCACAAAAACTGGCCCAATTACCCCACCACCCGGTAAAGTGCCGCTCCCCCCGCAATGCCCGAGGCAGCCCCCATGACCCAGACCTTTGATATCGCCGTGATTGGCGCCACCGGCACTGTCGGTGAAACCCTGGTGCAGATCCTCGAAGAACTGGACTTCCCGGTGGGCGCCCTGCATTTGCTGGCTGGCAGCAACTCGGCGGGTGCGTCGGTGCCGTTTCGCGGCAAGAACGTGCGGGTCAAGGAAGTCGACGAGTTCGACTTCAGCAAGGTGCAGTTGGCGTTCTTTGCCGCGGGCCCGGCCGTGACCTTGAGCTTCGCCCCGCGCGCAACGGCGGCGGGTTGCTCGGTGATCGACCTGTCTGGCGCCTTGCCGGGTGACCAGGCACCCCAAGTCGTGCCGGAAGCCAATGCCCACGTACTTGATGGTCTGAAGAAGCCGTTTCAGCTCGGCAGCCCAAGCCCATCGGCGACCAATCTGGCGGTGGTGCTGGCGCCATTGCGCAGCTTGCTGGACATCCAGCGTGTCAGTGTCACTGCCAACCTTGCAATCTCTGCCCAAGGCCGCGAAGCCGTCAGCGAGTTGGCTCGTCAAACGGCCGAGCTGTTGAACGTACGCCCGATGGAACCTCAGTTTTTTGATCGCCAGGTAGCCTTCAACCTGCTGGCCCAGGTCGGCAAGTCAGATGCCCAAGGTCATACAGCCCTGGAGAAGCGCCTCGTACACGAGCTGCGCGCCGTGCTGGAAATGCCTTTGCTGAAGATTTCCGCAACCTGCGTTCAAGCCCCGGTGTTTTTTGGCGATAGCCTGACTGTGTCATTGCAATTGGGCGCGCCGGTCGATCTGGCAGCGGTCAACCGCGTGCTTGACGCCGCACCGGGTATCGAGCTGGTCGAGGAGGGGGATTACCCAACGGCCGTGGGCGATGCGGTGGGCCAGGACGTGGTCTACGTGGGCCGGGTTCGCGCAGGTGTGGATGACCCCGCGGAACTAAATCTGTGGCTGACGTCAGATAACGTACGCAAAGGCGCCGCCCTGAATGCGGTACAGCTGGCGCAGTTGTTGATAAAAGGCCTTGTGTAAAAGATACTTGGCGGCAATTTGTAGATTGATTCTAGCCAGGCGCTATGCTTGGCCCCAAGCAGCAAAAGATGCGCGTCGGTGACCTATCGGCTCGCCATGCCTTATGGCAGCGGTTACCAACCTTCTCGCGGGCCGGGGAGTGTTCAAACAAAGGATGAGGCTATGGTTCAAGTTCGCAAACTGGTGTTAGCAATAGCGGCCGCCTCGGCGCTGTCCTCCGGTATGGCGCAGGCGCTGCAGCTGGGGGAGATGACCCTCAAGTCGAAGTTGAACCAGCCGTTGTCGGTGGAAATCGAATTGCTCGATGTCGGTGGCCTCACCGCGTCCGAGATCACACCGAGCCTGGCGTCGTCCCAGGCGTTTGTGGACGCGGGTGTCGATCGCCAGGCGTTCCTCAATGACCTGACGTTTACCCCGGTCATCAACCCGAACGGCCGCAGTGTGGTGCGTGTCACCTCCAGCAAGCCGCTGCCCGATTCCTACGTGCGTTTCCTGTTGCAGGTGCAATGGCCCAATGGCCGCCTGATGCGCGACTACAGCGTGCTGCTCGACCCGGCCAAGTTTGACCAGTCGGCACCTGCACCGACAGCAGCGCCTGCGCCCGTCGTGCGCGCGAACACGCCGGCGAGTACCGCACCTGCTGTCAGCAAACCGGCCCAGCACACCACGACATCACGCGATACTTTGTGGGAAATTGCCGAGAAGAACCGCAATGGCGCGTCGGTGCAGCAAACGATGCTGGCCATCCAGGCGCTTAATCCGGATGCCTTCATCGACGGCAACATCAACCGCCTGAAAACCGGCCAGGTCCTGCGCCTGCCGGATCGTGTGCAAGCCACCAGCCTGCCGCAATCGAAGGCCATTGCCGAGGTGACCGCGCAGAACAATGCCTGGCGCCAGGGCCGTCGCGCGGCGACGAACCCGGTGGCCGGCAAGCAGCAACTGGACGCCACCAAGCGGACCCAGGCGGGCAGTGCCCCATCGACGACCAACGCCCAAGACAATTTGAGCCTGGTCTCGGCCGAGTCCGCCAAGAAAGGCGCGAAGGGCAAGGCGGGTGACAACCGTGCCCTGAGCGACAAGCTGGCGATGACTCAGGAACAACTGGACACCACCCGTCGCGACAACGAAGAACTGAAAAGCCGCGCGGCCGACCTGCAAAGCCAGTTGGACAAGCTGCAAAAGCTGATCCAGCTGAAAAATGATCAGCTGGCGCGCTTGCAGGCCGAAAAAGGCGACCCGGCTGCTGCTGCTCCTGCGACGGCAGCGATGCCGGCTCAGTTGGCCAACGCTCCGGCCGCCGCGGCACCTGCCACGCCTGCGCCTGCAACCCCGGAGGCCGCTGCGCCGGCCCCCGAGCCGATCAAGCCGCAAGCCGCGCCTGCCACGACCGAAGACAAATTCAATGACCTGCTGACCAACCCGATCGTGCTCGGCGTGGTCGGCGGTGCGGCAGGCCTGGTGGTGTTGTTGCTCCTGCTGCTGTGGGCGCGTCATCGCAATGCTCGCCGCGAAGAGGAAAAACACCTGCGCATGGCGCGGGCGCTGGCGGAGGAGCCGGAGTTCACCTCCAACCTCGATCATGACCTGCCACCGGACAGCTTCGAAGGCCTGGAGGTACCTGCTCCCAATGTAAAGCTGGCAGCGGCCCCAACCCCCGCCCCGGTGGTTGAGGAGCCGGTAATCACACCAACCGTGGCCTCCGTGCTCGCACCGTTGGCCGTTGCAGTGGCGCCGATGAATTCCAGCGATGCCTTGGCTCAGGCCCAGTCCCATATCGATCGCGGCCACCTGAACCAGGCCGCCGATGTGCTGGAGCAGGCGATCAAGCACGAGCCAAAGCGCAGCGACCTGCGTTTGAAGCTGATGGAAGTCTACGGCCTGCAAAACGATAAGGACGGTTTCGTGACCCAGGAGCGTCAACTGGTGGCCAATGGTGAAAACCATGCCCAGGTTGAGCAGCTCAAGTCGCGCTTCCCGGCCATGGCCGTGTTGGCAGCCGGTGTCAGTGCCGCGGTTGCCGCCGCTGCGCTGGACGCCCAGTACGTCAAGGACCTGCTGGAAGACAAGCCGGCCGCACCGGCGCCGACGCCAGCCCCTGAGGCAGATGCGTTCGACACCGACTTCGACCTGAGCCTGGACGACCTGGAGGCCGCTTCCCCGGCTGTGGTCAATCCGGATGATGAGTTGAGCTTTGAGTCGGTGCTGCAACAGCAGACCGAAGCCAAGGCCAGCCCGGACGACCTGTCGGACTTTGACCTGGACCTGCAACTGGACGCGCCGACCTCTGTGCAGTCCGATGACGACTTCCTTTCGGGTCTTGAAGACCAGATGAAGGACGTGCCAGCCGTTGAGCCGCCGACCCTCACACCGGCTGCGCTGGACGATTTCGACCTGCCGGAAGACTTCGACCTGTCCCTGGCCGATGAGCCAGAGACGCCTGCTGCCGCCAAGCCTGATGCATTTGCGTCGGAACTGGATGACGTCAACGCTGAATTGGATCGTCTGTCCCAGAGCCTGGAACACCCGCCTATCGAGCCGTCCTTCACTGCTGAAGACGCGGCGCTGGGGGGCGATGAGCCGGAGTTCGATTTCCTCTCCGGCACCGATGAGGTCGCGACCAAGCTGGACCTGGCACAGGCCTATATCGATATGGGGGATGCCGACGGCGCGCGGGATATCCTCAGCGAAGTGCTGACCGAGGGTGACGAGGCCCAGCGCGGCGAGGCCAAGGAAATGCTCGGCCGACTGGCGTAACAGGCATTTGCTGACGCAACGGCGGCCTTCGGGTCGCCGTTTTGCATTTTAGGAGCCGGCTTGCCGGCGATAGCCCCGACTCGGTTTGGCTGCAAAGACCGCGTCGCTTGCATCGCAGGCAAGCCAGCTCCCACACAAATCGGCATAATGGCTACCTTTGCGCAACTCATCAGGCTCTCAGTTCTTGGCAAATATAGATAACCCGGCCGCCGAAATGGCGGCCGCAGGCTTTTACCGCATCGCCCTGGGCGTGGAATACAAAGGCTCGCGCTATCGCGGCTGGCAGCGCCAGGCCTCGGGTGTGCCCACGGTGCAGGAAACCCTGGAAAACGCCTTGTCGAAGGTCGCCGACTCGCCAATCTCGCTGATGTGCGCCGGGCGCACGGATGCCGGCGTTCACGCCTGTGGCCAGGTGGTGCACTTCGATACCCAGGCCGAGCGCTCGATGAAGGCGTGGGTCATGGGCGCTAATATCAATTTGCCCCATGACGTCAGCGTCAGTTGGGCCAAGGTCATGCCTGCGCACTTTCATGCGCGCTTCAAGGCCATCGCCCGGCGTTACCGCTACGTGATCTACAACGATCAGATCCGCCCGGCGCACCTCAACGAAGAAATCACCTGGAACCACCGCCCGTTGGACGCCGACCGCATGGCCGAGGCCGCGCAGTATCTGGTGGGTGTGCATGACTTCAGTGCGTTCCGTGCCGGCCAGTGCCAGGCCAAGTCGCCGATCAAGGAAGTCCACCACCTGCGGGTGACCCGCCACGGCAAGATGATCGTGCTGGATATCCGCGCCGGAGCGTTCCTGCACCATATGGTGCGCAACATCGCGGGTGTACTGATGACTATCGGCACGGGCGAGCGCCCGGTGGAGTGGGCCAAGGAAGTGCTGGAAAGCCGGATCCGCCGTACCGGTGGCGTGACGGCTCACCCCTTTGGCCTGTACCTGGTGGACGTGGAGTACCGCGACGAGTTCGAATTGCCGGATCGTTTCATCGGGCCGCACTTCCTCACCGGCTTCAGCGAACTTGGCGGCTGACGCCCGGAAAAGCTTTTGTTACCATCCGGGACTTTATCGGTCCGATGCCAGAGGTTTTTACGACATGTCCGCCGTTCGCAGCAAGATTTGCGGGATTACCCGCATAGAAGACGCGCTGGCGGCAGTCGAGGCGGGGGCGGATGCCATCGGTTTCGTGTTTTATGCCAAGAGCCCGCGCGCGGTGAATGTGTTGCAGGCGCGGGCGATCATCGCGGCACTGCCACCGTTCGTGACCACCGTGGGGTTGTTCGTCAACGCCAGCCGCTGCGAACTCAACGAAACCCTGGATGCCGTGCCGCTGGACATGCTGCAGTTTCACGGTGACGAAAGCCCTGACGAATGCGAGAGCTACCAGCGCCCGTACATCAAGGCGTTGCGCGTCAAGGCCGGCGACGATATCGCGGCGGCGTGCGCCGCTTACACCGGCGCTCGCGGGATTTTGCTGGACACCTATGTCGAAGGCGTACCCGGCGGTACCGGCGAGGCGTTCGACTGGTCGCTGATTCCCGAGGGGCTGAGCAAGCCGATCATCCTGGCGGGCGGGCTCAACCCCGCGAATGTCGGGGCTGCGATCGAGCAGGTGCACCCGTATGCCGTGGATGTCAGCGGTGGGGTGGAGCAGGGCAAGGGCATCAAGGATCACAGCAAGATTCGCGCATTCATGCAGGCCGTGCGCAACAGCAGTGGAGGGATGTGACGGCTGGCAGTCTGCCGCCGTCCATAACTACCACTGTGTGAAACAGCACCGGCGCCGCCTGCGGGAGGCCCGGAAATGAAGTGGCAACCTTGCACTGGCAGGTTGTCTGGAAGGCTGAGGATATGTGCAGGAAATGGCCGGTCGAACACCTGACCCCGTCCTGCATGCATCATCGCCACATATGAATTTAGCTCAAGGGCATACGCGGGGCTGTGTTCAAGCCACCGGTACTGGAGAAAGAAAGCATGAGCAACTGGTTAGTAGACAAACTGATCCCTTCGATCATGCGTTCCGAGGTGAAGAAAAGCTCGGTTCCTGAAGGTCTGTGGCACAAGTGCCCATCCTGCGACGCGGTGCTGTACCGCCCGGAGCTGGAAAAGACCCTGGACGTTTGCCCCAAGTGCAACCACCACATGCGTATCGGCGCCCGCGCCCGCATCGACATCTTCCTGGATGCCGAAGGCCGTAACGAGCTGGGTGCTGACCTGGAGCCGGTTGACCGTCTCAAGTTCCGCGACAGCAAGAAGTACAAGGACCGTCTGGTCGGTGCGCAGAAGCAGACCGGCGAGAAAGACGCGCTGATCTCCGTCAGCGGCAAGCTGCTGGGCATGCCAGTCGTCGTTTCGGCGTTCGAGTTCTCGTTCATGGGCGGCTCCATGGGTGCCATCGTCGGTGAGCGCTTTGTGCGCGCTGCCAACTACGCCCTGGAAAACCGTTGCCCGATGATCTGCTTCGCCGCCTCCGGTGGTGCGCGCATGCAGGAAGCCCTGATCTCCCTGATGCAAATGGCCAAGACCTCTGCGGTACTGGCGCGTCTGCGTGAAGAAGGCATCCCGTTCATCTCCGTGCTGACCGATCCGGTCTACGGCGGCGTTTCCGCCAGCCTGGCGATGCTGGGTGACGTGATCGTTGGCGAGCCAAAGGCCCTGATCGGCTTTGCTGGCCCGCGTGTGATCGAGCAGACCGTGCGTGAAAAACTGCCGGAAGGCTTCCAGCGCAGCGAGTTCCTGCTGGAGCACGGCGCGATCGACCTGATCATCCCGCGTGGCGAACTGCGCCCGCGCCTGGGTAACTTGCTGGCACAGATGATGGGCCTGCCGACGCCTGTCTACGTTGCGCCTAAAGTCGAACCCATCGTTGTGCCACCGGTGCCAGCAAACCTATGACCCAACGTACCCTGGGCGAATGGCTCGCCTACCTTGAGCAGTTGCATCCGTCCGCCATCGACATGGGCCTGGAGCGCTCGCAACAGGTAGCGGCCCGCCTCGGGTTGGGCCGCCCGGCACCGCGAGTGATCACGGTGACCGGCACCAACGGCAAAGGCTCTACCTGCGCCTTTGTCGCCGCGCTGCTGCAAGCCCAAGGGCTGAAAGTGGGCGTGTACAATTCCCCGCACCTGCTGCGTTACAACGAGCGGGTGCAGCTCAATGGCGTCGAGGCCACTGACGCGCAACTCTGCGAAGCCTTCGCCGCACTCGATGCCGGGCGTGGCGAGATTTCCCTGACCTACTTCGAAATGGGCACCCTGGCGGCGTTCTGGCTGTTCGAGCGTGCCCGGTTGGATGTGGTCGTGCTGGAAGTTGGCCTGGGCGGGCGCCTGGACACGGTCAATGTGGTGGACGCCGACCTGGCGTTGATCACCAGCATTGGTGTGGATCACGCTGATTACCTGGGCAATACCCGCGAATCCGTGGCTTTTGAGAAGGCTGGGATCTTCCGCTCGGGCAAACCGGCGCTGTGTGGTGATCTTGACCCGCCGCACACCTTGCTCGACAAGGTGCGTGAGCTGGATTGCCCGTTCTTCCTGCGCGGCCGCGAATTCAACCTGGAGATCGGTGATCAGCACTGGCAATGGCGTGGACGTGATGCGCGCGGCCAGGCTGTCGAGCTGCGCGACCTGCCATTACTGAACCTGCCGATGGAGAACGCCGCGCTGGCACTGCAGGCTTATCTGCTGCTGGACCTGCCGTGGAATGCCGAGCAGATCGCCGCCACCTTGCTGGCGACTCGCGTGGTGGGGCGTCTGGATCGTCGTGAGTTCGAATGGCAGGGCAAGCGCCTGAACCTGTTGCTGGACGTGGGGCACAACCCCCATGCCGCCGAGTACCTGGCGCAACGCCTGTCCCGAACGCCGCCGGTGGGGCGTCGCCTTGCAGTGTTTGGCTTGCTGGCCGACAAGGACCTGGAGGGCGTGGTCGCGCCTTTGCTGGGCAATGTCCAGGCCTGGGCTGTAGCACCGCTGGATACGCCGCGCAGCCGCCCGGCCGCCGAGCTGGAAGTGGCGTTGCAGAACCTTGGTGCGCCGGTGGCGTCGTATGCAAGCGTCACCGCGGCGCTTGAAGCGCAGTGTGCGGTGGCAACGGCCGAGGACGAAATCCTGTTGTTCGGATCATTTTATTGTGTTGCCGAGGCGCTTGAGTGGTTGGCCCGGCGCTCCACGGAGGAAGCTGCACATGGCATTACTGGATAGCGCATACAAGCAGCGAATGGTCGGAGCCCTGGTTCTGGTGGCGTTGGCGGTGATTTTTCTGCCGATGCTGTTTTCCCGCCAGGACGAGCAGCGCCAGGTGGTCGTAGAAGCCCCGGCTGCGCCCCAGGCGCCCGCTGTGCCTCAGGTGCAGGTTGAGCCGGTGGTGGTGCCCGAACCTCAGGCGTTGCCGGAAGAAGAGCCGGTGCCGACCGATGCGGAAGTGGCCGCCCAGCAACCGCCGTCTGCGCCTGTGCAGCCGAGTGTGCCAGTGGTCAAGCCGGCGCCTGCTGCGCCGGTGGCTGCGGCCAAGCCCGCTGCCCCGGCACCTGCACCCAAGCCCGTAGCGCCGCAACCGGCTGCGCCGGGTAAGCCGGATGTGGGGCAGAGCCGCATCGACCCGAATGGCTTGCCGATCAGTTGGTCCATCCAGGTTGCCAGCCTGGGCAACCGTGAAGGTGCCGATGCCTTGCAGAAAAAGCTGCGCAGCCAGGGCTATAACGCTTATATCCGCAGTGCTGATGGCAAGAACCGCGTTTTTATCGGGCCGCTGATCGAGCGTGCCGAGGCGGACCGCCTGCGGGACCTACTGGATCGCCAGCAGAACCTGAAGGGTTTCGTCACCCGTTTCCAGCCTGAGCGCGGTTAATACCGCCAGCCTCTGGTTGGAATGCAAGCCAAATGTGGGAGCTGGCTTGCCTGCGATGACGGTGGGTCAGTCAACAGTGATGTTGAATGTGCCAGCCCCATCGTAGGCAAGCCAGCTCCCACATTGGTTTTGGGGTGAGGTTGAAATCGGATATTCCAACCCCAACCTATTGATTTGCAAAGCAGCCGTAATCACAGCTTACCGATAGCCCAGCGCTCTGCTAAAATGCGCCGCCTCATCTGTCCGTAGGCTGCACTGTGCCATTTACCTGGGTTGATTGGGCGATCGTTGCCATCGTCGCCATCTCCGCTTTGATCAGTCTAAGCCGCGGCTTCGTAAAAGAAGCACTGTCGTTGCTGACCTGGATCATCGCAGGAGTCGTAGCCTGGATGTTCGGCGGTTCACTGTCGGTCTACCTGGCCGGATACATCGAGACACCTTCGGCTCGCGTCATCGCGGGCTGCGCCATCATGTTCATCGCCACGCTGCTGGTGGGGGCAATGGTCAATTATCTTATTGGCGAGTTGATACGTGTCACCGGCCTCTCCGGGACCGATCGATTTCTCGGCATGGCCTTCGGCGCCGCACGTGGTGGCTTGCTGGTGGTTGTGGCGGTCGGGCTGTTGAGCCTCGGGCCAGTACAGCAGGATTCGTGGTGGCAAGAGTCTGTGCTCGTGCCAAAATTTCTATTGGTTGCAGATTGGTCCAAGAACCTCATATTGGGGTGGAGCAGTCAGTGGCTGGCCAGCGGAATCAGCGTACCCGCTGACCTTCCGTTCAAGGAACACCTCTTACCGGCCAAAACGCCTCAGTAAGTTGTGTTCAGTCAAGATTCATTAAGTAGGGGTTGCGTCGCATGTGTGGCATCGTCGGTATCGTCGGTAAGTCGAACGTCAATCAGGCGCTGTATGACGCGCTAACCGTCCTCCAGCACCGCGGCCAGGACGCTGCCGGTATTGTGACCAGCCACGACGGCCGGTTATTCCTGCGCAAGGACAATGGCCTGGTTCGTGACGTGTTCCATCAGCGTCACATGCAGCGCCTGGTCGGGCACATGGGCATTGGCCATGTGCGTTATCCGACTGCCGGTAGCTCGACTTCGGCCGAAGCTCAACCGTTTTACGTCAACTCGCCTTACGGCATCACCCTGGCGCACAACGGCAACCTGACCAACGTTGAACAGCTGGCCAAGGAGATTTACGAATCTGACCTGCGCCACGTTAACACCAGCTCCGACTCGGAAGTGCTGCTTAACGTGTTCGCCCACGAGCTGGCCCAGCGCGGCAAGCTGCAACCAACCGAAGAAGACGTGTTTGCCGCCGTGACCGACGTGCACAACCGTTGCGTCGGTGGCTACGCTGTCGTGGCCATGGTCACCGGTTATGGCATCGTTGGTTTCCGTGACCCCCACGGCATCCGCCCGATCGTGTTCGGCCAGCGTCACACCGACGAAGGCGTGGAGTACATGATCGCCTCCGAAAGCGTGTCCCTGGACGTGCTGGGTTTCACCCTGATTCGCGACCTCGCGCCGGGCGAAGCGGTGTACATCACCGAAGACGGCAAGCTGCACACCCGTCAGTGCGCCGTGGCACCGAAACTCACCCCGTGCATCTTCGAACACGTCTACCTGGCGCGTCCGGATTCGATCATCGACGGCGTTTCGGTCTACAAGGCGCGCCTGCGTATGGGCGAGAAGCTGGCCGAGAAGATCCTGCGCGAGCGCCCTGAACACGACATCGACGTGGTGATCCCGATTCCGGACACCAGCCGTACCGCTGCGCTGGAGCTGGCCAACCACTTGGGCGTCAAGTTCCGCGAAGGCTTCGTGAAGAACCGCTACATCGGCCGTACCTTCATCATGCCGGGCCAGGCAGCGCGCAAGAAGTCGGTGCGTCAGAAGCTCAACGCCATCGAGCTGGAATTCCGCGGCAAGAACGTGATGCTGGTGGATGACTCCATCGTACGCGGCACCACCTGCAAGCAGATCATCCAGATGGCCCGCGAAGCCGGTGCGAAGAACGTGTACTTCTGTTCCGCAGCGCCAGCCGTGCGTTACCCGAACGTTTACGGCATCGACATGCCGAGCGCCCACGAGCTGATCGCTCACAACCGTTCGACCCAGGACGTGGCTGACCTGATCGGCGCCGACTGGCTGATCTACCAGGACCTGCCGGACCTGATCGAAGCGGTCGGCGGTGGCAAGATCAAGATCGAGCAGTTCGACTGCGCCGTGTTCGACGGCAAGTACGTGACCGGTGACGTCGACGAGGCTTACCTGAACAAGATCGAGCAGGCGCGTAACGACTCCTCGAAGATCAAGACCCAGGCGGTCAGCGCGATCATCGATCTGTACAACAACTGAGTAGACACCGGCCCTGAGGGGCCGGTTTTGTATCTTAAATAAAGAATTGAGTAAGGAGTGGCAGCATGAGTCAGGAATGGGATGCCGGTCGGTTGGACAGCGACCTCGATGGCGTAGCTTTCGATACCCTGGCTGTGCGCGCTGGCCAGCACCGCACCCCGGAAGGTGAGCACGGTGATCCGATGTTCTTCACCTCCAGCTATGTGTTCCGCACCGCGGCCGATGCGGCTGCGCGGTTTGCCGGTGAAGTGCCGGGCAACGTCTATTCGCGCTACACCAACCCGACCGTGCGTGCGTTCGAAGAGCGTATCGCGGCGCTGGAAGGGGCTGAGCAGGCGGTTGCCACGGCAACCGGCATGGCAGCGATCCTGGCAGTGGTAATGAGCCTGTGCAGCGCGGGCGACCATGTGTTGGTGTCGCGCAGCGTGTTCGGCTCGACCATCAGCCTGTTCGAAAAGTATTTCAAGCGCTTCGGTATCGAAGTGGACTACGTGCCCCTGGCGGACTTGTCTGGCTGGGATAAGGCGATCAAGGCCAATACCAAGCTGCTGTTCGTCGAGTCGCCGTCCAACCCGCTGGCTGAACTGGTAGATATCGCCGCGTTGTCCGAAGTGGCTCACGCCAAGGGCGCGATGCTGGTGGTCGACAACTGCTTCTGCACGCCTGCGCTGCAACAGCCGTTGAAGCTGGGCGCGGACATCGTCGTGCACTCGGCCACCAAGTTCATCGACGGCCAGGGTCGTTGCATGGGCGGTGTGGTGGCCGGTCGCAGCGAGCAGATGAAAGAAGTCGTCGGCTTCCTGCGTACCGCTGGCCCGACCTTGAGCCCGTTCAACGCTTGGATCTTCCTCAAAGGCCTGGAAACCCTCAACCTGCGGATGAAGGCCCATTGCGCCAACGCCCAGGCGCTGGCCGAGTGGCTGGAGCAGCAGGACGGTATCGAGAAGGTGCATTACGCCGGCCTCAAGAGCCACCCGCAGCACGAGTTGGCCCAGCGCCAGCAGCGTGGCTTCGGTGCGGTGGTGAGCTTTGAAGTGAAGGGCGGCAAAGAGGGCGCCTGGCGCTTTATCGACGCCACGCGGCTGATCTCCATTACCGCCAACCTGGGTGACAGCAAGACCACCATTACCCATCCGAGCACCACGTCCCACGGGCGTCTGGCGCCGGCGGAGCGTGAAGCGGCCGGTATCCGCGACAGTCTGATCCGCATCGCGGTCGGCCTGGAAGATGTGGTCGACCTGCAGGCTGACCTGGCTCGCGGGCTGGCAGCCTTGTGATCGAGTGGTCCATGGAAGCAGCGACGGCCAGTAACGGCCGTGTAGCGTTGGTGACAGGCGCCGCGCGGGGCATCGGCCTCGGTATCGCGGCGTGGCTGATCAGTGAAGGCTGGCAGGTGGTGTTGACCGACCTGGACCGCGAGCGCGGTGCCAAGGTGTCCAAGGTGCTGGGCGACAACGCCTGGTTTATCACCATGGACGTGGCTGACGAGAAACAGGTGGCCCAGGGCGTTGCCGAGGTGCTCGGCCAGTTCGGGCGCCTGGATGCGTTGGTGTGCAACGCTGCAGTGGCTGACCCGCACAACATCACCCTGGAAAGCCTCGACCTGGCTTACTGGAACCGGGTGCTGGCGGTGAACCTGAGCGGGCCGATGCTGCTGGCCAAGCACTGTGCGCCGTACCTGCGTGCTCACGGCGGGGCGATCGTCAACCTGGCCTCGACCCGCGCCCGTCAATCGGAACCGGACAGCGAAGCCTATGCGGCGAGCAAGGGTGGCTTGCTGGCCCTGACTCACGCACTGGCCATGAGCCTGGGGCCGGAAGTGCGGGTCAATGCCGTCAGCCCGGGCTGGATCGACGCGCGTGACCCGGCTGCACGCCGTGCCGAGCCGTTGAGCGATGCTGATCATGCTCAGCATCCGGCGGGCCGGGTGGGCACGGTGGAGGATGTTGCAGCGATGGTCGCGTGGTTGCTGTCGCGCCAAGCCGGGTTTGTCACCGGGCAAGAGTTTGTGGTGGACGGTGGCATGAGCAAGAAGATGATTTACAGCGAGTGAGGCGGGTGGCCGTCTTGAAGTAATTTTGTCTTTTTCAGAAAAACTTCAAGCAGGGTATTGACTTAGGTCCGTTACCTGCGTAAATTTCGCGGCCTCAACGAAGCAAAGGGTGATTAGCTCAGCTGGGAGAGCATCTGCCTTACAAGCAGAGGGTCGGCGGTTCGATCCCGTCATCACCCACCACTTCTTGAGAGTTTTGCCCCAGGGCAAGACGCAACGTTAAAGGTTGCACCGACGCGCAGCGGTAGTTCAGTCGGTTAGAATACCGGCCTGTCACGCCGGGGGTCGCGGGTTCGAGTCCCGTCCGCTGCGCCATATTTTCCAGGTCTGATTTGTCGGGCTTGAGATTGAACAGCCAAGGCTGATTGATCAGATGTTTAAAGACGGTTGAGCGGTTTCGCTCAATCAGTCAAGCGATACGCAGCGGTAGTTCAGTCGGTTAGAATACCGGCCTGTCACGCCGGGGGTCGCGGGTTCGAGTCCCGTCCGCTGCGCCATATCTGCATCAAGGCCCACTGAACGCCTTGAAGCACAAAGAAAGCCTCTGGCTACTTTGATCCGATAGCAAAGACCCTGGTCGAAAGACCGGGGTTTTTTGTTTCTGCGATTTGATCAATACGGTCTGTAGGAGCCCGCTTGCGGGCGATGGCGATTTCATGGATGCCATCGCCCGCAAGCGGGCTCCTACAGGGTTGAGTTAGAAACCTAACTTGTCGCGCAGGCCGTAATACCAGGCACCCATGGCGGCAAACGGTGTGCGCAAGAGTTGCCCGCCCGGGAACGGGTAGTGCGGCAGGTCGGCAAACGCATCAAAACGCTCTGCCTGGCCTCTGAGCGCTTCGGCCAGTACCTTTCCTGCCAGGTGCGTGTACGTCACGCCATGGCCGCTGCAGCCCTGTGAATAGTAGATGTTGTCGCCCAGGCGACCCACTTGCGGCAAACGCGACAGGGTCAGCAGGAAGTTGCCGGTCCAGGCGTAGTCAATCTTCACATCCTTGAGCTGCGGGAAGGCCTTGAGCATCTTCGGACGAATGATCGCTTCGATGTTGGCCGGGTCGCGCGCGCCATACACCACGCCGCCGCCGAAGATCAGGCGCTTGTCGCGGGTGAGTCGGTAGTAATCGAGCAGGTAGTTGCAGTCTTCGACGCAGTAATCCTGCGGCAGCAGCGTTTTAGCCAGCTCATCACCCAGCGGCGCGGTGGTGATGACTTGCGTGCCGCAGGGCATGGACTTGGCCGCCAGCTCCGGCACCAGGTTCCCGAGATACGCGTTGCCCGCGACAATGATGAACTTGGCTCTGACCTTGCCTTCTGCGGTGTGCACCACAGGGTTCGCGCCGCGATCGATGCGCACGGCGGCCGATTGCTCGTAGATGGTGCCGCCCAGGGATTCAACGGCCGCCGCTTCGCCCAGTGCCAGGTTGAGCGGGTGGATGTGGCCGCCGCTCATGTCCAGCAGGCCGCCGACATAGTTGTCGCACGCCACCACTTCGCGGATACGGCGTTCGTCCAGCAGCTCCAGTTGTGTGTGCCCGTAGCGCTCCCACAGGCGCTTCTGCGACTCCAGGTGGCCCATGTGCTTGCTGTTAAGGGCGGCGAACACGCCGCCGTCCTTCAGGTCGCACTGGATCTGGTACTTGGCGACCCGCTCGCGAATGATCTTGCCGCCTTCAAACGCCATCTGCCCCAGCAGTTGCGCCTGCTTCGGGCCGACGCTGCGCTCGATCACGTCGATATCGCGGCTGTAGCTGTTGACGATCTGCCCGCCATTGCGGCCCGAAGCGCCAAACCCCACCTTGGCGGCTTCCAGGACCGTGACGCGAAAACCGTTCTCCAGCAGGAACAGTGCACTGGAAAGGCCGGTGTACCCAGCGCCAATCACGCACACATCGGTTTCGACGTCCCCTTGCAGCATTGGGCGAGGCGGGACCGCATTGGCGGACGCGGCGTAATACGACTGGGGGTAGGGGGTGTTCGCCATCCTGGAACCTCTGTTTTATATTTTTTACGAGTGCCCAGATCCTACCTGAGTTGAAAATTGCCTGCCAGCCACCCGAAAACCACGGGCGTACCCTACGCAAATAAAAAATTCGCATATTCATAGGGTTAGCTGCAAAAAAGATGTTGACACCCCTTCGGAATTCCGTAGAATGCCGCCTCACAGCAGGCACGTAGCTCAGTTGGTTAGAGCACCACCTTGACATGGTGGGGGTCGTTGGTTCGAGTCCAATCGCGCCTACCAAACAAAATCCGCTCTGCTGGGCGGTCTAGAAGGGCTCACCGAAAGGTGGGCCCTTTTTTGTTGCCTGTGATTTGGCCAAGCGGCTCCCTTGGCCTTAATCACCAATATCGGTTGCTACAGGAGAGTCAGCAGAAAAGCGTAGCCACCGACAGCAGGCAGATGATTTGCACCACCATTTGGCAGCGTATTTCACCATTCGTTGTCGCCATTCCCATTTGTCCGGCGTACATAGCGGCTACCCTCTTTGTCGGCAACAGTGCCGTCAGCGATGCGCGGGAACGCGCAAGACCTGAATTGAGTATAGGTCTGTAACGGAATTCGTCATTGTTGGGCTGGCACTGTGCCTGCGATCAATGATGCCTAAGTGCTATCACCCATGTACAATCGCCCTCGACCGATACCCGGTCGAGCCAATGACGGCGATAGGGAGTGGTAGCTATGAGCGTTCGGATTGCGTTTGGGGTTGCAGCATTGGTGATGTTGGCAGGTTGTGCCACTAGCCGCTCGGAAGTGGATGTCAATGTTGCACCGTTGAATGCCTCGCAGGCGGCTGCCTCCAGCAATGGCAAGAAAGTGCTGATTAGCACCGTCGATGATCGCGTCTTCCAGATCTCCCCTCGCAGCCCTGATACCCCCTCCCTGAAAAACGATGAAGTGACGGACAAGTCGATCACCGAGCGTGCCATTGCGCGTAAGCGCAACAGCTACGGCCAGGGCCTGGGCGATGTGCTGCTGCCGTCGGGTCGCACCGTGTCCCAGCTGGTCAACGAATCGGTCGCGGCGGCCTACAAGCAGGCCGGTTACCAGGTAGTGACCGAGCCGGGCGCAGCCGATGCGACAGCCGTGAAGGTGCACATCGTTGAGTTCTGGTCGTGGTTCACCCCCGGATTCTTCTCCGTCGACGTCAGCAACAAGTCTCACCTGCGCATCGAAACGCCGGGCGCCACTGAGTTGAATGTGGTCACCCGTAAAAACGAAAGCATGCAGGCAGTGACTGAAAACGACTGGAAGAAGATCACCGAGGCCGGTTTGCAGGAAGTGTCGCGTGAGACACTCAAGCAGCTCTGACCTTGGATAAAAAATGGGCCAACCGGGAGGTTGGCCCATTTTTGCTTCTGCCGTATGCCTCGCCTGCCGCTGAAGTCAGTGAGTCTGCGTCACCTTCTTCAAAAACCTCGGCTGATCGGGATTACGTCCGCGCGCCACCGCCAACTGCGCAGCACTCAGATAAAACCCCTGGATCATCGTGAACGGCTCCAGCAACGGGTGCGCCGTCGGTACGCTGGGCAGCAAGCCTTCGCAGACGGTGCCACGCGGGGCCACCACCAGCACCTGAGCACCGCGGGCGCGCATTTCTTCGGCAAACGCCAGGCTGCCCGGCTGCTCCGGGCCTGAGGGGGCAAAGACCAGCACGGGGTAGCCTTCCTCGATGATCTCCATCGGGCCATGACGCACTTCGGCACTGGAAAACGCCTCGGCCTGGATGCCGGAGGTTTCCTTCAATTTCAGCGCGGCCTCTTGCGCGATAGGCAAGGCTGCTCCTCGGCCGATCACGATCATTTTGTCGGCGCTCGCCAATACCGTGTGCAGCGCCGACCAGTCTTCGTTAGCCGCCTGGCGCATTTGCTCCGGCAGCGTTTGCAGCGCGCTGGTCAAACCGTTGTCGATGGCCAGCGCGTCGGCCAGGTAGGCCACGGTTTGAGCGCCCGCCATCAACATCGCCACATAGCTCTTGGTGGCGGCCACGCTTTGTTCCAGGCCGGCCGGCAACAGCACTTCATGATCGCTTACCGCCGCCAGCGGCGAGGCCGGTGTGTTGACCAGCGCCACCGAGCGCGCACCGCGTTGCTGCAGGTAGTGCACGCTGTCGATCAGGTCCGGGCTTTTGCCGGATTGGGAAAAGGCCGCGACCCACGCGTTTTTCAGGCGCAGCGGCGGCTGTTGCAGGCTGACCAGCGACAACGGAATCGACAGGCTAGGCACACCCACCTGGCTCATCAGGGCGTAGCTGAAATAGGCGGCTGCATGGTCCGAGCTGCCGCGTGCAACGGTGATCATCAGTTCGGGCAGCGCGTGGGCCCATTGCTGGCTCAGCGCACGCACGGCGCTGTCCTCGTCGAGCATGCGTTGCACGATCGCGGGGATGGACAGGGTTTCACTCAACATGAACGACATGATCAATCTCCAAGGGCGTCAATGGACTCGCCAGCGGCGATCAACTGGTGGGCGATGGCGTTTAAGCCGGCGGCGTCCATGGCCATGCTGAAGGCGCCCCAGAGCGGCGCATCGTGGGTGAAAAACGCGGTGGTGAGCGCGGGCGGGAAGGGCACCACGCGTTGGATCAATTGTTCAATCATCGGTGCCAACAGAGACGCCTGGCGGTACAGGCCACCGCCAATCGCGATGCGCTCCACATCCAGCGCTACCGCCAGGTTGGCGACCTGTACGGCACACGCGGCGATGCGCAATTCCAGGGCTTGGCGCACGTCGGGGTTGGCGCTGGCAAACAAATCCAGGGGCTGATGCCCGCTCCCGAGCATTTCGTCAGCCAAGCGGCTCAGCGCATTGCCGGAAAACAGTTCTTCCAGGGGGGCGTTGCCGGTCTGGAACGTGGCCCACTGCTCAGGGTGCGCCGGGTCGATAAAGGGCGAGAGCAGGTAGCCGATTTCCATCGCGGCGCCGTTGTGCCCGCGTATCAGCTTGCCATTGGCGATGGCGGCGGCAGAAAGCCCAGTGCCCAGGTTCAGGTAGATCGCGTTGTCGACACCGGCCAACGAACCCCAGCGCACTTCCGCCAGGGCGCCGGCCTTCACGTCGTTGTCGAGGGTCACGCACACGTTGCCGAATGCCCGGGCGATCAATACCTGCAAATCGAGCCCCTCGAAGCCTGGTGTGTTGGGCGCCATCAGCAAGGTCGGGCCGCGGACCACGCCGGGGAACACCGCGGCCACGCTCAGCACTTGGGCACTGTCGAATTCCGCCACGCAGTCGCGCGCGGCGTCGAGGATGCGCTGCAAAGCCGGCACGCCAGACAAACCGTCGGCGTGGGTGGCGAGGATCCGCGTATTCATACGCTGGCGAGCGGTGTCGTAGCAGGCCACCTGCGTCTTGGTGCCGCCCACGTCGATCGCCAGTAGCAAGCCTTGCCGGGGCGCCGCAGCGCCCGTTGATTCGATGGTTTCGTGCATTGCATTGATCACTTATTGAAAGGCCACAACCGCTGGACCCGTGCCCAGAACAGATAGGCCACGCTGCCGGCCAGCACCCACACCAGTGACCACTGAATAGGGTAGGCGCCGGGCGCATTGTGGTTGGACGCCATATAGATATAGACCCAGCCCAGCAACGCAATCAGCGCAGGCACCGGGTAGAGCCACATTTTGTAAGGCCGTGCCAGGTGCGGCTTGGTCTTGCGCAGCACCAGCAAGGAGACGATCTGCGCCACCGACTGCACCAGGATCATCACCGCCGTCAGCAGTTGGATCAGCGTGTTCAAGTCAGTCAGCCGTCCGATCATGAAACCCACGGAGGTCAGCAGGCCCATGCTCAAGATGCCCCAGGTGGGGAACTCATGCTTGGGGTGGGTCTTGCTGAAAGCACTGAAGAACACGTTGTCCTTGGCCGCTTCGAAGGGCACGCGGGAGCCGCCGAGCAAGCCGGCGAACACCGAGGCAACGGCGGTGATCAGGATCAGCACGGTAACAATGCCCGCAGCGGTGCTACCCCAGGTTTCGCTGAGCACCACGGAGGCGACGGATTTGTACGCAGCAGATTCCGGATCGAGCATGCGGTGCCAGTCCACCACGCCCAGCACACCCACTTGCATCACCAAGTAGATAGTCAGGATCCCAACGATCGACAGGATGATCGACTTGGGAATCACCCGCCCGGGCTGCTCGACTTCACCCGCCAGGTAGGCCGAGGTGTTGTAGCCCAGGTAGTCATAGATGCCGATGGTCAGGCCACCGGCCATGCCAAACCAGAAACCGCTGTCGGCCAGGTTGAACGCGCCTTCCGGGAAAGTGAACGCCAGGTCGGCGTGAAAGTTGGACAGCGCGGCAGCGATCAGCGCGCCGATGCTGACCAGCATGATCACCCACAGCACGATGCTCAATTTGGCGATGGATTCGATTTTGCGCCAAAGCATGACGATGATCAGCCAGATGACAGCCAGACCGATCAGGTTGCCAGCCGTCGGGCTCATGTCGGGCCAGAACCAGGTGAGGTATTGCACGAAGCCGATGATGCCGGTGGACATGATCAGCGGGATAAACAGCATCGCCGTCCACACGAACAGAAATGGCAGCAGCTTGCCGGTGCGTTTGCCAAAGGCTTCGCGCAGGTAAACGTAAGTGCCGCCCGCACCCGGCAGCGACGCACCGAGTTCGGCCCAGACCAGCCCGTCACACAGCGCCAACAGCGCGCCGAGAATCCAGCCCAGGTAGGCCTGGGGCCCACCCATGATCACGATCATGGCCGGGATGGTAATGAAGGGACCCACGCCGCACATCTGGCTCATGTTCAGGGTGATGGCGGGGAATAGGCCGATTTTGCGTTTGCCGTTGGGCAAATCCGGATCGACGGGTGTCAGCGTGCTCATGGGGACGACCTCTTGTTCGAGTGACAGACGCGTGAGGGCAGATTGCAAAAGGGCCTGCTTGCCATCGAGGGTGCTGTCGACCCGTCATTGTTTTTATGGGGCGTAACCGGCATTCGCAGCGGGTGCGAGAGACCGAGGCGCCTAGAAAACCACAGCAAGAGTATTAATTCAACTTGATTTAATTAATCGCCTGCACGGATTATCGCCCCATGAAAAACCTCCCGAACACACGCACCGTCACCACCGGCACCAACGCCGAACACGCCCGTTTGCATAATCGTCGGGTGATTCTCGAAGCCATTCGCCAGAGCGGGCGCCTGACCCGTGCTGACCTCACACGGCTGACCTCGCTGACTGCGCAGACGATTTCCAACATCGTCACCGAGTTGCAGGAGGAGGGCGTGCTGCTGGCCCACGCGGCCGAGAAGGGTGGGCGAGGCCAGCCGCCGGTGCCGCTGTCCCTGAACCCTGAGGGCGGCTATTCCATCGGTTTTCATATCGAGCAGCACCGCATCATTGGCGTATTGCTAAACCTGCTCGGCGAGACGGTGACTCAAGCCACCCTGACGGTCAGCTACCCCACCTTCGAGCAGGCGCTGCCGCTGATCCTGGACCATGTGAAAGGTTTTCGGCAGCATCGACCGGGCGCGCGCTTTCTTGGCGTGGGCATCGCGTTGCCCGGGCCTTTCAGCGTCGAGGGCATGACGGCCGTGGGGCCGACGGCGATGTCCGGCTGGGACGATCCAGGTATCCCGCTGCGCTTGCAGCAAGAGGTCGGCCTGCCGGTGCTGATTGAAAACGACGCCACCGCCGCGACCATGGGCGAGCGCCTGTACGGTATCGCCAGCGATCTGAACAATTTCGTGCATTTGTTCATCGGCAGCGGGCTTGGCGCAGGTCTTTACCTGGGTAACCGTTTGTATTCCGGCCATTGGCACAATGCCGGTGAGATCGGTCACATGACGGTCATCCCGGGGGGCAAGGCGTGTTTTTGCGGCAACCAGGGATGCCTGGAGCGCTACATTTCGATCGCTGCATTGCTCGAGCACCTGGGATATCCCGCCGATCATGACCTCGGCACCTGGGACGCCAACGATCAGGTGCTCAACGCGCGCGTAGAGGGTTGGCTGGATGAGGCGGTGCCAGCGCTGCGCCAAGCGATCAACATTCTTGAGTCGGTGCTCGACCCGCAGACTATCTTGATCAGCGGCTTTCTGCCCGACGCCATTCTGGCGCGTTTGATCACCCGCCTTGAGCCCTTGAGCCGTTCGATCAGCAGCCGTTCGGGCCGTCAGTATCCGCGCATTCAGATGGGCGCTGCGGGGCAAGATGCGGTGGCGCTGGGGGCGGCCGCCCTGATGATCCTGGCCGAGATCAGCCCTGACTATGAGGCGTTGCTCAAGCCGGAGTGAGGAGGGGCGTTCGCTGATGACCTTCAGGCCATCAGCGAGGCTTTCTTGCAGGCGAATTACTTGGCCTTGGCGCTCTTGATGTCGCTGATCAATTGCTTGGCAATCGCCTGCACTTGTTTCTGGGTCATGGCCGAGGCAATCCCTTCCCAGGCGGACGACTCCGTGTTGTAGGTGCGTGAGCCGATGGGCGCACCGGATTTCAGGTCAGAAAAGTCAGCACGCGAGAATACCCAGGCGTTACCCACCAGGGCGCCGGCCACGTAGCGCGAACCCGGTTCGATGTAGCGGAACTTGCTGACGTTGATGCTGATGCCAACGCCGTCTGTGGCACCGGTGGTGACTGACGGGCTTTCGGTAATATTGAAGCCGGCTTGGCGAGCTTCGACCGCCAGTGCGTTATTCCAGTCCCGCTTGAGCAGGTTCCAGTCGGGGTTCTGCTCCACCTGGTTTTCGCCTTTGATGCTGACGACGAGGTTCTGCTTGGCCGATTCGGGGATGGCCAGCGCTTCACTACCGCCGCTTTTTACCTTGGCGGCGCAACCACCCAGCATGGACAGGGCTACAGCACACGAGAGAGCGATCAAGACCTTTGGGGCTTTCATTGAATTTCCATATCCACAGCAGGTTGGGGCGCCGGTGTCGGCACCGCACCCGAGAATCGGGCGGCGCTACGATGCTCGACCACCCGGTTGTTTGTCCACATCTTGTTACGTTCAGCCCTGCAATCGCCCACAAGAATTATTGGTTTGCAGCAACAATTTTTCTTGTTGGACACCCCCCGCCCCCAAGCAGCAAAGTTGCCGCCACTGACGCTCGACCTTCAAGGTCAACAATAAAAACCGCGCCGGGCTGCACGCCACTTTCATGCTGTGAACCCTTGGTTCACAACCTGCTATCACGGCGCCGCAGCGCGCATTCAGGACCTCATCGTCATGCAAACTGTTGTGAACCTATGGCCGTTGATCGGCGTACTCGTCATCGTGGTTGGCTTTGTCTTGCGCTTCAATCCGCTGCTGGTGGTCACCGCAGCGGCCATCGCCACCGGGCTGGCGGCGCAGTTTCCGCTGGAGAAAATTCTCTCCAGCATGGGTGAAGGTTTCCTTCAGACCCGCGCCCTGCAACTGATCCTGTTATTGCCCCTGGCGGTCATTGGCCTGCTGGAGCGCCATGGCCTGCGCTTGCATGCGCAGAACTGGATTGCGCGGTTCGAGCGTGCGACCGTCGGGCGCTTGTTGATCATCTACCTGTTTGTACGCGAATCCACCGCGGCCATGGGCTTGACCAGCCTGGGTGGCCACCCGCAAATGGTGCGCCCGTTGCTGGCGCCGATGGCGGAAGGTGCGGCGGAAAAACGCTATGGCAAGCTGCCTGATAAACTGCGCCACAAAGTGCTGGCCATGTGCGCGGCGACCGACAACGTCGGCCTGTTTTTTGGCGAGGACATCTTCGTCGCCTTTGGTGCGATTGCACTGATGCACACCTTCCTGCTGGGCTCCGGCATCGACGTGGAGCCGCTGCACATTGCCGTGTGGGGCATTCCGACGGCGATCTGCGCTTTCATCATCCATGCGATCCGCCTGCATCGATTTGACCGAAGGCTCACCCGCGACATGACGCCGGCAGCCACCTCAGTGGAGGCTGCGCAATGATCATCTCCATTCAATACCTGTACTGGCTGGCCGGTGTGTTGCTGCTGATCACGGCGGGCATGATCCTGCTGGATCGAACCCACCCTAAACGCTGGTCTACCGCGCTGTTCTGGTTACTCTTCGCCATTCCGTTTTTGGTGGGCGAGCGCCTGCCGCCGGTGGTTATTGGGGTTGGCGTGGTGGTGATGGCGCTGATCGCAGGGTTGGGTGGTGTAGGGCGCGGGGCCCATGGCCCATTGCACGACAAGGCTGCCCGCGCCAGTGCTGGTCGCCTGGGCCACAAACTGTTTATCCCGGCGCTGGCGATTCCGTTGACCACGGTGATTGGTTCAGTGCTGCTCAAGAACACCCAAATCGGCGGTGTGCCGTTGCTGGACCCGAAGAACACCACGTTCGTCTCCCTGGGCATTGGCTGCCTGATCGCCCTCGGCCTGGCGTGCTGGCTGACCCGTGACACGCCGGTGCAAGCCCTGCGCGAGTCACGACGCCTGACCGAAGCCTTGGGCTGGGCCATGGTGCTGCCGCAGATGCTGGCCATGCTCGGGCTGTTGTTCAACGAGGCCGGGGTCGGCACGGCGGTGGCGCATGTCACCACCACTTACATCAACCTGGATTTCAAGCTGGTGGCGGTGATGGTCTATGTGCTGGGCATGGCCTTGTTCACCGTGATCATGGGCAACGGCTTTGCCGCGTTCCCGGTGATGACCGGTGGCGTGGGTGTCCCTGTGCTGGTGGGGATCTATGGTGGTAACCCGGCGGTGATGGCTGCGATCGGCATGTTCTCCGGCTACTGCGGTACGCTGATGACGCCGATGGCGGCCAACTTCAACATCGTGCCGGCAGCGTTGCTCGAGTTGCCCGACAAGAATGCCGTGATCAAGGCGCAGCTGCCGACCGCCTTGATGATGCTGGTGGTCAATATTGTCCTGCTCTACCTGTTGATGTGAGGCTAACGATGCACACTGTTTTGCTGACGGGCTTTGAGCCCTTTGATCAAGACCCGGTGAATCCTTCTTGGGAAGCGGTTCGCCAACTGGATGGAGTGCAAGTAGGGAGCGACATGCAGGTTGTTGCGCGTCGCTTGCCCTGTGCGTTTGCCACGGCGGGAGACTGCCTGATCCAGTTGATCGATGAGCTGCGACCGTCGATGGTCATTGCGACGGGCCTGGGGCCTGGGCGCAGCGATATCTCCGTTGAGCGAGTGGCAATCAACCTCAACGATGCGCGAATCCCGGATAACCTGGGTGCGCAGCCAATTGATACGGCCGTGGTGCCTGATGGCCCGGCTGCCTATTTTTCCACGTTGCCGACCAAGGCCATGGTCAAGGCTGTGCGTGAGTCGGGCATTGCCGCGTCAGTCTCGCAAACGGCAGGGACGTTTGTGTGCAACCAGGTGTTCTATCGATTGCAACATGCACTGGTTGGGTCGGGCGTACGCAGTGGGTTTATTCATGTGCCGAACCTGCCGGAGCAGGTGATGGGATCGGGGCAGCCTTCGATGGCGCTGGGAACGTTGGTTGAAGGGTTACGGGTGGCACTCCTGGCGGCGTGGCGAACAACAGTGGATATCAGTGAAACGGGCGGGCAGGTCAGTTGACCAGCCCGCAGGGGCTCAACTTGTCAGAAGTCGGGTCAAGCCGAAAGTAATAGCGCAGGCCAGTCCTGTCATCGCGAAGGCTGTGGCTACATACCATTTGATGAGGTTGAGCTCGGTCGTCGCGAGGTCTGCCCGCGTGGCGAAGTGTTTTTCTGAGGAATCTGTTCTGCTTGATACGGCGATCAGCTTCTCTTTCATTTCCGCCAGCCCCTTTTCAAGTAAGCCCAATCTTTTTTCCACGCCCGAACCTCCTCCATTTCCCCCACCGCCTCTGCCTTGAGCCGGCACGTTCAGCGTACTTTCTGCGCTGAGTCGATACTGTTTTTTCTCCAACGCCTGACACCTGTTTCCGATCATTTGAAAGAGCACGTTGGAAGCAAGAGTAGTGGGAGTTCGGCGCGGCTGTGACATTGAAATTTTTGCAAAATAACTCGGAACGCCTGGCGTGCGATTCTCAGTCCTCCCGCCGAGGAAAGAACAATTCAAAACGCGTGGTTCCCGCCTCACTGCTCACACTGTACCGCCCGTTATGCAACTGCATGATGGTCGCCACGATCGACAACCCCAGCCCGTTGGACTGAGCCGAACGTTCCCGCGACTCATCCACCCGGTAGAACCGCTCGAACAACCTGGGCAGATGCTCCGCCGCAATGGTTTCGCCTCGGTTGCTGACACTCAGGTGAATGCCGTCGTCGTTCGGCACTGCCGCAATCACCAGCTCGGAACTCGGCGCGCCATATTTGATGGCATTGGCGCATAGATTGGCCAGGGCGCGGCGCAACAACATCGGCTCGGCCCAGATCACGCCTTCACCTTGCGCGAGAATGCTGATGTCCACATCACTCGCCAGCCCTTCGAAGTAGTCGGCCATCCGCTCCACTTCATCAGCCGCGCTCAGTTCCTGACGCTGGCGCAAGGCGCTGGCGGGGTCGGTGCGGGCCAGGAACAGCATGTTGTCGAGCATCCGCGCCAGGCGTTCGAGTTCTTCGACGTTGGAAGCCAGCAGTTGCTGGTAGCTCTCGATGCTGCGGTTTTGCTGCAGCGCCACCTGGGTTTCCCCCAACAGATTGTTGATCGGCGTGCGCAGCTCGTGGGCCATGTCGGTGGACACTTGGCCCAGTTGCACAAAGCCCTTGGCGAGTCGCTCCAGCATGGTGTTAAAGGAATCGATCATCGGCAGCAGTTCTTTGGGCGCACCGTGGCTGTCGAGGCGTTCGGCCAGGTTGCCCACGCCGATGCCTTGGGCGTGCGTGGCCAGGCGCCGCAGAGGCACGAGCCCACGGTGGACCAACAGGTAACCCACCAGGGCGAGGATGATCGCGGCGATGGTCGCCAACACAAATACGCTCAGGCGATAGCTGGCGAGCATGGCGGTGCGTTCGGTCATCAGGCGCCCGGTGGTGACCTGCAGGCTGCCCAGGTCGCCGGAGTCGATGGAGGCGGCCACGGTTGCGAAGGGCACGCCATTCACGCCGGGCAAATGGTGCACGTCGGAAAAGCCCAGCTCATGGCCCCGTGGCACCGGGGTCACGGTAGGCATTTCAATGTTGCCCGGGTTGACCAGCAGCAACGGTGTCTGGCCCGGCGCTGCGATACTCAGCACCGATTCGCTGTTGCCCAGCATGTTCTGGAACAACTCCGGCTTGGTCTTGATCAGGTCCAGCGTGTTGCTGTCGTTGAGCAGGTTGCGCAACTGGTCTGCGCGATAGATCAGCGCGGCGTCATCACGTTTGATCAGCTCGCGTTCCAGCTCGCGATACAACGCCACGCCCAGGGTGGCCAGGAGCGCGAAGGCAAGCAAGGCGAAGATCAACGCCAGGCGCAGGGTCAGGGAGTAATGGCGAGTGCGGCTCATGGCTGGGTATCGAAGCGGTAGCCGATGCCCCGCACGCTGTGGATCAACTTGAGCTGGAACGGGTCGTCGATTTTCAGGCGCAGGCGCCGCACGGCCACGTCCACCACATTGGTGTCGCTGTCGAAATTCATGTCCCACACCCGCGAGGCGATCATCGAGCGTGACAGCACCTGGTCCTGGTGCGTGGCGAACAGATGCAGCAGGGCGAACTCTTTGTTGGTCAGGGTAATGCGCGTGCCGGCGCGGGTGACGCGGCGCTTGAGCACGTCGATTTGCAGGTCGGCGATCTGCAGCTGTTCCTCTTCGCGGCTCGGGCCACGACGGGTCAGGGTGCGCAGGCGTGCGACCAGTTCGGCGAAGGAAAACGGTTTGATCAGGTAATCGTCGGCACCCAGTTCCAGGCCCTTGATGCGGTCGGCGATGTCATCGCGGGCGGTGAGAAACAACACGGGTGTATCCGCTTCCTTGCGCAGGCGACGCAACACTTCCCAGCCGTCCATTTTAGGCATCATCACGTCCAGCACAATCACGTCGAACGGCGTTTCCAGCGCCTGGTGCAACCCGTCCACGCCATCACGGGCGAGGCTCACGGAGTAGCCCAGTTCCTGCAGGCCATTGAGCAGGTAATTGCCGGCCTTGGGTTCGTCTTCGACTACGAGAATATTCATGGGAAGTGCCTTGGTTCGTCGCGTTGCGCAAGTGTAGCCCGATCAATTGTCACTGGCGCAACCGATGCCTTGCACCTGGTAGTCCAGTACGTGTTCGCGACCCTGGTGGTCCAGGTAGTCGAGGCGGGCTGGGACGATGCCGCATTGGCCGTAGGTGTCGGTGCTCGACAGCACTTTGTCGACATCCAAGTGAACAAAGAAACCGACCTTGTCGTGGATCACGTTGGCGGCGGGTGCGGTGTCGGCAGCAAACACTGAACCGGTGGCAAGCAAAGCGGTAAAACCGAGGATAAACAGTTTCATGGTGGTATCTCTCTTTAAGGGCTGGCTGCCAGGTCCTGGCAGTAAGTTCACGGTAACCAGGTGACGCAAACAGCCAGCCAACAGGATGATGACAAGTTCGTAATGAAGGGCTTAAGGCTGGCGGCCCGACGCTTCGAGGATCAGGTCGGTGATTTCCTTGGCGTGGGACACCAGCGACAGGTGGCTCGACGGCAGCTCGATGGTGGTGGCGTTCATGCGCTTGGCGAGGAAGCGTTCCAGGTCCGGGTTGATGGTCTGGTCATTGGCCGACACCGCGTACCAGGACGGCTTGGTGTGCCAGGCGGCGTTCACGGTGCGGCCGCTGAACAAGGTCTTGGTGATGGGTTGCTGCACGGCATACAGCTCGAGGGCCTTGGTGCGAGGCACGTCAGCGGCGAAGTACTTGAGGAACGCGTCCTGACTCAGGGTGAGGTAGCCATCGTGGTCTTCAACGCCGGCACGTACTGGCATGGTCGGGTACTTGGCGGAGAGGGCGACGAAGTCTTCGTTGGCGTCCGGCGCACGGGCGGCGACGTACACTAGCGAGCTGACTTTCGAATTCGCGCCAGCGTCGCTGACCACGGTGCCGGCGTATGAATGGCCGACCAGTACGGTAGGGCCGTCCTGTTGATCAAGGACGCGATTGGTCGCGGCAACGTCATCGGCGACCGAGGTCAGCGGGTTTTGCACCGCGGTGACGTGCAGACCGGCCGCTTGCAAGCGAGTGATCACTTCGGACCAGCTCGACCCATCGGCCCAGGAGCCATGCACCAGTACCACGTTGTTGGCTTTGACCGGCGCGACGGTGCTGGCCATGGCGGTGCCGGTTCCCAGCATCAACAGGCTGGCGGCGATCAGGCAAAGTTTGCTTGCAGGCTTCATGGGTGGACCCTTTTTCATCAGTGGGAAGTGGCGTCAACCGGTGTGGGTGACTGACGACTCCACTGTATGAAGTGAGGGTGCTTCTTAGACTGACAGCTTCATTACAAACCTGTAATCCAATCGGCTTGGCGTGCGCCGCCGTCGTTTACAAGCGTGGGCGTGATCCGTAGATTGCATCGGGCCTTTTACGTGTCCCTGCCCAAGAGGAAGCCCAGCAGTGTCCATCTCCGCTCCTGCCATTTTTGCCCGACGTTACCGCGCCTTTCTGTTCGACATGGACGGCACCCTGCTCAATTCCATCGCTGCGGCCGAGCGCGTGTGGAGCATCTGGGCGCAGCGCCATGGCCTGGATGTAGCGGCGTTCCTGGCAACCATTCACGGGGCAAGGGCGATCGATACCATTACTCGCCAGGCGTTGGCGGGCGTTGATCCAGAGGTTGAGGCGCAGTGGATTACCGAGGCCGAAATCAATGATGTCGAAGGGGTCGTGGCGATACCCGGCGCTGTCAAGTTCCTGAAGGACTTGCCTGGCGATCAATGGGCGTTGGTGACGTCTGCACCCAGGGAGCTGGCATTGCGGCGCCTGCAGGCTGCCGGTATCAGTCCGCCGGCGGTGCTGGTGACCGCTGAGGATGTGGCGGTCGGCAAGCCGGATCCGGCGTGTTACGTGCTGGGCGCGCAGCGTTTGGGCGTGCCGGTGCAGGATTGCCTGGTGTTTGAAGATGCAGCGGTGGGTATTCGCGCAGGGGAAGCAGCGGGGGCGGATGTGGTCGTGGTGACGTCGACGCACCTGAAGCCCATGCACACGCCGCATCTTTCGATCGACGGTTATGGGCAATTACAGGCCCGGCGTGACGATGAGGGGTTGTTGCTGCTGTCGAACCGTGTGGGCTGAAGCGGTTCCCGCTAGCGGTCGTCGTTGTCGTTGAGAAGGGGTTGGTTCGAGGGTGTTTGTAGCCGGGTGTTCTTCATGCCTTGGCGCGACAGCACCATTTCCCTGAGGATTTCATTGGCGAGCCGAGCAATGGCTTCGGCGCCACGGTAGTGGGCGCGGACGATACCGGTGATTGCGAAATGATCTGTTTCGGGACCACTGAGAATGGCTGAAAGCGTACCGTCGGCGTGCAGCGTACAGGCGATCTTGTAACTGGGCAAACGCGCTGCCAGTGCGGCTTCAATTTCGGATTTACTCAGGGTATCCATCTGCTTTTGTGCCTATTGCGGACCGTGCAAACCCAAGCATAGAACTTGCCGGGAGACTGTAAATACCAGCGATCCGATAGCGCTGCACGGGCCGTCAACGTGCTGTTTTCTGCGATGAGGCATGGTTTGCGCGACGGCACAGTTTGCGTTGCATCGCCGTTTGAATCGGCTTGAGGCAGAATGCGAACAGATAGGCACCGAGGAACAGCATCAGGTCCAGCCACGAATGGGCTTGGCGCCCGCTATCCGGGTTTATTTCACACCTCAGGCCATATTCGAACCCCAAGAAGATTAGCCCTATCAGCAGCGTGATCGTCCAAGAGCGAATTACAAATGGCTGCGCAGTGGATCGCCTCATCTGTGTGCTCCCGGTGCACTCCGATGGCAAGGAATGAGTCAGGAGTTTCGGCTATGAATAAAGTAACAAGTTCCAGGCGTGAAGACAGTTTCATCTTGTTGCCAGGAAGCAGGGCGGGGCGCGCTGATCACGCAACAACCACGTGAACAGGCCAAGCAGGTTTTCGCCAGCCGTTACAGTGAACGAAAAGGCTGGCTACTGAGGGCGCTTCAAGGCGTCTGGTTTTTATCCGGAGCAGTCAGGCCGGCCTGGATGCGCTGGTAAATCTCCTCGCGATGCACGGCAACATCCTTGGGCGCGTTGATGCCGATTCGTACTTGCTGGCCGCTGACGCCCAGGATGGTGATCGTGATGTCATCACCGATGTTTATGCTTTCACCAACTTTGCGGGTGAGTATAAGCATGGACTTCTCCTTGATTACTTTTAAGGACACATGTTTCAGACAGGGCAGATGTCGGATGTGTGTAGCTTACTGCTTAAGCGCTTCCCTGTGACTGCCTCTTTTAGGACGCATAGAGGCGACATTAATTCCCATGGCGGCATCATACAGGTCTGCGATACATCATTCGCATTGTTTAAGCTAACGTTTATGACGGCCAGAATAGACAGTGAATGATAAAGTTGCCTCTTTATCCTTAAAGGAGCAGGGCAGTGCGTAAAGTAGCGATGGCAATTGCGGTGTTGGCCTTGGCCGGTTGCGGTGAAGGCAAAAGCGTCGACGCCCCCAAGGCCAAGCCTGCCGTGACCGAAAGCCAGCCACAAACCGGCGCAATTGCTGCCCAGGAATGGGATGTGTGGGTGGGCCCGCCGGATCACAAGTTGCAGGCGCTCACCGACCTGACCGCCTGGCTGCTGGAACATGGTTTCAATTTTTATATCGTGAAGGAAGACGGCAAGGACCAGGTATTGCTGGGACCGTTCGCCAGCAAGGCCGAGGCGGAAGCCAAGCAGGCGCTGTTGACCGAGAAACTGGCCCGCGCCAAGAAAAACGATACCGAGTCGCAGGTCATCGAACACAAGACCGCGCAGTAATCGGAAGGCTGGGCGGGTTACCCGCCCCCTTTCAGCCGCAGGCCTTGAGGTTCACCGGGCCGACAAATTCGTTGCCGCGCCCCATCACACAGGCCACGGTCTGATTGCGCTGGCGCTCCCAGGGTTGCACCGGGTAGGTCTTGTTCCAGGCCTCATACAGTTGGCGGTCCTGTTTGGACAGGCGCAAACCGTATTGCTTGCTCATGTAGAAGTAAGTGCGGGCGATCATGCCCCGAATGGAAGGGCGCGGCATCACCTTCTTGGCCTTGAAGTCCACCTGGGTCAGGCATGAACCATACTGCCCGCTTTGCACCGGCAGCCAGCCAAAACTGAAGTTGTTACGGTCGCCGTTCACCTCGCCAATGCTGGGCACCAGGTTGTGCAGGTCGGCCTCGGCGCGCTTGAACACGTCATCGTGGCGCGTGCAGTTCTTGCGTCCTCCAGCTTGCCAGCACTGGCGTTGATGGCCGATCTGCCAGGCCGGGACGATGTGTTCCCACTCGATACGAGCGGCGCGGCTGGCGTTTTTGCGCGGGACGTAACCACAGGCTTTCAGGTCTACCCGATTACCGTTGTATTTGCAGCCGCAGTAAAACTCAGTGGATTGTGGGGCGTAGAGTTTCCAGGCGACCTTCTTGGCTTCGCTGAAGGTTCGGGGCGCCTGGGCATGGGCGGTGACGGCAAAGAACAAGCAAACCACAGCGGTAAAACGGACACTCATTGAATCAATCTTCCTTCGGCACAACCCAGAAAATCTGCACGCCGCCGTCATCCCGGTAGGCGAGGGTGACGTTATCGTTTTCCGCAATTTCTTCCAGCAGACGCTCCCATTCGTCCACCGGCTCATCCGGCAAACGGAAGATCAGGGCGGCCTTGGCTTTCTGTGCGTTGGTCGAGTTGATGATCTTTTGCACCCGAATGGCCAGGCGCTCGTAGGCATCAGGTGGAGTCGGCAGTGCGGAAGAGGACGTTGCCACGGAGAATTCCTTAGTAAGCTGTACGTGCATACAGTATTTAACTGTGGGCAATTTCGCAACTGCTTAAACTTCAGGAGTTAGGTCTGACAGCTGTCTGGGCGAATTCATGCAGGCGGGGCGTATCTGAAAGGTGGCAAGGGCGGACAAGCCGCCCGTGCCGAGATGCAGCCAGGAATCAATATTCCCAGAACATCCGTTGCAGCTCTTTGCTGTCCTGGGTCTTGGTCAGGGCAACCATGGCCAGGATCCGCGCTTTTTGCGGGTTCAGGTCATGGGCGGCAACCCAGTCGTACTTGTCGTCAGGCTGTTCAGCGTTACGCAGAACGAAACCGCCGGCATTCACGTGGGAAGAACGGATGATCTGCACGCCTTGCTTGCGCAGTTCCTGCAGGGCCGGTACGACTTTGGACGAGACCGAGCCGTTGCCGGTGCCGGCATGGATGATGGCTTTCGCGCCAGCCTGGGCCAGGGCCTTGACGGCGGTGTCGCTCACGTTGCCGTAGCCGTAGGCGATTTCAACATCGGGCAGGCTCTTGATGTTCTTGATGTCGAATTCGGAATCCATGGTGTGACGCTTGGCAGGCAGGCGGAACCAGTAGGATTTGCCTTCGACCACCATGCCCAGCGGGCCCCATGGGCTCTTGAACGCTTCGGTCTTGATGTTGATCATCTTGCTGACGTCACGACCCGACTGGATCTCGTCGTTCATGGTGACCAGCACGCCTTTGCCACGCGCGTCTTTACTGCCGGCGACGGCCACGGCGTTGTACAGGTTGAGCATGCCGTCAGCCGACATGGCGGTGCCTGGGCGCATCGAACCTACGACCACGATTGGCTTGTCGGTTTTTTCGACCAGGTTCAGAAAGTAGGCGGTTTCTTCCAGGGTGTCGGTGCCGTGGGTGATCACGATACCGTCCACGTCCTTGCTGTCGGCCAGTTCGGCTACGCGGCGACCCAGTTGCAGCAGGTTTTCGTTGTTGATGCTTTCAGATGCAATTTGCATCACTTGCTCGCCGCGAACGTTGGCGATCTGGCTAAGCTCAGGAACACCGGCGATCAATTGTTCGATACCAACCTTGGCCGCCTGGTAGGTGGCACTGTTGGCCGCGCTGGCGCCAGCGCCGGCGATGGTGCCGCCGGTGGCAAGGATGACGACGTTGGAGAGTTTGGTTTTGGTTTCAGCTTCCTTTGCCTGGGCGGCAAGGGGGAACAGCAGCAGGAGGGCTAACGCGCCCGGAACAAAGTTTTTCAGTGCAGATTTCATTATTTTTCTCTCTGGTTTTTGATGAGTGCTGGTGCAGGTTCATCTAGAACACTCGGGCGATTCTGAATGCCTCGAGGTGCAGGGTAAGAGCAGGATTTGTACCAGGCTGATTGTGTCTGCGGTTGTAAATTAACTTATTGATTTTAATCAGTTTATTTTTGGTTGTAGGGTTTTTCAGTTGAGTGGGTGTCCGGCTTTCCGAACGTTGGGGTGGGCTGGCGTTCGGTTGTCCGAAAGCGTGCTCGGTCAGCGGCAGGAGCCGGCAGCGCCGCCTGTCGTTTTAGAGAACGACCCAAGCAGTTGAATGTTTAACAGGATCAACCATGGGCCCCTGGGACAGGGGAGGGAGGGCGTGGATGAAAGGCTGTTTTCTCCCGTTGACAAATCTCGACAAGGTTCTCATAGTTTGGTGTAACGCAAACGTTTGCGAGATGTTTCACGATGCACGCCTTGAAGTATCGTGACAGCTCGTATCAGCCACCCGGGTGGGCCGGCTGCCGAAGCGTTCTTCGGTGCAAGCGTTGCTCACAATAATCATAAGATCGGAGTGAACCCATGAAGCTGCCATTTGCTGGACGTCTTCTTGCTGTCGCTGTGCTTGCTGCCGCATCCGCTGCCCTGCCGCTCTCCTCTGCATTTGCCGATGACGCTGCCGCCAAACCCAAGGTCGGCCTTGTCATGAAATCCCTCGCCAACGAATTCTTTGTCACCATGCAAGACGGTGCCAAGACGTATCAGAAAGAACATGCCGCCGATTTCGACATGATCACCAACGGGATCAAGAACGAAACCGATACCAGCGCGCAGATCGATATCGTCAACCAGATGATCCTCGCCAAGGTCAATGCGATTGTGATCGCCCCTGCTGACTCCAAGGCACTGGTTACCGTGCTGAAGAAAGCCTCGGACGCCGGCATCAAGGTCGTCAACATCGACAACCGTCTTGACCCGGACGTGCTGAAAAGCAAAAACCTCGACATCCCGTTCGTAGGCCCGGACAACCGCAAAGGTTCCAAGCTGGTCGGCGATTACCTGGCCAAGCAACTGGCTTCGGGTGACAAGGTCGGCATCATCGAAGGCGTTCCGACCACCACCAACGCCCAGCAACGTACCGCAGGCTACAAGGATGCGATGGACGCTGCCGGGATGAAGATCGTCTCCACCCAGTCGGGTAACTGGGAAATCGACCAGGGCCAGAAAGTGGCGTCCGCCATGCTGAGCGAATACCCGGACCTCAAGGCCTTGTTGGCCGGTAACGACAACATGGCCCTGGGCGCCGTCTCCGCCGTACGTGCGGCAGGTAAAGCGGGCAAAGTGCTGGTGGTGGGCTACGACAACATCGAAGCCATCAAGCCGATGCTTCAGGACGGCCGCGTGTTGGCCACTGCCGACCAGGCCGCTGCCCAGCAGGCCGTGTTCGGTATCCAGAACGCACTCAAGCTGGTCAAGGGTGAGAAAGTCGATGCCAAAGACGGCGTGATCGAAACCCCGGTCGAACTCGTCCTCAAGAAGTAATCCTTGCAGCACCCAACAGCGCCCGCTTGTCCTGAGCGGGCGCCTGGAGATTTTCCTATGTCATCTTCCGCCCCGAACGCTGTCCTCTCGGTCAGCGGTATCGGCAAGACCTATGCCCAGCCGGTTCTGTCCGACATCACACTCACGCTCAACCGTGGGGAAGTGCTGGCGCTGACCGGTGAAAACGGCGCTGGTAAAAGTACCTTGTCGAAGATCATCGGCGGGCTGGTCACGCCCACCACCGGGCACATGCAGTTCAATGGCCAGGACTTCCGTCCGGGCAGCCGCACCCAGGCTGAAGAGCTGGGCGTGCGCATGGTCATGCAGGAACTCAACCTGCTGCCGACCCTGACCGTGGCTGAGAACCTGTTCCTGGACAACCTGCCCAGCCACTGTGGCTGGATCAGCCGCAAGCAACTGCGCAAGGCGGCGATCGAGGCCATGGCCCAGGTCGGCCTGGACGCGATCGACCCGGACACCCTCGTTGGCACCCTGGGTATCGGCCACCAGCAGATGGTGGAAATCGCCCGCAACCTGATTGGCGATTGCCATGTGCTGATCCTCGACGAACCCACGGCGATGTTGACCGCCCGTGAAGTCGAGATGCTGTTTGAACAAATCACCCGTCTGCAGGCCCGCGGCGTGGCGATCATTTATATTTCGCACCGGCTCGAAGAGCTGGCCCGTGTCGCCCAGCGCATTGCGGTATTGCGTGATGGCAAGCTGGTCTGTGTCGAGCCGATGGCCAACTACAACAGCGAGCAACTGGTCACCTTGATGGTCGGTCGCGAGTTGGGTGAGCAGATCGACCTGGGCCCGCGCACAATCGGCGGTCCCGCCCTGACGGTGAAGGGCCTGACGCGTTCGGACAAGGTCCGCGATGTGTCCTTTGAAGTGCGTGCTGGCGAGATCTACGGCATTTCCGGCCTGATCGGCGCTGGCCGTACCGAATTGCTGCGCCTGATCTTCGGCGCTGACCTGGCAGACAGTGGCACCGTTGCGCTGGGCTCGCCGGCCCAGGTGGTGAGCATCCGTTCTCCAGTGGATGCGGTCGGGCATGGCATCGCGTTGATCACCGAAGACCGCAAGGGCGAAGGCCTGCTGCTGACTCAATCCATCAGTGCCAACATCGCCCTGGGTAACATGCCGGAAATCTCCGGTGGTGGCGTGGTGAATGCGCGTGACGAAACGGCCCTGGCCAAGCGCCAGATCGACGCCATGCGCATCCGCAGTTCCAGCCCGGCACAACTGGTGTCCGAGTTGTCCGGTGGTAACCAGCAGAAAGTCGTGATTGGCCGTTGGCTGGAGCGTGATTGTGCGGTGATGCTGTTCGACGAGCCGACCCGCGGCATCGACGTGGGCGCCAAGTTCGACATTTATGCCTTGCTCGGCGAACTGACTCGCCAGGGCAAAGCGCTGGTGGTGGTGTCCAGTGACCTGCGTGAGCTGATGCTGATCTGCGATCGCATCGGTGTGCTCTCGGCCGGGCGCTTGATCGAGACATTCGAGCGCGACAGCTGGACCCAGGATGAATTGCTCGCCGCCGCCTTTGCCGGCTATCAGAAACGTGATGCGCTGCTCAACGACGCAGTGCTTAGGGATACCCCATGAAAACAACAACTTCCCCTGGTAAAACCGGCGGCAATTTCTACGGTCTGGGCACTTATCTTGGGCTGGCGGGTGCGTTGCTGGCGATGATTGCGCTGTTCTCGGTGCTCAGCGATCACTTCCTGTCCTATGACACCTTCAGCACCCTCGCCAACCAGATCCCTGACCTGATGGTGTTGGCGGTGGGCATGACGTTCATCCTCATCATCGGTGGCATCGACCTGTCGGTAGGCTCAGTGCTGGCACTGGCTGCGTCGGCGGTCAGCGTGGCGATCCTGGGCTGGGGCTGGAGCGTATTGCCGGCCGCTGTGCTCGGCATGGGCTGTGCGGCATTGGCTGGCACTATCACCGGTTCGATCACCGTGGCGTGGCGGATTCCGTCGTTTATCGTGTCACTCGGCGTGCTGGAAATGGCTCGTGGTGTCGCTTACCAAATGACGGGCTCGCGCACAGCGTACATCGGTGATTCCTTCGCCTGGCTATCGAACCCGGTGGCGTTCGGCATTTCGCCATCGTTTATCATTGCGCTGCTGGTGATCATCGCGGCCCAGTTGGTGTTGACCCGTACCGTATTCGGTCGTTACCTGATTGGCATCGGTACCAACGAAGAGGCCGTGCGCCTGGCGGGGATCAATCCCAAGCCCTACAAGATCCTGGTGTTCAGCCTGATGGGCCTGTTGGCAGGCGTGGCGGCACTGTTCCAGATTTCACGGCTCGAAGCGGCTGATCCGAATGCCGGCTCCGGCCTCGAGCTGCAGGTGATCGCCGCCGTGGTGATCGGCGGCACCAGCCTGATGGGCGGGCGCGGTTCGGTCATCAGTACCTTCTTTGGTGTGTTGATTATTTCGGTACTGGCAGCTGGACTGGCGCAGATTGGTGCCACGGAGCCCACAAAGCGCATCATTACCGGTGCCGTGATCGTGATCGCCGTGGTCCTCGATACCTACCGCAGCCAGCGCGCCAGTCGGCGAGGCTGAACCATGGCAACGATCAAGGATGTGGCAGCGCTTGCAGGTATTTCCTACACCACGGTGTCCCATGTGGTGAACAAGACGCGCCCGGTCAGCGAGCCTGTGCGGATCAAGGTCGAGGCGGCGATCAAGCAGCTGGACTATGTACCGAGTGCTGTTGCACGCTCGCTCAAGGCCAAGACCACCGCCACCATCGGTCTGTTGGTGCCCAACAGCCTCAACCCGTATTTTGCGGAGCTGGCGCGGGGCATTGAGGATTACTGCGAGCGTAATGGCTACTGCGTCATCCTCTGCAACTCCGACGACAATGCTGAAAAGCAGCGCAATTATCTGCGCGTGTTGTTGGAGAAACGCATCGACGGCTTGATCGTGACCTCGGTGGGCGGTGACGACAGCGGCCTCGCGGCCGGCTTGAGCGCGGTGCGCACGCCGATGGTGATTGTCGATCGGGCACTGGACGGTATTGATGTCGACCTGGTGCGCATCGACCACGAAGAGGGTGCCTACCTGGCGACTAAACATTTACTGGAACTTGGTCACCGGGACATTGCCTGCATTGGCGGCCCTGGGCATACCCGCGTGGCGCAGATGCGTCTGGCGGGCTATCACCGCGCCCTGCGTGAGGCAGGTGTAGAAGTGGCAGCGGGACGCACCGAAGAAAGCGATTTCACCAGCACCGGTGGTTATGCCGCAGCGGTGAAGCTGTTGGCGCAGAACCCGCCCAGCGCGATCTTCGCCAGCAACGACATGATTGGCTTCGGCGTGTTACGCGCGGCGGCCGAGCGCAACATCCGCGTGCCGGGCGAACTGTCGGTGATCGGTTTCGATGATATCCAAATGGGCCGCTACGTGTACCCGGCGCTGACCACGGTCGGGCAGTCGATCGTGCAGCTGGGCGAGACGGCGGCCGAGCTTTTGCTGCAACGAATTGCAACCCCCCAACTGCCGATCGATCAACGCATCGTGACGCCGAGTATTGTGTTGCGAGAGTCCACGGCACCTTTTGCCGGGGTCTTCGCCCAATACCGCTGAACCGAATTGATGAGTACTGATGTATGCCCGCAAAAGTAGTGGTAATAGGCAGCTTGAACATGGACCTGGTGACCCGTGCCAGCCGGTTGCCGCGTGCCGGTGAAACCCTGATCGGCCAGACGTTCACCACGGTGTCTGGCGGCAAGGGTGCCAACCAAGCGGTGGCGGCAGCGCGCCTGGGTGCCGAGGTGGCGATGGTTGGTCGCGTGGGCACTGACGCCTACGGCACCCAGTTGCGTGATGCATTGCTGGTGGAAGGCATTGATTGCCAGGCCGTCGCCACGGTAGAGGGATCCAGCGGCGTGGCATTGATAGTGGTGGACGACAGCAGCCAGAACGCAATCGTGATCGTGGCCGGCAGCAACGGCGAGCTGACACCTGCGTCACTGCAAGCCTCTGACGCCGTTCTGCAGGCGGCCGATGTGATCATCTGCCAGCTTGAAGTGCCGATGGCCACCGTTGGCCATGCGCTCAAGCGCGGGCGTGAGCTGGGCAAGGTCGTCATCCTGAACCCGGCACCGGCCAGCGGCCCGTTGCCGGGCGACTGGTATGCCGCGATCGACTACCTGATCCCCAATGAGAGCGAAGCCACGGCCCTCAGTGGCGTGACGGTGGACTCTCTCGAAAGTGCCCAGGTTGCCGCGACACAATTAATCAAGGCCGGCGCCGGCAAAGTCATCATCACCCTGGGTGCCCAAGGCGCGCTGTTTGCCGATGGCAAGGGCTTCGAACACCTGGTGGCGCCAAAGGTCAAGGCTGTGGATACCACGGCGGCCGGTGACACCTTTGTCGGAGGCTTTGCTGCGGCGCTGGCCAATGGCAAGAGCGAAGCCGAGGCTATCCGATTTGGCCAAGTGGCAGCGGCGCTGTCAGTGACACGTGCCGGTGCGCAGCCCTCTATTCCCACGCTGCACGACGTTCAAGGTTTTGTGCCCTCATGAAAAAGACACCGCTCCTCAATATTGCACTGTCACGCGTCATCGCGTCCCTGGGTCACGGCGATGTACTGGTGATCGGTGATGCCGGCTTGCCGGTACCGCCTGGCGTCGAGCTGATCGACCTGGCGCTGACCCGAGGCATTCCGGACTTCATCAGCACCTTGCGCATTGTGCTCAGCGAGATGCAGGTGGAAAGCCACGTGCTGGCCGAGGAGATCCTGCTCAAGCAGCCACCGGCGTTGGCGGCCCTTAATACCCTGACCGAGCAGGCGGCCCTGGGCGAGCGCCGTCTGGTCAGCCATGAAGAATTCAAGCAACTGAGCCGCAAGGCTCGCGCCGTCGTGCGCACGGGCGAGTGCCAGCCTTATTGCAACATCGCGCTGGTGTCCGGCGTAACTTTCTAGCGTTCCCAATGACAAGGAGTGTTTCATGCAACGTGGTCTACCCACCCTGAAAAACCTGTTCCGGAGTGTCCTGCTCTTGTCCGCACTCACCGCAGCCAGCGCCCATGCGGCGGAAAAAATCGACCTGATCATCGACACCGACCCCGGTGCTGATGACGTAGTAGCCTTGCTGTTTGCCATGGCTTCTCCGGAGGAGTTGCACATTCGAGCGCTGACCACTGTCGCCGGCAATGTGCGCCTGGACAAGACCTCCCGCAACGCACGGCTGGCCCGTGAGTGGGCAGGGCGCGAAGATATTCCGGTGTATGCCGGCGCACCCAAGCCGCTGCTGCGCACGCCGATCTATGCCGAGAATATCCACGGCAAGGAAGGCATCTCCGGCGTCACCGTGCATGAGCCGAAAAAGGGCCTGGCCGAAGGCAATGCGGTTGATTACCTGATCAAGACCTTGAGCACCGCCAAGCCCCATAGCATCACCATCGCTATGCTCGGTCCGCAAACCAACCTGGCGCTGGCATTGACCCAGGCGCCGGAAATCACCCAAGGCATCAAGGAGGTCGTGGTGATGGGCGGTGCGCACTTCAATGGCGGCAACATTACGCCGGTGGCCGAATTCAATCTGTTCGCCGACCCGGTTGCGGCCGAGATCGTGCTCAAGAGTGGCGTCAAGTTGACCTACCTGCCGCTGGACGTGACCCACAAAGTCCTGACCAGCGAAACGCGTTTGAAAAAGATCGCAGACCTCAACAACAACGCGAGCAAAGTCGTCAGCAATATCCTTAACGAATACGTCAAAGGCGATATGGAGCACTACGGCATCCCCGGTGGCCCGGTGCACGATGCCACGGTGATTGCTTATCTGCTCAAGCCTTCACTGTTCAGCGGCCGTCAGGCCAATATGGTGGTCGATAGCCGCGAAGGCCCGACTTTCGGTCAGACCATCGTCGACTGGTACGACGGCCTGAAGCAGGAAAAGAATGTGTTTTGGGTCGAGAACGGCGACGCCCAGGGCTTCTTCGATCTGCTGACTGAGCGCCTGGCACGCTTGAAGTAAGGTGTTTGCCGGTCGGCGCTCGTCGACCGGTTCTTATTCCCGCTCGGGGTCGTGTGCACCCATGTGATCGGCCGGGTATTTTTCGAATACCTGACCGATAAAGGCTTGCGCCGCTTGGGTGCCCAATTCCTTGACCAGCAGGTCGATACCGATGATTGCCAATTCTTCGGGGCTTCCGGGGCTGTAGGAACTTTGTCCCTGAGGCCACTTGGCTTTGATATCGGCTTGGAGGGTTACAGTGCTCATGGCTGTCTCGCGGTGTTGAAAGTACTGGGTAATGCGCTGGAACGCGGTTCTTGCCGGCGCAGTTAACCATTTTGCGCCGCGTTTGGCACTGCTACTTAGGCATGAGCGAAGGGCTGTGCGACACTGTCTCCCTGTTTAATTGCCGGGAATGAACGCGTGCAGATCGATTTGAACAACCCCGACAACCTGAACCTGGCCGCCGTGCGCCAGTTGATTGCCAGTGCCAGTGACGATGAACATGCCCAATTGCGGGTGACCAAGGCCGGGATCGCTTATATCTCTTCTGGCAGGGCGGTGGGTGGTGTCGAGATCGAAGGGTTGCTGTTTCGCCTGGAGACCTGGGCCAAGGGCTCAGGCTACGTCGGCAACGTGGCTGCCAGCGATGAAGTCTGGGTGACCCAGATCCTGAATGCGCTTACGCAGAACTGGCCAAAACCTTCGTCCGACTACATCGATATCTACTGAGTACGTTCATATCTGGTGACGATTGCTCGGGCGAATGCCGCGCAAGAGTAGGGCAGACTTGCCCTCCGGCGGTTTACGTCTTGAAACCAATCCGCCATATCGCTGTCGCACGATCTCTGTCCATTTTTATCATAGGAGGCTTCATGCCTTGGAAGCTCGCATCATTCGGTACTTTGTTGGCAGCACTCGCGTTGGCGGGTTGCAGCACCCCGGGTGCCTCTGAGCCAGGCAAAGCAACCGCCGCCGCTGACGTCACTCATACCCGCTGTGAGTCGAAAGCCGCCGAGTTCGCAATCGGCCAGAAAGCCTCGCCCCAGTTGCTGGAGCAGGCCCGTACCCGTGCCGGTGCGCAGAACGCACGGATTCTCAAGCCAAACGACATGATTACTCTGGAATACCGCTCCGATCGCCTGAACCTGAACACCGACGACAACCTGGTGATCACGCGGGTCAATTGCGGCTGATCGCTTCAAGGCTTTTACAGCGCCCATAAAAAACCCCGCCACATGGACGGGGTTTTTTTAGCTCAGCGGAGAATTACTCGCCGCGAACCTGTGCAGCTTGCATACCCTTTTGGCCTTTCTCAGCCACGAAGGAAACGGTTTGGCCTTCTTTCAGGCTTTTGAAACCGTCGCTTTCGATAGCTTTGAAGTGTACGAACAGGTCGTCACCGCCACCTTGAGGAGTGATGAAGCCGAAGCCTTTTTCATCGTTGAACCATTTAACGGTGCCGGTTTGGCGATTAGACATGGTGTATCTCCAAGAAACATATATTTTCAGTAGTGCTGTGCTGCTCAGGCCAACTGGGCACACCGGGCTATCATAGTCGAAATGTTCGGCTTGGGAGCCCCCCCAAGGCATTGTTTGCTAATCAATAGCGTTGCGTTTAGTGCTTCGGTCGGCTGAAAGCCCCGATCTACGGGGCTTTGGCGCGAAATATCAGCTGTTAAAAAAAGCCGTAAAAGCTGCGTAATTTGTGAGATAAGGCAATTTTCAGGCTGTTTTTTCAACAAATTGACCGTCTGAGCACGGGTATGGCTGACTATTTTTTCACGACTTTGCAGGACGAAATCGCCGCAACCGCTTTGTTTTTAAGTGCAGGGCTGGCATTCGGGTTTTTCATGAGCTCTGTGATTTCCGCCGTGGTCAGCTCGGCATTGATCTTGTCGGCGCCACATTCGCAATGGTCTTTGGCGGTTTTGGCGTCGACGTTCTGCTGGGCTGCTGCGCTGCAATCTTTGACGAAGCTATCGCGGGCGCCGGCAGGCCAGTTCGATGGAGCGGCTGCTTGTGCGCCGAGGGACATCAGTGTCAGGGAGGCGGCGAGAGCGAGTGTCGAGGTAAAACGCATCATGGGATGCTCCTTTGGGTCGAAGACGGACAGCAATTCTCAGTGGGTTTGAGGTAGTGCGTACAGCTCAAGTTCACTTTTGCAGCAGCAAAGCCCGGAATTTTTCATTACATGAAGCCGCGCCGGCGCGACGACCGTTCATCTGTGCTAGCATCGTCGACCTGGCTATTTCCAGGCGCGCCATTTGCCGCCTTGCCATGTTCTTTTTAGCTCACTCCAGTCACTCTGGTTCGATTATCGGTTGGCCGAAAGGCTCCTGCCGCTGTAAGGCAGGCGTTCATCACTGAACGGCCTGGTATTGGATCTTGTACTGGCTCATCCCAACCCACGTGACCTTTGGTAGGGGTCACCACTAGGAGAGGAGGCGCCATGCCAACTATTACTCTTCCCGACGGCAGTCAACGTTCATTCGATCATTCGGTTTCCGTAGCCGATGTCGCCGCATCCATCGGTGCAGGCCTGGCCAAAGCCACCGTGGCCGGCAAGGTCGACGGCAAGCTGGTCGATGCCAGCGACCTGATCACCACCGATGCCAGCCTGCAGATCATCACGCCCAAGGACCAGGAGGGGCTGGAGATCATTCGTCACTCTTGCGCTCACCTGATTGGCCACGCGGTCAAGCAGCTGTATCCGACCGCGAAAATGGTGATCGGCCCGGTCATCGAAGAAGGCTTCTATTACGACATCGCCTATGAACGTCCTTTCACACCGGACGACCTGGCCGCGATCGAACAGCGCATGCATCAGCTGATCGAAAAAGATTACGACGTGATCAAGAAAGTCACGCCGCGCGCCGACGTAATCGACGTGTTTACCGCCCGTGGCGAAGACTACAAGCTGCGCCTGGTGGAAGACATGCCGGACGAGCAGGCCATGGGCCTGTACTACCACGAAGAATATGTCGACATGTGCCGTGGCCCGCACGTGCCGAACACGCGTTTCCTCAAGTCGTTCAAGCTGACCAAGCTGTCCGGCGCCTATTGGCGTGGCGATGCGAAAAACGAGCAACTGCAGCGCATCTACGGTACCGCCTGGGCTGACAAGAAGCAGCTGGCCGCCTACATCCAGCGCATCGAAGAAGCTGAAAAGCGCGACCACCGCAAGATTGGCAAGCGCCTGAACCTGTTCCACCTCCAGGAAGAAGCGCCGGGCATGGTGTTCTGGCACCCGAACGGCTGGACCCTGTACCAGGTGCTTGAGCAGTACATGCGCAAGGTTCAGCGCGACAACGGCTACCTGGAGATCAAGACTCCGCAAGTCGTTGACCGTAGCCTGTGGGAGAAATCCGGGCACTGGGCCAACTACGCCGACAACATGTTCACCACCCAGTCGGAAAACCGCGACTACGCCATCAAGCCCATGAACTGCCCTTGCCACGTGCAGGTGTTCAACCAGGGTCTGAAGAGCTATCGCGAGTTGCCGATGCGCCTGGCCGAGTTCGGTGCCTGCCACCGTAACGAGCCATCGGGTGCGCTGCACGGCATCATGCGCGTGCGTGGCTTCACCCAGGATGACGCCCACATCTTCTGCACCGAAGAGCAGATGCAGGCCGAATCCGCCGCGTTCATCAAGCTGACCATGGATGTCTATCGCGATTTCGGCTTTACCGAAGTCGAAATGAAGCTGTCCACTCGTCCGGAAAAACGCGTCGGTTCCGACGAGCTGTGGGATCGCGCCGAATCGGCACTAGCCGCGGCGCTCGACAGCGCGGGCCTTGCGTACGACCTGCAGCCAGGCGAGGGTGCTTTCTACGGTCCGAAGATCGAGTTCTCGCTGAAAGATTGCCTTGGCCGTGTCTGGCAGTGTGGTACCCTGCAGCTCGATTTTAACCTGCCGATCCGTCTGGGCGCCGAATACGTGTCCGAAGACAACAGCCGCAAACACCCGGTTATGCTGCACCGGGCGATCCTCGGTTCGTTCGAACGGTTCGTCGGGATCCTGATCGAGCACTACGAGGGTGCATTCCCTGCGTGGCTGGCTCCGACCCAGGCAGTGATCATGAATATCACTGATAAACAGGCAGATTTTGCCGCTGAAGTTGAAAAAACTCTCAACGAAAGCGGGTTTCGTGCCAAGTCCGACTTGAGAAATGAAAAGATCGGCTTTAAAATCCGCGAGCATACTTTGCTCAAGGTTCCCTATCTTTTGGTTATCGGAGATCGGGAAGTCGAGATGCAGACTGTCGCTGTGCGTACTCGTGAAGGTGCTGACCTGGGCTCGATGCCCGTCGCCCAGTTCGCTGAGTTCCTCGCGCAAGCGGTTTCCCGGCGTGGTCGCCCAGATTCGGAGTAATTATTATTAAGCGTGAAATGAGACAAGATAAACGAGCTGCACCGAAAGCCCCGATCAACGAGAATATCTCGGCACGCGAGGTTCGGTTAATTGGCGCTGACGGCGAGCAGATTGGCATCGTCTCGATTGATGAAGCGCTTCGTATCGCTGAAGAGTCCAAGTTGGACCTGGTGGAAATCTCCGCCGACGCAGTCCCGCCTGTTTGCCGGGTGATGGACTACGGCAAGTCGATCTTCGAAAAGAAGAAGCAGATTGCTGCGGCGAAGAAGAACCAAAAGCAGATTCAAGTAAAAGAAATCAAGTTTCGTCCAGGGACGGAGGAAGGGGATTACCAGGTAAAACTGCGCAACCTGGTACGTTTCCTGAGTGATGGGGACAGGGCCAAGGTATCCTTGCGATTCCGCGGCCGTGAGATGGCCCACCAGGAGCTGGGGATGGAACTCCTCAAGCGGGTTGAAGCTGACCTGCTGGAGTACGGTTCCGTCGAGCAGCATCCTAAGATGGAAGGACGCCAGCTGATCATGGTCATCGCCCCGAAAAAGAAGAAGTAATCAACAGGGCACGGCAGGCCTTCTGATTATGTTTATCAACTGAATGCGGAGTATCCGAACATGCCAAAGATGAAGACTAAAAGTGGTGCTGCTAAGCGGTTTCTGAAAACTGCTAACGGTATCAAGCACAAGCACGCTTTCAAGAGCCACATCCTGACCAAAATGTCGACCAAGCGTAAGCGTCAACTGCGCGGTAGCAGCTTGCTGCATCCGTCTGACGTGGCAAAAGTCGAGCGCATGCTGCGCCTTCGTTAATTTTTGGATCAAGAATAGAGGAAGTAACTCATGGCTCGTGTAAAGCGTGGCGTCATTGCCCGTAAACGTCACAAAAAAATTCTGAAACTTGCTAAAGGCTACTACGGCGCGCGTTCACGCGTATTCCGTGTTGCCAAGCAAGCGGTAATCAAGGCAGGCCAATACGCCTACCGTGACCGTCGTCAGAAAAAACGTCAGTTCCGCGCTCTGTGGATCGCTCGTATCAACGCTGGTGCACGTGTTAACGGTCTGTCCTACAGCCGTTTCATCGCTGGCCTGAAAAAAGCGTCCATCGAGATCGACCGTAAGGTTCTGGCTGATCTGGCAGTGAACGAAAAAGCGGTGTTTGCCGCGATTGTCGAGAAAGCTAAAGCCACCTTGGCTTAAGTACCCCCGACAGTCATTCTGGGTTGCTCCTGCAGCCCAGGGTGGTAAACGTCATAAATAGGGGAAGAGCCTTCAAGCTCTTCCCCTATTTTGTATCTGGAGTCTGTACATGGAAAACCTGGACGCGCTCGTCGCTCAAGCTCTTGAGGCTGTGCAAAGCGCTGAAGATATCAATGCCCTGGAGCAAATCCGGGTTCACTACCTTGGCAAAAAGGGTGAATTGACTCAGGTGATGAAGACCCTGGGGAATTTGCCGGCTGAAGAGCGTCCGCAAGTCGGTGCGCTGATCAACGTCGCCAAGGAGCGTGTCACAGAGGTTCTCAATGCGCGCAAGGCGACAATGGAGGAGGCTGATCTAGCGGCCAAACTCGCCGCCGAGTCCATTGACGTAACCCTGCCTGGCCGTGGCCAGGCCTCGGGCGGCCTGCATCCGATCACCCGGACTCTGGAACGTATCGAGCAGTTCTTCACCCACATTGGCTACGGCATTGCCGAAGGCCCAGAGGTCGAAGACGACTATCACAACTTCGAGGCGCTCAACATCCCAGGCCACCACCCGGCCCGGTCGATGCACGACACCTTCTATTTCAACGCGAACATGCTGTTGCGCACCCATACCTCGCCAGTACAGGTCCGCACCATGGAAGCGAACAAGCCGCCGATCCGCATCGTCTGCCCAGGCCGTGTGTACCGCAGCGACTCCGATATCACCCACTCGCCGATGTTCCACCAGGTCGAAGGCCTGCTGGTTGATTGCGACATCAACTTCGCCGACCTCAAGGGCACCATCGAAGAGTTTCTTCGTGTGTTCTTCGAGAAAGAGCTGGCGGTGCGTTTCCGTCCATCGTTCTTCCCGTTCACCGAGCCATCCGCTGAAGTGGATATGGAATGCGTGATGTGCAGTGGCAAAGGCTGCCGCGTGTGCAAGCAAACCGGCTGGCTGGAAGTGATGGGCTGCGGCATGGTTCACCCGAACGTGCTGCGCATGTCCGGGATCGACCCGGAAGAATTCTCGGGCTTTGCCTTCGGCATGGGCGTTGAGCGTCTGGCCATGCTGCGTTACGGCGTGAACGACTTGCGTCTGTTCTTCGACAACGACTTGCGGTTCCTCGCGCAATTTCGCTAGTCGTAACGAACCTTTAGGAGAGCAGGATGAAATTCAGTGAACAATGGCTGCGTGGCTGGGTAAGCCCGCAGGTAGGCCGCGACGAGCTGGTCGCTCGTCTGTCGATGGCCGGTCTTGAGGTCGATAGCGTTACTCCGGCCGCCGGTGTTTTCAATGGCGTCGTGGTTGGCGAGGTGCTGAGCACCGAGCAACACCCCGATGCCGATAAGTTGCGTGTGTGCCAGGTCAGCAATGGCGCGGAAACCTTCCAGGTCGTGTGCGGAGCGCCCAACGTGCGCCCCGGCCTGAAGATCCCATTCGCCATGATCGGTGCCGAGTTGCCAGGCGACTTCAAGATCAAGAAAGCCAAGCTGCGTGGTGTTGAGTCCAACGGCATGCTGTGCTCCCAGGCCGAGCTGCAAGTGGGTGAGGGCAACGATGGCCTGATGGAACTGCCGGCCGACGCGCCCGTGGGCCAGGACATCCGCGTTTACCTGGACCTGGAAGACGCCAGTATCGAGGTCGACCTGACCCCGAACCGTGGCGACTGCCTGTCCCTGGCCGGCTTGGCCCGTGAAGTGGGCGCGCTGTACAACGCCCCGGTCACCCGCCCGGTCGTTGCTGCCGTGCCTGCGGTGCACGACGAAGTACGCCCGATTGAAGTGCTGGCGCCAAACGCCTGCCCACGTTACCTGGGTCGTGTGATCCGTAACGTCGACCTGTCCAAGCCAACCCCGCTGTGGATGGTTGAGCGTCTGCGTCGCGCTGACGTGCGCAGCATCGATGCAGCTGTCGACATCACTAACTACGTGATGCTGGAGCTGGGTCAGCCGCTGCACGCTTTCGATCTCGCCGAAATCAAAGGTGGCATCCGCGTGCGCATGGCTGAAGAGGGCGAAAAGCTTGTTCTGCTTGATGGCCAGGAAGTCAGCCTGCGCGCCGACACCCTGGTCATTGCTGACCATTCCCGTGCCCTGGCGATTGCCGGCGTGATGGGTGGCGAGCACAGTGGCGTGTCTGACACCACTCGTGACGTTTTCCTTGAAAGTGCGTTCTTCGACCAGATCGCCATCGCTGGCAAGGCCCGCTCCTACGGCCTGCACACCGATGCGTCGCACCGCTACGAGCGTGGCGTGGACTGGAAGCTGGCCCGTGAAGCCATGGAGCGTGCCACTGGCCTGCTGCTGGAAATCACCGGTGGCGAAGCCGGCCCGATCACTGAAACCGTCAGCGAGCAGCACCTGCCGTCCGTTGCGCCGATCACCCTGCGTGCCAAAAGCGTTGAGCAAATGCTCGGCCTGGTGATTGAGCCGGCTGAAATCGAGCAACTGTTGTCCGCCCTCGGCCTGGGTATCACCGCCGGCGGGGAAGGGCAGTGGCACGTTGAAGTGCCAAGCCATCGCTTCGATATCAGCCTGGAAGTCGACTTGATCGAAGAACTGGCCCGCCTGTATGGCTACAACCGCCTGCCGGTTCGTTACCCGCAAGCGCGCCTGGCCCCGCAACCCAAGGCCGAGGCGCGTGCGCACCTGCCTGAGCTGCGTCGCCTGCTGGTGGCTCGTGGTTACCAGGAAGCGGTGACCTACAGCTTCATCGATCCGAAGCAGTTCGAACTGTTCAACCCGGGCGTCGAGCCGCTGTTGCTGGCCAACCCGATCTCCAATGACATGGCTGCCATGCGTTCGTCGCTGTGGCCAGGCTTGGTGAAGGCGTTGTCCCACAACCTGAACCGTCAGCAAGACCGCGTGCGCATGTTCGAAAGCGGCCTGCGTTTTGTCGGTCAATTGGACGGCCTCAAGCAAGAGCCGATGCTGGCCGGTGTGGTGTGCGGCAGCCGCCTGCCGGAAGGCTGGGCGCAGGGTCGCGAAACCGTGGACTTCTTCGACGTCAAGGCAGACGTGGAGGCGGTATTGGGCTTTGCCGGTGCCTTGGATGACTTCACCTTCCTGCCTGGCAGCCACCCGGCGTTGCACCCGGGCCAGACTGCACGTATCGAACGTGAAGGTCGTTTGGTGGGCTTCGTCGGCGCCATTCACCCTGAGCTGTCGAAAACCCTCGGCCTGGACCGTCCGGTCTTTGTTTTTGAGCTAGTCTTGGCTGAAGTCGCGTCGGGCAAGATGCCTAAATTCAGCGAGTTGTCGCGCTTCCCTGAAGTGCGTCGTGACCTCGCGCTGATTGCCGATCGTGAAGTGGCCGCCACTGCCGTTCTGGATGTAATCCGTGAAAATGCAGGGGAATGGCTGACAGACCTCAGGCTATTTGACGTCTATCAGGGTAAAGGCATTGATCCGCATAGAAAAAGCCTTGCAGTTGGCTTGACCTGGCAGCATCCATCGCGCACTCTTAATGACGATGAGGTGAATACCACGACACAAAATATCCTCACCTCGCTCGAACAAAGGTTGAACGCCACGTTAAGGAAGTGACGTATGGGGGCTTTGACGAAAGCTGAGATGGCGGAACGTCTGTACGAAGAGCTGGGTCTGAACAAGCGCGAGGCCAAGGAATTGGTCGAGCTGTTTTTTGAAGAGATCAGACACGCTCTGGAAGACAACGAGCAGGTCAAATTGTCCGGTTTCGGCAATTTTGACCTGCGGGACAAACGCCAGCGGCCTGGCCGCAATCCAAAAACGGGAGAAGAAATCCCGATCACGGCTCGCCGTGTGGTCACCTTTCGTCCAGGGCAGAAGTTGAAGGCCCGAGTTGAGGCTTATGCTGGAACCAAGTCATAACGACGAGCTACCCGTCATCCCAGGCAAACGCTACTTCACCATTGGTGAAGTCAGCGAGCTCTGTGCGGTCAAGCCGCACGTGCTGCGCTATTGGGAGCAGGAGTTTCCTCAACTCAACCCCGTCAAACGCACCGGGAACCGTCGGTATTATCAGCGCCAGGATGTGCTGATGATCCGGCAGATCCGTGCGTTGCTGTACGACCAGGGGTTCACCATCAGCGGCGCGCGCCAGCGTATGTCCGGTGATGAAGCCAAAGACGACACCACCCAATACAAGCAGCTGATCCGCCAGATGATCTCCGAACTCGAAGATGTGCTGGTGGTGCTGAAGAAGTAATTCCAGCTTTTAAAATACTTCCACATTTCAAAAGCTTGCGGTATATTCCGGTTCGCTTCCTCAAGAAGCGAACCCAGTAACACGCCTAGTCGGGGCGTAGCGCAGTCCGGTAGCGCACTAGCATGGGGTGCTAGGGGTCGAGTGTTCGAATCACTCCGTCCCGACCATATTCTGAAGGGGATCCAGTACAGTGTACTGGGTCCCTTTTTTCGTTTCTGGCGCTATCAAAAGTAGGAACTACCGGCCTTTCTTCGCGGTATCCGAGTGGGCGCGGCGTTTTCGGCGGTATGCGGTGATTCTAAACCAATAGACCGGCATGTTACCTCCGCCCACCAATGGGGCATCTTCTGAGCCATTTGGTAGCAGATTCCTACGCCCGCCTTCCGCCCCATCAGCCGAAAATCTTTTCTATTCCATCCAAATCAACCACTTGCCTCACCACCCATCCAATTGGCACGCATCCTGCTTTTTTGCATCCATGGATAATTGGATACAAAAATACAAAAGGTGCTGCCGATGCAATTTGCCCCCGCTTACGTTGACCGCCAGCCCCTTACCGCCGAGGAGGAGGCCTACAACTTCCTGCTTGATGCCATTTGCAGTGGCCGCTACCGCAAGGGCGACCGGCTGATTGCCGAAGACATCGCCAGTGAAATAGGCATGAGCCGCATGCCGGTGCGCGAAGCCTTTCGCCGCCTGGATGCCCAGGGTCTGGTCACCCTCAGGCCCAACCGCGGCGCCGTCGTCAGCGGTCTGGATATCGACGAGTTGCACGAAGTCTTCGAGATGCGCAGCGCCCTCGAGGGCCTGGCAGTACGTGTGGCCGTCAGCCGGATCGGCGAGCGCCAATTGGCCGCACTGGAACGCATGCTCGACGAGATGGACGATTACCGCGACGAAAGCGCCGCCTGGGTCGGCCGCCACCGCGCCTTCCACGAATACCTGTGCAGCCTCAGCGGCCGTCCGCGCTTGATGAAGCAGATCTCGGCGCTGTACTCGCTGGTGGAAGCGCCCATGCGCCTGTGGCTGCAACACGGTGACAAACCCCTCAGCGCCCGCGAAGAACACGCGGTGATCCTTGATGCGATCCGCGCCGGTGATGCCGCTCGCGCCGAAGCCGTGGTGCGCGAACACATCGAAGGCACCGTGCCGGCGCTGATCCAGTTTTTGCAGTCGGAAAAATAATCAGAGGTGGGCCCAAGCCCACCCGTGTTTTGACTTTGAGTCCTGCCCCGTTAACCAACGAACTGGAGTGTCTGGTCATGCATAAACGCCGCGCCTTGCTGGTGGCTGTCTCCCTCGGCATCTGTACCCAATGGGCCTCTGCTGCGCCCCAGGTGCCGGAGCGCTTGAAGAACGCCGACAAACTCGTCTACTGCTCGGGGATGGATTCACCGCCCCTCGTGTCCTTCGATGAAGCGCAGAAACCGCGCGGGCTCACCGTCGACCTGGGCCTGGAAATCGCCAAGCGCCTGGGCGACAAACAAGTGCAGTGGCGGGTGATTCCGTTCTCCGGCCTGGTGCCGGCCTTGCTCGCCCAGCAGTGCGACATGATCGTCGACCAACTGTTCGACAAGCCCGAACGGCGCCAGGTGATCGACATCGTCAACTACATGTACTCCAGCCAGTCGGTGGTGGTGCCCAAGGGCAACCCCAAAGGCATCAAGGCGCTGGATGATCTGTCCGGGCACAAGGTCGCGGTGCTCAACGGCTCCACCATCAAGACCCTGCTCGACGCGCAAAACGACACCCTCACCAAGGCCAGCAAGCCGCCGATGAAGCTGGTGGTCTACAACACCGACACCGATGCCTTCCAGGCCCTGCGCATCAGCCAGGTCGACGCCTACGGCACCACCGTGGAAACTGCCGGTTACTACGCCGCCATGGCCCCCGACCTGTTCCAGGAAGGCGTACCCGCCTTCAGCCGCATCCTCACGGGCCTGGGCATGCGCAAGGACGATCCGCAACTCACTGCCGCCGTGCAGCAGGTGATCAGCGACATGCGCAGCGACGGCAGCTACGTGGCGTTGCTGAATAAATGGCATGTCAGCAGCGACACTCTCGACTGAGGTTTCCAGCCATGAACTTCAATTGGGATGTGTTCTGGCAGTACCTGTTGCAGCCCAGCGGGGTGTACCTCACCGGGCTCTGGCTGACGTGCCTGATCGCGGTGTCGGCGATGCTGCTGGGTTGCGTGCTGGGCTTGGCGGCGGCGCTGTTGCGCCTGTCGAAGAACCCGCTGCTGCACCTGCCGGTACGCTTTTATGTGTGGTTGATGCGCGGCACGCCACTGCTGGTGCAGATCGTGTTCCTGTACACGGCGCTGGCGGCGGGCGGGATTTTTCGCTTTGAGGACATCGAGCTGTTCGGCCTGATCGTGCCGGGCAATATCCAGGCGGCCATCATCGCTCTGGGCCTCAATGAAGGCGCGTACATGGCCGAGATCATCCGCGCTGGCATCGGTGCCGTGGACAAGGGCCAGTACGAAGCCGGGCGCTCCCTGGGCATGGGCTTTGCCAAGTTGATGCGACGCATCGTGCTGCCCCAGGCGTTCCGCGTGATCGTGCCGCCTCTGGGCAACGAGTTCAACGTGATGCTCAAGAACACCACCCTGGTCAGCGTGATCGGCGTGCAGGAGTTGCTGCTCAGCACCCAGATGGTCACCTCGGCGACGTTCCGCGTGTTCGAGTTGTACCTGGTGGTCGCGATCTACTTCTTGATGCTCACCACGCTCTGGGGCTTCTTCCAGCGTTGGCTGGAGGCGCGTTTCGGCCAGTCCGACCGACCTTCCGCACCGCCTCCCGCGTCCAGCCGCATGTTCGGGCGCAGCACCTTGAAACTGCTGAGAGGACGCTGACCATGGCGCACCAAAGTGAAGAACTGATCATCGAAGCCCTCGACCTGCACAAGTCGTTTGGCGACCTGCAGATTCTCAAGGGCATCTCCCTGCAAGTACGACGTGGCGAAGTGGTGGTGCTGATCGGCGCCTCGGGTTCGGGCAAGACCACTTTCATTCGCTGCATCAACCTGCTCGAAGACATCCAGGGCGGGCGCATCCGCGTCAACGGCCGCGCCATGGGCTATCGCGAACGCAGCGACGGCAGCCTGGTGCGCGACTCGGAACGCAATATTGCCCGCCAGCGCCGCGACATTGGGATGGTGTTCCAACGCTTCAACCTGTTCCCTCACATGACGGCGCTGGAAAACATCATCGAAGCACCGATTCACGTGCTCGGCACGCCACGCGCCGTAGCCTTGGAACAGGCCCGTGGCTTGCTGGCGCGGGTGGGCCTGGCGGACAAGGCCAGCCATTACCCGTCGATGCTTTCCGGCGGCCAGCAACAGCGGGTGGCGATTGCTCGCGCCCTGGCGATGAAACCCCAGGCCATGCTGTTCGACGAACCCACCAGCGCCCTCGACCCGGAAACCGTCGGCGAAGTGCTGCAAGTGATGAAGGAGCTGGCCGAGGAGGGCATGACCATGGTGGTGGTCACCCACGAAATGGGCTTTGCCCGTGAAGTGGCCGACCGCGTGGTGGTGCTCGACCAGGGCGAGCTTATCGAACAAGGGCCGCCGGAACAGATCTTCAGCCACCCCAGCCATCCCCGTACCCGGGCCTTTCTCAGCCGCGTGTTATGACCCTTACAAGGAACTGTGCCATGCGTTTATCGAGCGTGTTTGCGGCGCTGTGCTATGCCGTTGTTGTGCCCATGGGCCAGGCTGCCGACTCGGTGGTCAAGGTCTACAACTGGTCCGACTACATCGGCCCTGACACTCTGAAGAACTTTGAGCAAGACAGCGGCATCAAGGTGCAATACGACATTTTCGACACCAACGAAATGCTCGAAGCCAAGTTGCTCTCCGGGCACTCGGGCTACGACGTGGTGGTGCCGTCCAGCCAGTTCCTGTCCAAGCAGATCCGCGCCGGTGCGTACCAGCCGCTGCAACGCAATTTGCTCGACAACTGGAAGCACCTCGACCCGCGCCTGATGCAACGCCTGCAAGCTGCCGACCCAGGCAACCGCTACGCTGTGCCGTACATGTGGGGCACCGTGGGCATCGGCTACAACGCAGAGAAAGTGCGCGCCGTGCTGGGTAAGGACGCGGTGCTGGATTCGTGGTCGATGGTCTTCGAGCCGGCCAATCTGGCCAAGCTCAAAAGCTGCGGCGTGGCGTTCCTCGATGCGCCGGTGAAGATCATCCCCCAGGTCATGCTTTACCTCGGCCTGGACCCCAACAGCACCAAGCCCGACGACTATAAGCAGGCCTCGACGCGGCTGATGGCGCTGCGCCCGTCGGTAACCTACTTCAACTCCTCGAAATACACCGCCGACCTGGCCAACGGTGATATCTGCGTGGCAGTGGGGTATTCCGGCGACGTGATGCAGGCCCAGAGCCGCGCCAAGGAAGCCGGTAAGAATATCGACATCCGCTACCTGATCCCCAAGGAAGGCGTGAACCTGTGGTTCGACATGCTCGCCATTCCCAAGGACGCCGCCAACCCAACCAATGCCCACGCCTTGATCAACTACCTGCTGCGCCCCGAGGTGATCGCGCCCGTCAGCGACTACGTGGGCTATGCCAACCCGAACAAAGACGCCACGCCCCTGATGGACCCCAAGGTCAGTGGCAACCCGGGCATCTATCCCGGTGATGACGTGATCAACCACACCTTTGTCTCCGCCGACCTGCCGGAAAACATCCAGCGCCTGATGACCCGGGAATGGAACCGCATCAAGTCCGGCCAATGAATCGAAGAGTCCCTGCCATGTTGAAATTTTCTGCTCACGAGTATCCCTATCCCTCCCAACGCCAGAGCGTGTTCGCCAGGCGCGGCATGGTCGCGGCTTCCCAACCTTTGGCCGCCCAGGCCGGCATCGAGATCATGCAAAAGGGCGGCAACGCCATCGATGCGGCCATCGCCACGGCGGCCGCGTTGACCGTGGTGGAGCCCACCGGCTGTGGCCTGGGGGGCGATGCGTTTGCCTTGGTCTGGTGCAAGGGCCAGCTGCATGGTTTGAATGGCAACGGCCACGCGCCGGCCGCCTTGAGTATCGAGGCGGTGAAAGCGGCGGGGCACGACCAGATGCCGCTGTATGGCTGGACGCCGGTCACTGTGCCCGGCTGCCCATCGGCCTGGGCCGAGCTGTCCCAGCGCTTCGGCCAGTTGCCGTTTGCCGAGTTGCTGCAACCGGCCATCCGCCTGGCGCGTGACGGGTTCCCGCTGTCGCCGGTGATCGCCCAGCTGTGGCAGGCCGCGCTGGATGAGTTCAGCCCCCACCGTGACCCGGTCCTGGAGGCCTGGTTCGACACCTTCCTGATGGACGGCCGCGCACCTCGCGCCGGGGAGATATTCCGCAACCCGGCCCAGGCCCGCACCCTCGAAGAACTCGCCGCCACCCGGTGCGAAAGCCTGTATCGCGGCGCCCTGGCCGAACGCCTGGACGCCCATTCGCGTGCCAGTGGCGGCTACCTGCGGGCCAGCGACCTCAAGGACTACCGCGCCCAGTGGGTGGACCCGATCCACATCAATTATCGGGGCGTGGATGTGTGGGAAATCCCCCCGAGCGGCCAAGGCCTGGTGGCGTTGATGGCGCTCAAGATCCTCGAAGGTTTCAGCTTCGATCACCGCGACAGCCAGCAGACCTGGCACCGCCAGTTGGAGGCCATGAAGCTTGCCTACAGCGACGGTCTGCACTACATCACCGACCCGCTGCACATGCGCGTGGCCGTGGCGGATTTGCTCAGTGATGATTACAGCCGCCGGCGCCGCGCCCAGATCGGCGAGCACGCCCAGCCGCCCAAACCTGGCGACCCCCATGCCAGTGGTACGGTGTACCTGGCCACGGCCGACGCCGAGGGCAACATGGTTTCGTTCATCCAGAGCAACTACCACGGCTTCGGTTCCGGCGTGGTGCTGCCTGACAGCGGCATTGCCCTACAGAACCGAGGGCAGGAATTCAGCCTCGATCCGGCCCATGCCAACTGCCTGGCGCCGGGCAAGAAAACCTTCCACACCATCATCCCCGGCTTCCTCACCAAAGACGGCCAGGCCCTCGGCCCGTTTGGCGTGATGGGCGGCTACATGCAGCCCCAGGGGCATGTGCAGATGGTGATGAACCTGGTGGATTTCGGCCTCAACCCGCAAGCGGCGTTGGATGCACCGCGCTGGCAATGGCTGGGTGACATGAAGGTCGGCATCGAACAGGGCGCCTCCCGCGACCTCGCCAACGCCCTGGCGCGGCGCGGCCACAAGGTGCAGATCGACAGTGACCTCACCGACTATGGCCGCGGGCAGATCATCCTGCGCGACCCGGTCAGCGGAGTGCTGTACGGCGGCACCGAACCTCGCACAGATTCCCATATCGCGGTGTGGTAACCCGGCTCCAACCTTCACCGGCGCCGCGGTTCACCCTGACACACCGCGGCGCGGGGCAAGCCCGCTCACTACAGATTTCGCCCACCTCCAACCTCACCCACATCCTGTAGTGAGCGGGCTCGCCCCGCGCCGCGGCCTACCCGACACCCTATCCTCACCTGACACACCACAGCGCGGGGCAAGCCCGCTCACTACAGATTCTGGGGGATTCACAGATTTTGGGGAGGCCTTGATAAAATAATTGAACAAGCCTGTCCCTTTTTTTGCCGTCACCGGTCATTCCAGGTAAGTGAACAAAATCGAGAGCTTCCTCCAATGCCCGTTGTCCGTCCCTTGCTCAAGTTGAGCCTGCTGCTGAGCCTCAGCGCCAGCCCGTTCTTCGCCGCCGTCAGCTATGCCGAAGACACCACAACCCGCCGCAGCTACCAGGTGCCGGCCGGCAGCCTGAGCGCGGCGCTTACCCGTTTTGCCGGTTTGGCGGGGGTCAACCTGTCGGTAGACCCTGCCTTGGTCAGCGGGCGCACCAGCAGCGGTTTATCGGGCGAGTTCGGGGTGGAGGAGGGCTTTGCCCGCCTGCTGCAAGGCTCCGGCCTGCAGCTGCAATCGATGGGCGCGCAGGCCTACATGCTGGTGCCGGCGCCGGACGGCAGTACGTTGGAACTGGCACCGACCTCAATCCTCGGCACCACCGGCCTGTACGACGGCGATACCTACGCCGGTGGCCAGGTGGCGCGTCGCACTGCGCAGGGCATGCTCGGTACGCGGGACTTCATGGAGACCCCGTTCAGCATCACCACCTACACCGCCGAAGCGGTGAAAAACCAACAGGCCCGCACCCTGGGCGACCTGATCGCCGCCGACCCGTCGGTACGCGCCACCAACCCGGCCGGTGGGCGTTACGAGCAGTTCACCATTCGCGGCTTCAGCCTGTTCAACAGTGATGTGGCCTACAACGGTCTCTACGGCGTGCTGCCCACCTACACCATCGACATGGAAATGGCCGACCGCGTCGACATCCTCAAAGGCCCCAGCCAATTGATCAACGGCATCTCGCCAAGGGGCAGCGTGGGCGGCGGGATCAACGTGGTGCCCAAGCGCGCCACCGACAAGGACATCAACTCGTTCACCGGCACCTGGGCCTCCGAAAGCCAGGCGGGCGGGGCGGTAGACGTGGGGCGGCGCTTTGGTGAAGACAATAAATTCGGTATCCGCTTCAACGGCGTGAAACAGGCGGGCGACACCGACTGGGACCACCAGAGCGTCGACCGCGAAATGGCCGTGCTGGGCCTGGATTTCCGTGGCGAGCGCCTGCGCCTTTCCACCGACATCGGCCACACCGAACGCAACACCGACGCGCCCCAGGAGCGTGTCCAGGTCGCGGCTGCCGCGCCCGTGCCCAGCGCCAACGACGTGCGCCATAACTATGCGCAAGCCTGGAGCAAGGCGCGCACCAAGGACACCTTTGGTACGTTCAACGCTGAATATGATGTGAGCGATGATGTGATGCTGTACGGCGGTGTCGGCTTACGCAAAAGCAACCACGACTTCCTGCGTCATGCGGTCTCCGTCAGCAATGCGGCAGGTGATTTCAGCGTGCTGCCGCGTGACTTCACCCGCGATGAAAACGTGCGCACCTACACGGCTGGCGTGCGCAACTGGTTCCACACCGGGCCAGTGAGCCACGAGGTCAACCTGGCCGCCAGCTACTTCGACATGGACTTCACCAACGGCGGCGCACGTTATGCCGCCGCGCCGAGCAATCTCTACAACCCCGTGCAAACCCCGACACCGTCCACGGCGACGCGACAAGACGCCAAGGTCTACACCGAAAACAAGTTCAGTGGCGTGGCACTCTCCGACACCCTGGGCTTCTTCGACGACCGCCTGTTGCTCACCCTCGGAGCACGCTGGCAGCGGGTCAAGGTGGATGACTGGAGCGATGGCATCAAGGGCGACACCGCCTACGACGAAGAAAAAGTCTCGCCGTCGGGCGGGCTGCTGTTCAAGGCCACCGACAAGCTGTCGCTGTACGCCAACTACATGGAAGGCTTGAGCCAGGGCAAGATCGCGCCGTCCACCTCGATCAACGAAGACCAGATCTTCCCGCCCTTCATCAGCCGCCAGGTGGAAGTGGGCGCCAAGTACGACGCCGGCGCCTTCGCGGTCACGGCCGCCGTGTTCCGCATCAAGCAGCCAGCCTATGAAACCAACGCCACCACGCGGGTGTTCGGCCCCAATGGCAAGCGCCAGAACACCGGGGCGGAACTGAGCGTGTTCGGCGAACCGCTCAAGGGTGTGCGCTTGCTCGGCGGTGTGATGTACATCGACAGCAAACTCCAAAACACCACCAACGGCACCTGGGACGGCAACCGCGCCCCGGCCACGCCCAAATACAACGTCAACCTGGGCGCCGAGTGGGATGTGCCGGGGCTGGAAGGCCTGACCCTGACCAGCCGTGGCATTTACTCCAGCTCGCAGTACCTGGACCAGTCCAACGTCAAGGAAATCGACGCCTGGAACCGCCTCGACGTGGGCGCGCGCTACGCCTTCAAAGTGGACGATAAACACGTGACCCTGCGCGCGAACGTGGAGAACGTCGCCGATAAACGTTACTGGAGCTCGGCCGGTGCCTCGGATGACAGCGAACCGGGGCTCACCTTGTCGACCCCTCGTACCTACCTGCTTTCCGCCACGGTCGACTTCTAACCGCTGATCCTGATGCATGTGGGCTTGTGTGGGAGCTGGCTTGCCTGCGATGGCATCACCTTGGTACATCTGACACCCCGAGGCGCCTGCATCGCAGGCAAGCCAGCTCCCACAGAAAGCTCACCCAATGCCCGATGGGCGGCGCCAATGAGAATGTTTTTTGATTGCGCCGCCACGATATGGAATAGTACCCGCCGTTTTCCCCGGCCCGTCTAGCCGGGGTGTTTTAACGCCGAGGACCTTGCCATGCGACTGCTGCGCTCCATCCCGACCCTTGCCGCCTGCCTCCTGGCGTTGTCTTCAAGCGTACTGAACGCTGCCCCCATCGACCTCAATGACGGCCAGCACACCGTGCATCTGCCCGACGCGCCCAAGCGCGTGGTGGTGCTGGAATTCTCCTTTCTCGACAGCCTCGCCGCCGTCGATGTGACCCCGGTAGGCGCCGCCGATGATGGTGATGCCAATCGCGTATTGCCTCGTGTACGCCAGGCCATCGGCCAATGGACATCCGTGGGCCTGCGCTCGCAGCCGAGCATCGAGGAAATCGCGCGGCTCAAGCCGGACCTGATCGTCGCCGACCTCAACCGTCACCAGGCGTTGTACAGCGACCTGTCGAGCATCGCACCCACCTTGTTACTGCCGTCACGCGGGGAAGATTACGAGGGCAGCCTCAAGTCCGCCGAATTGATCGGCAAGGCCCTGGGCAGGAGCCCGCAGATGGAAGCGCGAATCCAGCAGAACCGTGCAAACCTCAAGGCCATTGCCCAGCAGATTCCCGCCGGCGCCAGCGTGTTGTTCGGCGTTGCCCGTGAAGACAGCTTCTCCGTGCACGGCCCGGACTCCTACGCCGGCAGCGTGCTGCAAGCCATCGGGCTGAAAGTGCCGTCGGTACGCACCAACGCCGCGCCCACCGAGTTCGTCAGCCTGGAACAACTGCTGGCGCTGGACCCGGGCTGGCTGCTGGTGGGTCATTACCGCCGCCCCAGCATTGTCGATACCTGGAGCAAACAACCCTTGTGGCAAGTGCTCGGCGCGGTTCGCAACAAGCACGTAGCCGAAGTGGACGGCGACAGCTGGGCGCGTAATCGGGGCGTGTTGGCCTCCGAGCAGATTGCTGAAGATGCGCTGGCGATTCTCAAGGGCGGCAACGCCGTATTGAGCCAATAACCGTGCAGCGTAGTCTCGCCGCCCTCGGCATTGTGCTGCTGGGGGTCCTGTTGTTCTGGTACTCGCTGTACAGCTGGTCGCCGTTCGTGATCACCCCGGCAGATGCCTGGAATGGCCTGGTGCACCAGGGCAGCGTGGGCGGCAACATGGCCTACATCGTCGCCCAGTTGCGCGTGCCGCGTGCGGTGTGCGCAGCGTTGGTCGGCGCCTGCCTGGGCCTAGCCGGCGCGCTGATGCAGGGCATTACCCGCAACCGCCTGGCTTCGCCGTCGTTGTTTGGCGTGACGGCCGGCGCGGCGCTCGGCTTGGCGCTGTTTTCCACCGGTCTGGTGGCGCTGCCGTTTGCCGGTGGCGCGCTGTTGATGACCTGCGTGGGTGGTGCGCTGGCCTGGATCACCGTGTTCAGTCTGGGCGGTGCGTGGTCGCCGGCCACGGCGCAAGGGCGGCTGGTATTGGCCGGCGTCGCCGTCGCCGCGTTGTGCGCGGCACTGACTCGGCTCACGGTGATCCTGGTCGAAGCCCAGGCGCAAAGCGTGCTCAACTGGCTGGCCGGTTCGTTGGCCAATGTGGGCGCCGCGCAAGTTCAGCTGCTGTGGCCGTGCACCCTGATCGGTGGCCTGTGGGCGCTGTGGTGCGCGCCGCGCTTGAACCTGATCAACCTCGGCGAAGACGCCGCTCGCTCCCTGGGGGTCGGCATCGCCAGCCTGCGCCTGCAGGTGTTTGTCGCCAGCCTGTTGCTGGTGGGCGCGAGTGTCTGCGCGGTGGGGCCGATTGGCTTTGTCGGGTTGATTGCGCCGAACATCATTCGCCAGTTCCTGGGCAACGACTACCGCTGGCTGATCCCCCTGAGTGCCGCCTTGGGCGCGGTGATCGTGCTGGGCGCCGACCTGCTCAGCCGCGCCGTGGCGTTCCCGGTGGAAACCCCGGCCGGCGTGGTCACTGCGCTGATCGGTGCACCGTTCTTCCTGTTTCTTGCCAGGCGCACCCTATGATCCGCCCTCGATTGCGCCTGTGGCTGCTGCTCGCCTTGTTGCTGCTGGCGACCTTTATCAGCCTCAGTGCCGGTACCTTGTGGCTCAAGCCCGCCACCGTGCTGGAGCGCCTGCTGGCCCACGATGCCCTCGACTTCGAGGTGTGGAACCACCGCCTGCCGCGCAGCCTGATCGCAATCCTGGCCGGTGCCGCCTTCGGCCTGGCCGGGGCGATTGTGCAGGGCGTGATCCGTAACCCGCTGGCCTCGCCGGAAATCCTCGGCGTGACCCAGGGCGCAGGCCTGGCGCTGACCGTGGCGATCATCAGTTGGCCGCACTTGCCGATTGCCTGGTTGCCGCTGGTGGCCTGCCTGGGCGGTGCCGGTGGTGCGTTACTGCTGGCGCTGTACAACACCGGCGTGAGTTTTTCCGGCGTGCGTTTTGCGCTGTCCGGGGTGGCGATTGCGGTGACCTTGTCCAGCGTCACCGAGTTTCTGATCCTGTCCCACCCGCTGGACATCAACACCGCCTTGCTCGCCCTCACCGGCAGCCTGTGGAGCCGCAACTGGCACCATGTGGCGCTGGTGTTGCCGTTCCTGCTGCTGATCCCGCTGGGCCTGTGCCTGGCCAAGCCGCTGAACCTGATCGCCCTGGGCGATGAAGCGGCCCATAGCCTGGGCACAGCGTTACGGCGTACGCGCTGGCTGGCGATGGCCTGCGCGGTGCTGCTCACCAGCCTCGGTGTCGGCGTGATCGGGCCAATCGGCTTTATCGGCCTGGTCGCGCCGCATATGGCGCGGCGCCTGGTGGGCGGGCATCACCAGTGGCTGTTGCCCGCCGCGATGCTGATTGGCGCGCTGCTGCTGGTGCTGGCCGACACGCTGGGGCGCACGTTGATTGCGCCCAGTGAAATCCCCGCCGGGGTGCTCACAGCGGTGATCGGCGCGCCGTATTTTCTTTGGTTGCTGGCACGGTTCAAGGGCTGATCCCATGAGTATTCTTCAAGCACGACAGCTCGACATCGGCTACGGCGACACCCGCATTGTGCAAGGTCTGTCGTTCACGCCGCCCGCCGGAAAAGTCACCGCGCTGATCGGCCCCAATGGTTGCGGCAAGTCCACCTTGCTCAAGACGTTCGCACGCATCCTCAAACCGAGCGCGGGCGAACTGACCCTGGACGGCCAGGCCTACGCCAGCCTGTCCGCCCGCCAGTTGGCGCAGCAGATCGCCTTTTTGCCGCAAGTGCTGCCGGTGCCCGAAGGGGTCAGCGTGCGCCAGTTGGTTGCCTATGGCCGCAGCCCGCATAACTCATTGTGGGGGCGCTTGAGCGGCAGCGATCAGTCCCATGTGACACAGGCCATGCAACGCCTGGAACTGGACGTTTTGGCCGACCGAGCGCTGGCGGACTTGTCCGGCGGCCAGCGCCAACGTGCCTGGCTCGCCATGGTGCTGGCGCAAAACGCGCCGGTGGTGTTGCTGGATGAACCCACCACCTACCTCGACATCAGCCATCAGGTTGAGCTGTTGGACCTGATGGGGGAGTTGGCCGCCGAGGGCAAGACCGTGATCACCGTGCTGCACGACATCAACCAGGCCTGCCGTTATGCCGACCACCTGGCCGTGATGCATGGCGGTCGCCTGGTGGCCGATGGCGCCCCGGCTGCGGTCATCAGTGTTGGATTGATGCGCCAGGTATTCGATGTGCAAGTACAAATCATCAATGAACCAGTGGCTGGCACGCCCATGTGCCTGATAGAAAAGAGCGCCCGTTAATTGTTATTGCCGCCCTGACTTCCCCAACTAATAAAAACCTGTAGTGAGCGGGCTTGCCCCGCGCCGCGGTGTGCCAGGAAAAGTTGAGGCATCAGGTCTCCCGCAGCACAGCCCAAGCCCAAAAACCACAAGGCCTGCGCCAGCACTGTCACGGAAATCCGGGACAGATGATGGCCATTCATTTCAGTTTGTTTCCCCATCTCAGGAACTAGCGTTGCAACTTCCAGTCGATTAACCCGGCCAACTTTGTCTCCGGGCGTGGCTAACTAATGGCACTTATCAGTAGTTCCAAATAGCCATACTTTCTCGCAACCAGACACCCAACATTATGTCGTCAGCCCTTATCGATGCCTGCCATATGCAGATACCGCACACAGACCAAGTGTGCGCGTGGCTGAGGCAGCACGCTGGGTTGAAAACCGTTGATCTGGAACGTGCCCAGCGCCTGTCCACAGATGCCAGCGACCTGCTGGGCCTGCTCACGCGCCTGGGCCTGGTCTCCGAGATCGAACTGGCCAGCGCCTGGGCCCACCTGCTGAACGCGCCGCTATTGTTGGCGGATACCGCGCCCCCGGTGCTCGACCCATTGCCCCCACTCACCGAACGCTTCATGCGCCACTACCAAGTGGTGCCCATGGGCTGGAGTTCAGACGGCCTGCACGTTCTGGCCGCTCACCCGGCGCAGCATTATGCCTTCCAGGCGTTGGCCTACGCCTGCCAGGTGCCGGTGTGGCTGGCCGTCGGCCCGCGCACCGAAGTCGACACGCTGATCGAACGCTATTACGGCCAGGGCCGTTCGGCCATGGGCACCCTCATCGAAAACCTCGATGAGCGCAGCGGTGCGCTGGAAGACATCGAACACCTCAAGGACATGGCCTCCGAAGCCCCGGTGATTCGCCTGGTCAACCTGATCCTCCAGCGCGCCGTGGAACAGCGGGCCTCAGACATCCACATCGAACCCTTCGAAAACCAGCTCAAGGTGCGCTACCGCATCGACGGCGTGCTGCATGAGGCGGAGGCGCCACCGGCCAGCTCGTCGGCGGCAGTGATCTCGCGGGTGAAGATCATGGCGCGCCTGGACATTGCCGAACGCCGGCTGCCCCAGGATGGGCGCATCATGCTGCGCATCCAGGGCAAGGCGCTGGACCTGCGGGTGTCCACCGTGCCCACCAGTTTTGGCGAGTCGGTGGTGATGCGCCTGCTGGATCGCCAGACCGTGCAGTTCGATTTTCAGCACTTGGGTTTCGACGGCCAGCGCCTGGCGGCCTTCCTCGACTTGCTGGAACGGCCCCACGGTATTCTGCTGGTGACCGGGCCCACCGGCTCGGGCAAGACCACCACGCTGTACACCGCGTTGTCGCGGCTCAACACCGCCGAGCGCAAGATCATCACCGTGGAAGACCCGGTGGAATACCAGCTCGAAGGCATCAACCAGATCCAGGTCAAGCCCGCCATCGGCCTGGATTTCGCCGGGGCGTTGCGTTCCATCGTGCGCCAGGACCCGGACGTGATCATGATCGGCGAGATCCGCGACCTGGAAACCTGCCGCATCGCCATCCAGTCTTCCCTCACCGGCCACCTGGTGCTCTCCACCCTGCACACCAACAGCGCCGCGGCCAGCATTACCCGCCTGCTCGACATGGGCGTCGAAAGCTACCTGATCGCGTCGACCGTCAGCGGCATCCTCGCGCAACGCCTGGTGCGACGCCTGGACCCGGCCACGCGCACAGCATTCGAAGCGCCCCCGGAGTTGATCGCAGAACACGGCCTGGACCGCTTGACCGACACGCGCCCGATCCTGCTTTACCGGGGCCGTTATGAAGGCCGCAGCGCCCTCACTGAATTGCTGGTGATGAACGACGAATTGCGCAGCCTGCTGATGCGTCACGCCGACGCCGCCACCCTGGAGCAGGCCGCGCGCCGCGCCGGTTTGCGCACCTTGCATGAAGAAGGTTTGCGCCAGGCGCTGGCAGGCATCACGTCACTGGAAGAAGTGTTGCGCGTCACCCGGGGAGAGGGCGCGTGAGCCTGTTCAAGTTCCGTGCCCTGGACAGCCAGGGCGCTGCCCACAACGGCACGCTTGAAGCCAAGGACCAGGCTGCCGCTGTTGCCCTCTTGCACAAGCGTGGCCTGCTGTTGTTGCAGATCGAGTCGGCGGGCGGCCTCAGGTCGAACGCGACGCGCGGGCGGTTGAAGGGCGCGGCACTGGTGAGTTTCACCCAGCAGCTGGCAACGCTGCTGGGCGCCGGCCAGCCCCTTGAGCGCTCGCTGGGCCTGCTGCTCAAGCAGCCCGGCCAGCCGCAGGTGCGGGCGTTGATTGAGCGCATCCGCGATCACGTCAAGGCCGGCAAACCGTTGTCGATTGCGCTGGAAGAGGAGGGTAGCTGCTTCTCGCCGCTGTACCTGAGCATGGTGCGCGCCGGTGAAGCCGGTGGTGCGCTGGAAGGCACCTTGCGCCAGCTCGGCGACTACCTGGAACGCAGCCAGTTGTTGCGCGGCGAGGTCATCAATGCGCTGATCTACCCGGCCTTTCTGGTGGTCGGCGTGCTGGGGTCCCTGGCGCTGTTGCTGGCGTATGTGGTGCCGCAGTTCGTGCCGATTTTCGAGGACCTCGGCGTGCCGATTCCCCTGATCACCGAGGCGATCCTTGCGCTGGGCGAGTTCCTCAGCCGCTATGGCTGGGCGGTGCTGGCCGGGTTGCTGGTGATTGCCTGGGGGCTCGCCGCTCGCCTGCGCGATCCCCGGCACCGGGAAGCCTTCGACCGACGCCTGCTCGGTGTGCGCGTGATTGGCCCGCTGTTGCAACGGGTCGAAGCCGCCCGGTTGGCGCGCACCCTCGGCACCCTGCTGAGCAACGGGGTGGCGTTGCTGCAAGCCCTGGTGATTGCCCGGCAAGTCTGCAGCAACCGCGCGTTGCAGGCGCAAGTCGCGGTCGCGGCCGAGTCGGTCAAGGGCGGCGGCACCCTGGGCGCCGCCTTTGGCACTCAACCCCTGTTGCCCGACCTGGCCCTGCAAATGATTGACGTCGGCGAACAGGCCGGGGAACTGGACAGCATGTTGCTCAAGGTCGCCGACATCTTCGACGTCGAAGCCAAGCGCGGTATTGACCGCCTGCTCGCCGCCCTGGTGCCGTCGCTGACCGTGGTCATGGCCGTGCTGGTGGCGGTGATCATGCTCGCGATCATGCTGCCGCTGATGAGCCTCACCAGCCATTTATGAAGGAGCAGACCCCATGAAAACCTCACGCCGCCAAGGCGGTTTTACCTTGCTCGAAATGCTCGCGGTGATCGTGCTGCTGGGCATCGTCGCGACCATTGTGGTGCGCCAGGTTGGCGGCAATGTGGACAAGGGCAAGTACGGCGCCGGCAAGGCCCAGCTCGCCAGCCTGAGCATGAAGATCGACAGCTATGCGCTGGACGTCGGCTCGCCGCCCGGCACCCTGCAACAGCTGGTGGACAAGCCCGGTAGCTACGCCAAGCCTTCGGACCTCAAGGACCCCTTCGGGCATGCCTTCGGCTATCGCTTCCCCGGTGAGCATGGGCCTTTCGACCTGATTTTCTACGGCCGTGACGGCCAGCCCGGTGGCGAAGGCTACAACGCCGACCTGGGCAACTGGGAATAACCGGCCCATGGCCCAGCGCGGCTTTACCTTGCTGGAGATGCTGGTGGTCATCCTGTTGATCAGCCTCGCCGCCAGCTTGCTTGGCCTGGGTGTGCGCCAGGGGCTGCAGGTCGCCAAGGAACGCCGTGCCGTCGGGCAGATGGTGGAGGCGTTGCGTGCCACACGGGCCGGGGCAATTATTGGCGGCCAAGCGGCGCGCACCGAATTTGACCTGCACGCCAGGACATTCCAGGCGCCGGGGCGTACGGCCCAGCAATGGCCCGAGCCGTTGCAGGTGACCTTGCACACGGCCGAACAGGTGGGGCCGGCTGTCGAGTTCTACCCCGACGGCAGCTCCACCGGGGGCAACCTGCTGCTGGCCAGCGGCACCCGGCGTTGGCGCATCGATGTCGGCTGGCTCACCGGCAGCGTGCAGTCAAAGGCCCTGCCATGAAGCGCCAGGCCGGTTTCACCCTGCTGGAAATGCTCGCTGCGCTGACGCTGATGGCGGTGTGCAGCAGCGTGTTGCTGGTGGCGTTCGGGCAGAGTGCGCGTTCGCTGTCCCAGGTGGCCCACAGTGATCGGCTCACGCACGCCGCGCTGTCGATTTTTGATCAGGAGGCGGCGGGGCGCTTGAGTGTCGGCGTTCGCCAGGGCGAGTTGGATGGCATTCACTGGCAACTGAACTGCACCCGCCAGCAACCCCAGGTGTTTCGCCTCGATTTGAGCCTTCGCGAGGGCTCGCACCAGGCGCGTTTCAGCACCTTGAAGGCACGCCTGTGAAACACCGCGAGCAAGGCTTCACGCTGCTGGAAATCCTGGTGGTGCTCAGCCTGCTCGCCGTGTTGCTGGTGCTGGTGGGCGGGGCATTACTGGGGGCTAATCGCGCGGTGTCCAAGGCCCAGCGCTACACGGTGAACCTGGACGAGGTGCGCGCTGCCCAGCGGTTCTTGCGCACGGCCATCGGCGAAGCGCTGCCGTTGAGCGGGGTAGACCACGCGGCTGCAACGGAAGGTTTTTTTGTCGGTGCACCCGAGCATTTGCAGTTCGTCTCGACCTTGCCCGGGGTGCTGGGTGGCGGGATTCAGCGTTTCACCGTGCAACGCGTCGAGAGGGATTTGCAGGTGGGTTTCTCCGACCGCGAACCTCAGGTGTTGCTTCACGATCTAGACGGCCTGCAATTGAGTTATCGCGGCATCTCCCCGTTGGGGCAGGCCACCGGCTGGCTCAATGAGTGGCCGTGGCCCAGGCGCTTGCCTGACGCGGTGCGCATCGCTGCTCAGCTCAACGGGCCGGTGCCGTGGGTTACTCAAGTGATTGCGCTGCGCTTGAACCTGGCCAGCGGGGCGGCGGGAGAATGAAGTGTCAGCGCGGTGCAGCCCTGCTGCTGGTGCTGTGGGTGTTGGCGTTGCTCAGTGTGTTGCTGGGCGGGCTGGTGGGCTGGGTGCAGCTGGAGAGCCGCCAGGCGCTGTGGTTTCGTCAACATACCCAGACTGTCCTGGCCGCCGAAGCCGGTATCGCGTTGGCCATGACTGACCCGCGCCGGGTGGTCGACGGACGTCAGATTGCCCTGACGTTCGATGACGCCCACCTGCACGTCAGCCTGCGCAGCGAGCGCGGTAAGTTGTACCTGGTCAACGCCGAGGCGGATGACTTCATGCGCCTGGCCCTGGCGTGCGGGGCCAGCCAGGCCCAGGCGAGCGCGTTGGCCAAGGCCCTCGAAACCCGACGCAACCAGGGCTTGGCGCCGTTCCGCGTACTGGAAGAAGTGCGCCAGCTGCCGGGCATGACGCAAGCGCTCTACAGCCAACTACTGCCCGAAATCACCTTGTGGAGCGACCTGGATCGCCCCGACGCCGCTTTTGCCAGCCCGCTGATGCGCAAGGCCCTCAACCTGCCGCAACAGAAGGCCGAGGGCGCCGACCCTGGCCTGGTGTTGCAGGTCGACAGCCGCGCTGAGCGTCCGGGCGGGTATCAGGCGCGCGTGCAAGCCACCGTTTTATTGAGCCCCTCGGAGGACAGCGCACAACCCTACCGGGTGGTGCGGTGGCAAGAATGAATCGACTGGAACCCCTTGCCCGGCATTGGCGCGGCAGCCTGTTGCAACAGGGCTGGCGCCTGTGGCTGGCTGAATTACGCGCCTGTGTGCCGGGCTGGCTGGCCCTTCACGAGCCGCCCGAGCAGCGTCATCACTGGCCGTTGAGCGAGCCGGTTGCGCCGGGCAACACGCGCCAGGTGCTGGTGTTGGCCACCGACGCCGTGTTGCTGCAAACCGTGCAGTTGCCCCTGGCGGCGTCGCGCAACCTCACCGCCGTGGTGGGCTATGAGCTGGACCGCTACACCCCGTTCAACGCCGATCAGCTGTACTTCGTCGCGCAGCCGCTGAGCCGCACACCGGCCCATCTGGAGGTGCGGCTGGTGGCGATCCTGCGCGAACACCTCGACCGGATTCTCGCCGATTGCACTGCCCTTGGCCTGCAGCCCCACCGCGTGGAAGTGGGCGACCTCGGTGTCGACTTGCTGCCCGCGCCGTTGCGACCGCGTCAGCACCCACCGGGCAAGGGTTTGCAACGCAGCCTGCCGTGGCTGTGCGGGGCCTTGCTGATCGCGGCGATGCTGCTGTGGCTCAACGACCGCCAGCGCGTGCTCGACGTCATGCAGGCCAGTGTCCAGCAACAGAAAACCCAGGTCGCCGAGGTGCACGCCCTGCGCCAGCAATTGCTCAACACCCGGGGTGCAGCGCAGTACCTCACCCGCCGCAAACTGGCGCAGCCCCCGCTGGCCGCGCTGCTTAATGACCTGACCACCTGCCTGCCGGCCGACACCTGGATCGACCAGTTGGACGTGAAAGACGGAGAAGTCTCGTTCTCTGGGCAAAGCGCCAAGGCCAGTGGCCTGATCACGCGGATCAAGGGCTGTCATCGCCTGGAAAACGCCCAGTTCGAAGGGGTGATTCAACCGGATGCGCGCACCGGCAAGGACCAGTTTGCCTTGCGTGCCCACCTGCGCCAGGAGGTGGCCGATGCGCCGACCCCTCACACCCCGTGAACGTCGCGGTTCGGCGTTGCTGATCCTGGCGCTGGTCGTGGGCGCTGCCTACTGGCTGTTGATCGACAGTTGGTTCGCCGGGCCGTTGCGCGAGATGGGCGAGCGCGCCGATCAGTTGCGCGAGCAGCAGCAACGCTATGCCGGCGTGCTGCGCCAGGGCGATGCGCTGCGCGAGCAATTGCAGCAGGCGCGCCAGGACCCGGCCAGCAGCACCAGCCTGTTGTCGGGAGACGATCCTGATGTGGTCGCGGCCGACCTGATGCAGCGCCTCGCCGACTTGATCAACAGCTATGCCGACCTTGGCGGCGGCTGCCGCCTGACCCAGCGCAAACCCATCACCCCGGAGCAGGATGACGGCGAGCCGTATCGCCAGGTCAAGGTCAGCCTCACGCTGAACTGCGCCATCGAACCCTTGGAGGCGCTGTTGCATGAACTGGAATACCAGCCGCCGTTTCTATTCGTCGACGAGTTGCGTATCCGCCGCAGCCAGCAGGCCCCGGCCATTGGTGGCGCGGGGCAGCTGGTGGTGCACCTGCTGGTGCGCGGTTACCTGCAACCAGCGCGGGTGACGCCATGACGAGCGTACTGCGCCCCCTGGAATGGGGCCTGCTCGGCCTGGCCGGGTTGCTGGGTGTGTTGATGGCGGTGATCCTCAGCAGCATCGGCGACGAACCGCAGTGGCTGCCCGAACCCAGCGCCCCGGCCCAGCCTTCGAGCCGTGTGCAAACAGCCCCGAGTATCGCGCTGCAAGACCTGGCCGCCACTTGGCAAACCCCGCTGTTCAGCCCTGATCGCAGCCCCGACCGTGTGGTGGGTAAGGCCCAGGTGTCGAGCCTGGCCAACCTCACCCTCAGCGGGATCATGATCACCGGCAACCTGCAGATGGCGATGCTCAAACCGGCCAGTGGCCCGACCCTCACGGTGCGCCTGGGCCAGGTGCTGCCCAATGGTTGGCGCCTGGAACACCTCACCCCGCAATACGCCCGATTCAGCCTGGACGGCCGCACCCAGACCTTGAGCCTTTACGCCAAGCGCTTGCCGCCGCCGTCCAGCCGCCCCCCGATGACTTTGCCCCGCGAGCCTCTCCCTTGATCGATATGCGCACCTCAACGTTTTGCCTGGCCACCGCTCTTGCCTTGAGCGGCTGCGGCTCCTTTCCAGACCGTGCCGACCCGGATGAGGACCTGATGCACGAGGCCCTGCAGGGCACCGGCGCGCAACGCCCGCCGCTCGAGCAGTCGGTGGCCGAAAGCCCGCAGCCGTCGATAAAAACGCCGCCGCAGCGCCAGTTGATACGCGGTAGCCAGCAGTTCGTGCGTGCACCCGGTGCGGCGCTGAGCGCACAGGAGGAGGGCGGCGACATCGTGTTCAACTTCGCCGACCAACCCATCGAAGCGGTGATCAACAGCGTGATGGGCGACCTGCTGCACGAGAACTACAGCATCGCCCAGGGCGTGAAGGGCAGCGTGAGTTTTTCCACCTCCAAGCCGGTGAGCAAGCAGCAGGCACTGTCGATCCTCGAGACCCTGCTGTCCTGGACCGACAACGCCATGATCCGCCAGGGTTCGCGCTACGTGATCCTGCCGGCCAACGAGGCCGTGGCCGGCAAACTGGTGCCGCAGATGCGCGTGGCCCAGCCGCCCAGCGGGCTCTCGGCACGGTTGTTCCCGCTGCGCTATATCTCAGCCACCGAGATGCAAAAACTGCTCAAGCCTTTCGCTCGCGAGAATGCATTCCTGCTGGTGGACCCGGCGCGCAATGTGTTGAGCCTAGCCGGTACACCGGAAGAGTTGGCCAATTATCAGGACACCATCGACACCTTTGACGTGGACTGGCTCAAAGGCATGTCGGTGGGCGTGTTTGGCCTGCAACGCGCGTCGGTGGCCGAGCTGATGCCCGAGCTGCAACACCTGTTCGGCCCCGACAGCGGCATGCCCCTGGCGGGCATGCTGCGGTTCCTGCCGATCGAGCGCACCAACTCGGTGGTGGCGATTTCGTCCCAGCCGCAGTACCTCAGTGAAGTGGGGGATTGGATTCGCACCATCGACGAGGGCGGCGGCAACGAGCCGCAGATGTATGTCTACGACGTGCGCAACATGAAAGCCGCCGACCTGGCCAAGTACCTGCGGCAGATCTACGGCACCGGCGCGATCAAGGACGACACGCCGGCCAAGGTGGCGCCGGGGTTGCGCACCACCACCCTGGCCTCGCCCGGCATGGGCGGCTTGCAGAACACACCCCCGATGGCGGATGAGCCCGAACCTGAGCCGGAAGAAAAGACCGTCGCCCCCAGCAGCGACCTCGAAGCCGGCACGCGGATTACCGCACAACAGAGCAGTAACCAACTGCTGGTGCGCACACGTCCGGCGCAATGGAAGGAGATTGAAGCGGCAATCAAACGGCTCGACAACCCGCCACTGCAGGTGCAGATCGAGACGCGCATTCTGGAAGTGAAACTGAGCGGTGAACTGGACCTGGGCGTGCAGTGGTACCTGGGGCGTCTCGCCGGCAATTCCGCCAGCACCACGGTGGCCAACGCCTCCGGCAGCCAGGGCGCGCTGGGCGGCGGCGGGGCGGGGCTGGGGGCGACGGACTCGTTGTTCTATTCGTTTGTCAGCTCCAACCTGCAAGTGGCCCTGCATGCTCTGGAAAAGAACGGGCGCACCCAGGTGCTGTCGGCGCCGTCGCTGGTGGTGATGAACAACCAACCGGCGCAGATCCAGGTGGGGGACAACATTCCCATCAGCCAGACCACCGTGAATACCGGTGTGTCGGATACGACGTTGAGCAGTGTGGAGTACGTGCAGACGGGGGTGATCCTGGACGTGGTGCCGCGGATCAACCCGGGTGGGTTGGTGTACATGGACATCCAGCAGCAGGTCAGCGATGCGCAGGATACGGCGGCTAACAGCGACACGCCGGTGAACCCGCGGATCTCGACGCGCTCGGTGTCGACCCAGGTGGCGGTGCAGAGTGGGCAGACGGTGTTGCTCGGGGGGTTGATCAAGCAGGACAACGCTGAGGGGGTGAGTGCGGTGCCTTACCTGGGGAAGATTCCGGGGTTGCGCTGGTTGTTTGGGAGTACCAGCAAGTCCAAGGCGCGCACGGAGTTGATTGTGTTGATTACGCCTCGGGTGGTGACCAACAGTGGGCAGGCGCGGGAGGTGACGGATGATTATCGGGAGCAGATGCGGTTGTTGCGGCCCTCTTTGGACCGGTAGATCGGGGGCATATCCGTTATCTGTGTGATGGCTGATATTGGTTCCGCTCTTACAGCGGGTCACTTTTGGAAAAGAGCCCCAAAAGTAACCAAAAGGGCTCTTGCCCCAACACTCGGTGCCTCGCCTAGGCTCGGCATGCCCTCACTCCGGCTTGA
>NZ_JBWKPU010000031.1:0-31489 GCF_059418405.1 Pseudomonas sp. GW821-FHT09A09
CGGCATTCCATTCCGTCAGATAAGTCAGCCCCATTCCCGCCCTGGCGGCTTGAAGCATCAATGTGGGGTTATCAAGCATCAGTGCACCTTGTACATCCACTGCAATCGCTTCACCGTGACATGGCTGCTCGCCGCTCAATGTATTTTTCCCCTCCTGCTGACACTCCGCTTCAGAGGAGAGTTGCAGCGTGCTATCCAGTCGCTACATCGCCCACAGACAGCCTTTGGCTTCAACCCTGCGGGCCATCGCCTAAGAGTCGACTATCTCTCCCCCAGCACATAAAAAAAGCCCCGTAGCTGTACAAGCTACGGGGCTTTTTCGTTTCTGTGATGGTGTCAGGCAGGTTGTGCTGCCAAGCTATTGCTCACGTTACGCCCAAGCACCAGCACCGTGACAAACCCACAGCCCACCAGCGCCGTGGCCAAGCTCAACAGTACCGAACTGCCCATCTGGTCAACGATCCGCCCGCCGAAGAACGAGCCCAAGGCAATGATCACCTGGAACAGGGCGACAAACAGCGGCATGCCGCGTTCGACATCCTTGGGCGCCACGACAAACATCCAGATGCTGGCACAGGCCGGGAAGGCGCCGAAGGCGAAGCCCCAGAGTGCGATCAGCATCGTCGCGCCCGTCAGGCCGGTGGCGAAGTAGGGGAACAGCGCAGTGCTGGTGCCGATCATCAGCGCAACCAGCAACAAGGTGTAGCGCACGCTGCGGTTAGCCGCGAAGCCGGCGAAAACGTTACCCGCCACGCCTGCCACACCAAACATCAGCAACAGCGAACCAATGGTCGGGCCATCAAAGCCGGAGCTGTTTTTGAAGAACGGTGCCACATAGGTGTACGCAGCAAAGTGCGCCAGGCCAATCATCAACACCGCGATCAAACCCACACGAGCCCGTGGATTGATGAACAAGGCCGGCAGGTCACTCACAAGAATGGCCTTCTCCGGCTTGAGCTGGGGCAGCAGGAACACCTGCGCCAGCACCACCGGTACACCTAGCAATGCGGTGACCAGAAACGTCATGCGCCAGCCCATCAAGCCGCTGAGCCAAGTACCAACGGGCACGCCCAGAACAGTGGCGAGTGTCACGCCCATCATGATGATGGACGTGGCCTTCGCTACACCCACGCCCTTGGGAGCCAAACGGCCACTCAGCGCAATGGCGGTGGCCCAGAACCCACCGATACTGATGCCCAGCAATACGCGACCAAACAGCAACAGGCTGAAGTCGCTGGCAAAGGCCACCACGCTGTTGGCGATGATCATGATCAGCGTCAGGCTGATCAACAGGTAGCGGCGGTCCATGGCGCCAATGATGACCGACAGCAACGGCGCCGCAAGCGCGGCCATGATGCCGGGCAGGGTGACCATCAGTCCGGCGTGGCCGGCACTGATGCCCAGGTCGGCGGCAACGTCATTAAGCACGCCCACCGGGAGAAACTCGCTGGTTACCAGGGCGAAGGCACCGACGGCCACGGAGAGAATCGCCAGCCACTGCTGTTTGACGCTTTGTTGATTATGTTCGGGACGGCCGCGTGGGGCCTGTGTCGCGCTTGGCATGGTGTTGGGTTCCAAGATGAATGTCGCCTGAAGCCAGGCGGGGGAAGGGAGTCAGGGGGCGATTATATAAACCGGTCTTGATGATTGAGCAGGCGACCCGTTCGATAGTAATCATCAGTGCAATCGATAAGTCCTACACCACAGATGTCACTTTCGCGCCGTTTCAAAAACCTTGCCTACAGGGGACGCATTGCGATAACGACGGCAACTTATTACGTTGTGCTAGCGCGTCAGATCGGGCGCCTTCCATTGCAAAGGAACTGCATCATGAGCAAGAACACCAAGAAAACCTCCGACAAAATCGCGACGTTGGCTGCACAAACACTCAACAGTCCAGTCGCCTCCGCCACTGCCAAAAGCCTTGCCGCTTCAGCGCTGGCCCAGAAGAACAACGACAAGCAGACCAGTGCCGAGATGGAGGAAACAGCCGCAAAAGTGCTGGGCAGCGATCGCCATAGCGAAGACACCAAATCCCTTGCAGCGTCGGTGCTCTCCCAAGCCAATAAGGAACGCTAATAAAACGCAAAAGCCCCGTAGCTGAATAGGCTGCGGGGCTTTTGTGTTTCTGGGTGCTCGGCTCACACAGAATCAACAGCATAAAAATCTCCGTCTCACCGAATAACTTTCCTCGCTGCGGTGTTCACCCCACAGACCACCCAGGAAACGCCCATGAGCCCCCATGTCGACCGCTACGACCGCCTCACCCGCACCTTCCATTGGCTCACCGCCGCCGTGGTGATCTTCATGTTTGCCAGCGCACATATCTGGGAAAACCTGGAGAAGGGCACACCACTGCGCAAAGGCCTGCAGTCGGTGCACATCTCCCTGGGGATCGCCATGGCCGTGCTGATTGCTGCGCGGATTATCTGGCGCCTGTCCGGCGGCAATCGCCCAAAGGCCGACAGTCACCCCGCCCTTAACGTACTGGCGAAAATGGCGCATGGTTGCCTCTATCTGTTGCTGTTGGCACAGATCGTATTGGGCTTTCTGTTTCGCTGGGCGCAAGGCGAGCCTTTCAGCTTTTTCGGGCTGTTTTCCATCCCCGCGCCGGTAGTGATCGACCACGCCTGGCGCGGGACGCTGGGCGGCCTGCACGACACGGTTGCCTGGGCGATCATCCTGCTCGCGGGCCTGCATGCGGCGGCTGCGCTCTGGCACCACTATGTGATGGGCGACAGCACGCTACGCCGCATGTTGCCCGGCTCACGTACTGCCTTTCAAAAGTGATGTTGGCTGCTGTACCTAACCCCCGTTACGGAGCATGAAAACCATGAAGAACCGCCACGAATACCGTACCTCGCTCCTCTTCGGTGCGTGCTTGGCTGCCGCATTACTGGCCGGCCAGGCCCACGCATCGGGCGATGAATCCGCGCCGCCCAAGCCCAATTGCCCCAAAGGCCAGGTCTGGGACACCAAGACCGGCAAGTGCGTGCTGCAAACCAGCAAAGCCACGTCAGACGCCGACCGTACCGATTACGCCTACCGCCTGGCCAAGGATGGGCGTTACGACGAAGCCCTGGCACTGCTCGATACCCTGCAAGACCCGAACACCGCCAAGGCCCTCAACTATCGTGGCTACGCCACCCGCAAGCTGGGGCGCACCGACGAAGGCATCGGCTATTACCTGAAGTCCGTGGCGCTCGACCCCAACTACGCCCAAGTCCGCGAGTATCTGGGCGAGGCCTACGTGATCAAGGGCCGCATCGACCTGGCGCAGGAGCAACTGGTGAAGATCAAAGCCTTGTGCAGCACCACCTGCGAAGAATATGAAGACCTGGCTGACGCGATCGCCCATGCGCCCGAGGCATAAAACTGTGAGTGAACACACAGGAGGCCGCCATCACCGCAGAGGCTGAGTTTCGTCGCGAGTTGGGCCTGCTGTTGCCGCGTTTATGGCGATACGGGTGGGTGTTGTCACGACAAAAGCACCTGGCTGAAGACCTGGTGCAGGCCACCTGTGTGCGAGCCTTGGAACGTGCTGGGCAGTTTGCCGCCGGCACGCGGCTGGATCGCTGGTTGCTGGCAATCATGCATTCGATCTGGCTCAACGAACTGCGCTCGCAACGGGTGAGACAAGGGCAGGGGTTCGTCGACGCGGAGCAGGAGTTGTCCTTTGATGGCGAGAGCCTGGCCCAGGAACAGGTGTTGGCCGCACAAGTCATCAAACGTGTGAACGGGCTGCCCGAAGCACAACGGGAGACGGTTTTTCTGGCGTATGTGGAAGGGCTTTCATACAAGGAAATTGCCGAGGTGCTGCATATCCCGGTGGGAACCGTCATGAGCCGATTGGCGGCCGCACGGGCGAAACTGGCTGAAACCGCGTCCTCCCAAGCCCAGCCGGACAAAACTCACGGAGAACGGCGATGACCCTCACTGACGCACCCTCCGACGAACTGTTGGTGGCTTACCTGGACGGCGAACTGGATGCCCGGCAGCACCAGCTCATCACCGATCGGCTCAGCGTTGATCCTGTCCTGGCTGCGCGCGTGGAAGCGTTGCAGGGGGCTGACCTGCCTTTCAAGGCCGCCTTCGATTCACTGCTCGACCAGGCCCCCACAGAACGTATGCAGGCGATGCTCAAATCGCTGCCCTCAGCGCATGCCCCAGCCTTGAGCCGGCGCCGCTTCCTGGCCATGGCCGCCGGTTTTGCCGTGGCCGGGGTGCTTGCCGACCGCCTGTTCATGAGTTGGCCCCGCCCGGAACCCGGCCAAGGCTGGCGTGCGTCGGTCGCCGAATATATGGCTTTGTACACGCCCCAGACCCTGGAGAACCTCAGTACCGACTCCGCTTCCCACGTGGCCCAACTGAGTTCGGTCGGCGCTCAATTGGGCCTGCCGTTGTCCCCCACGGCGGTAAACCTCCCCGGCGCCGAATTCCGGCGTGCGCAAATCCTCGACTACGACGGTGTATTGATCGGCCAACTGACCTACCTGGACCCACTTCACGGCCCACTAGCGCTGTGCATCACCGCCAGCAGCAAGGGTGCGCAACCTGCCGCCACCGAGCAGCGGCGAGGGATGAATGTGGTGTATTGGGCCAGTGCTACCCACGGCTTCATGCTGATCGGGCGCAACCCGTTCGAAGCGCTGCAGCGCATGGCTCGTAGTGTCGAGAATACATTGCCCACGTGAACTCAGTGAGTCGTGCCCTGTGAGGCGCGCCAGCGCCCGGGTGTCGTGCCTTCCCAGGTGCGAAAAGCCCGATAAAACGAATTGGTGTCTTCGTAACCGAGCAAGCCGGCGATCTCCTCTATCTCGATCGTCGGTTCTGCCAACAGATGGCGCACTATCTCCTGGCGGGTTTCCAGCATCAATTGGCGAAAGCTGGTGCCTTCCTCGGTGATGCGCCGCTGCAACGTGCGCTCGCTCATGCCCATGTCCCGCGCCACCTCGACCATCTCCGGGCGACCGCTGGCGAGGATGCGCTTGAGCGCGCCCTTGACCTGATGGCTGATCGTGGGCAGTGCCGTCGCTTCGGCCAAGGCGGCGGTCAGGACCGGGTTGAGTATGTCGAGCAGTTCCGGGTTGTGCCCGGGGAAGGGCCGGTTCAAGTCAGCAGCGTCAAACACCAGGGCATTACGCTCGGCGCCGAAATGCACCGGGCAGCCAAAAAAATCGGCCAGAACGTTGCTGCCACATTCCGGTCGGGCCAATTCAACATGATGGGGGATGACGTGCACCCTGGAACCGCGCCGACCCAGTTCGACGAACGTGGCAAAAGCGGCGTCGATAAATAACGTCGGCGGATGCGCCTGAGTGCGCAACCAGTCGAGGGTGACGGTGCAGGTGCTGCCTTCTTCGGTCACGTGCACCCGTTCGGGGGTGCACAGTTGCTTGAAGCGGGCGAGGCGGTGCAGGCCATCCCGAAAGTCGCGGGCAATGAAGGCGGCAAAACTCGCAGGAGGCAATGTTGCACTGTCCAGCTGGGTGACCAGCAAGATGCCGGCCGCCGGGTCTGGATTGAGTGTACCGACGGCCTCCCACAAGCGGAAAAACTCGGGTGTTGTCACCTGACGACGGTCGCGCCGCTCGTGAAGGTTGAGCGTCACCGGCAGCCGTGCCTGACGCAACACCGCCGACGGCTCCAGCCCGATGGTTTTCAGGGCTTGCCAGAAAACATCCGGGATGTTGAAACGGGATTGGCGTGCATCAGGCATGGGTCACCTTTTCAGTCGAGCAAATCAATCAGAGGCCGACACACTGAGGTCGTGCCATTTCTTGTCCGAGGCCGCCAGGTCTTCCGCCGCCCGCGCTGCGTATTGCACCGCATCACTGCCGATCAACAGGCGCAGCGGCGCTTCTTTGTTCAGGGCCAACTCCAGGACGATCTCAGCCACCCGGGCCGGGCCGGTCGGCAAGATACCAGGGGAATTCAGCAACTCGACCAGCACGCCGACGCTTTGCTGATAGGGCTCGCTGATCGGCGGGATCGTCATGGACGAGCCCGACCAGTCGGTGCGCATGCCGCCCGGCTCCAGTACCGTCACTTGCACCCCGAGCGGGGTCACCTCTTGCGCCAACACCGTTGAAAACCCACCCACCGCCCATTTTGCACTCTGGTAAGCCGCCAGGCCCGCCATGCCGATACGCCCGCCGAGGGACGATACCTGAAAGATATGCCCGCTGCCCTGGGCGCGCAGCACCGGCACCACGGCCTTGCTCACGTGCACCACGCCGTAGAAATTGGTGTCGATCTGCGCCGTGAAGTCTTCCAGCGTCACATCCTCAACCGACGCCAAGTCCCCATAACCCGCGTTGTTGACCACCACATCCAGCCGGCCAAAATGCGCCACCGCAGCCGCCACGACTTGCACGACCTGCGTGTTGTCCGTCACATCCAGCTGCAGGGGCAAAACTGCGTCGCCGTATTCAGCGACCAGGTCATCCAATTGACGGGGATTGCGCGCCGTCGCCACCACACGGTCGCCGGCACGCAGGGCCGCTTCGGTAATAGCGCGGCCAAGGCCACGGGAACTGCCAGTGATAAACCAGATCTTGGACATGGAACACCTCTTCGTAGGAAACAACCGTGAGCGAAGGATGTTCGATAGACACGCTTTCCACACTAGCAGCAAGCCGCCACCCGACTTGCAAACCCCGCCAATTGTCGTGAGCGGGCTCGCGCTGCTCCCTACGCCAATCGAGCCGTGAGGCTTTCGATAAATACCCGCTCCGCCCGACTCATCTTCTGCTCCCGGTTCCACAGCAGATGAATATCCACGTCCGCGATCCCCTCATCCGGCGGTAGCCGCCACAGCAACCCATTCTTCTCATCCTCGGCCACCACATGGATCGGCAGGCAACCCAGGCCGAATCCGGCGATCACCAACCGACGTACCTCTTCAAGGCTGGACGACGACGCCACGATCCGCCCGCTGAAGCCCTGCTGGTCGCGGAAGATCGTCAAGGGCGACAACATCCCGCCAATTTGGTCGCTGGTAAAACTCACGAAGTTCTCCGACTGCAAATCCCCCTCCGCCAGGCCGCTGCGCCCAAACAACGGATGGTGTCGTCCGCAGAAAAACGCATAGCGCTGACGCAAGAACAGGTGCTGTTCCAGACGCGGCTGCGGTCGGCGATTGAGGCTCAGGCCCAGGGTCGCGGTTTTTTCGAGGAGGGCGGCGACGATGTCCGAGCTGCGCATCACCTCCACTTCCAGGTCGACCCGGGGATGCTCGCGGTGGAAGTCAGCGAGGAAGTCATCAAAGGTGTCTGACTCGATGCGGCTGATCATCAGCAAGCGCACTTTGCCGAGCACCTCGTCACCAGGTTTTTGCAGGGCGTTGCTCATCTGCGACACCTGGCCGTACATCTCGCCGGCGATGGCAAAGATCTGTTCACCGGCGTCGGTCAGCACAAAACGCGGGCCACGGCGGGCGATCAGTTCGCAGTCGAGCTGTTCTTCCAGGCGCTTGAGGGCCTGGCTGATGGCCGGTTGCGTCAGGTGCAGGCGGGCGGCGGCACGGCTGATGCTCAGTTCCTGGCCGATCACGCGGAAGGTGCGCAGCAGGTTCCAGTCCAGGCGGTCGTTGAGCAGCGGGTGAATATCGCGGCGAGGTTCGGGCATGACGCGGCTCGATAATAAGCAGGATTTATAATTTGAATAATAAATAGAAAATTGACTAATCATAGCCCGGCGACGATAAATCACCCTCAACAAGCGCCATCAGAGCGCGCCCGTTTGACTTTCTCCTGCCAAAAAAATAACCAAAGGAGCCCGCCCCATGAAGCCTTCCGCTTCGCCACAGCCCCGCCGTGCTGCGGCCGCCGCTTTTATCGGCACCATGATCGAGTGGTACGACTTTTATATCTACGCCACCGCCGCCGCGCTGGTGTTCGGCCAACTGTTTTTCCCCTCCGACGACAAGCTGTTCAGCACCATGGCCGCCTTCGGCACCTTCGCCGTGGGCTTTTTTGCACGGCCCCTGGGCGGTATTGTGTTCGGCCACATCGGCGACCGTATCGGGCGCAAGAAATCCCTGGTGATCACCCTGGTGATGATGGGCGTGGTCACGGTGTGTATCGGCCTGCTGCCGACCTACGCGCAAATCGGCGTTGCAGCGCCGGTGCTGTTGATCCTGCTGCGCGTGGTACAGGGCATTGCCGTGGGCGGTGAGTGGGGCGGTGCAGTGCTGATGGCCGGTGAACACGCGCCGAAAGGCCGTCGAAACTTCTTTGCCTCCTTCGCCCAGTTGGGCAGCCCGGCCGGTTTGATCCTGTCGTTGCTGGCGTTCAGTGCGGTCACCCGTTTGCCGGAAGAAGACCTGCTGAGTTGGGGCTGGCGTGTGCCGTTCCTCGCCAGCGCCCTGTTGCTGATCGTAGGCCTGGCGATTCGCCTGGGGGTGAACGAATCCCCCGAGTTTCTCGAAGACAAAGCCCAGGCTGAAAAAGCGCGGGCGATCAAGAAAGACCAGGCCCCCGTCATTGAAGTGCTGCGCACCGCTTGGCGCCCGCTGTTGCTGTGCATTGGCGCCAACACCCTGGGCATCGCCGGCGTGTATTTCACCAACACCTTCATGATTGCCTACAGCACTCAGCAACTGGGCCTACCGCGCTCGCTGATTCTGGAGTGTTTGTTCTTCGTCGCGATCATCCAGTTCTGCATCCAGCCACTGGCCGCCTGGGTGGCCGAAAAGGTCGGCGCCACGCGCTTCCTCTGCGCGATGACCGTGTTGGCAATGGCTTCGCCTTATCCGATGTTTGTGCTGGTCAGCAGCGGGCAGGCCCCGTTGATCATCCTTGGCATCGCCCTGGCGGTGGTGTGCATGGCCTCGTTTTATGCCGTGATTGCCGGCTTTGTCAGCGGCTTGTTCGAAACCCGCGTGCGCTACACCGCGATCTCCCTGGCCTACCAGGTGTGCGGTGCGCTGGCGGGTGGCTTGACGCCATTGATCGGCACCTGGCTGGCCCACGAATACCAGGGCCAATGGTGGCCGATGGCAGTGTTCTACAGCCTGATCGCGGCGGTTTCGCTGGTGTGCGTACTGGCGTTGTCGCGCCGTCACGCCACCGCGCACCGTCATGAAATGGCACACAGTGTTTGAGGGAGAGTTGCGAATGTTGAAGATTAATGGCGAGCGCCTGTGGGCCAGCCTGATGGCCATGGCCGAGATCGGCGCCACCGCCCGTGGCGGCAGTTGCCGCCTGGCCCTGAGTGCCGAAGACCAGGCCGGCCGTGAACTGTTCAGCCACTGGTGTAAAGCTGCAGGGTTGACGCTGAGCGTGGATGCCATCGGCAACCTGTTCGCCCGGCGTGCCGGTACCGACAAGGACGCCGCGCCGGTCATGATGGGCAGCCACCTCGACACGCAACCGGAAGGCGGGCGCTTCGATGGCGTCTACGGTGTGCTGGCCGGCCTGGAAGTGATCCGCAGCCTCGACGACCACGGCATCCAGACCCGCAAACCCCTGGAAATCGCCGTGTGGACCAACGAAGAGGGCGCGCGCTTTACCCCGGCCATGCTCGGCTCGGCGGTGTTCACCGGCACCTTGGCGCTGGACAAGGCCCTGGCCACGGCGGATGTCGACGGCATCAGCGTGGCAGAGGCATTGCGCAGCACCGGCTACAACGGTGAGCGCCCGTTGGGTGGCGCGGTGGATGCGTATTTCGAGGCCCATATCGAACAAGGCCCGATCCTGGAAGACAACGCCAAGAGCATCGGCGTGGTCACCGGCGGCCAGGCGATTCGCTGGCTCGACGTGCGGGTCGAAGGCATGGCGGCCCATGCCGGTACCACGCCGATGCCACTGCGCAAGGACGCGCTGTACGGCGCCGCGAAAATGATTCAGGCCCTGGAAAACCTGGCGGCGGATTTTGCCCCCGAAGGCCTGACCACGGTGGGCGAGTTGAGCATTGCCAAGTCATCGCGCAACACGATTCCCGGGCTGTTGAATTTCACCGTCGACCTGCGTCATCACCGTGACGCCGACATCGACGCCATGGAACAGCAAGTGCGTGCGCGTCTGCAGGCCATCGCTGAAAAACGTGGCCTGAGCGTCACCATCAGCCCTCACTGGATCAGCCCGGCCACGCCGTTCGACGCAGACTGCGTTGCCTGTGTGCAGTCCTCGGTAGACGCCTTGGGCTACAGCCAGCAGCGCATTGTCAGCGGTGCCGGCCACGATGCCATTCACCTGGCCCGTTACTGCCCGACCGCGATGGTCTTTATCCCGTGTGTCGGCGGCCTGAGCCATAACGAAGCCGAAGACGTACTGCCCGAGGACGTGCGCCAGGGCACCGACGTGTTGCTCAACGCCGTGCTCAAACGCGCGGTCCGAGCTGACTAAGACTGAAACACATCACCTGTAGGAGCCGGTTTGCCGGCGATGACGATCTTTCAGATATGGAGAGGTTGTCTGGCCTACCGCTATCGCCGGCAAGCCGGCTCCTACAGGAGCTGTGTGACTGCCGGTGATTTGAGTTTATCGAGGAAGATTCCATGCGTACCTTTTTCCACCCCGAACAACTCCTGCACCACCCGCGCAGCTACTACTCCCGTGGCCAGATGCGCACGCCCCAGGAAGTCCCCGAGCGCGCGCGCAACCTGCTGCTGGCCGCGCAGAGCCTGGGGTTCGACATCCAGCAACCCCAGGATCATGGCCTGGATCCACTGCTCGCCGTGCACGGCGCGCCGTACCTGGCCTTCCTGCAAGAAGCCCATCAACGCTGGAAGGAAATCCCCGAAGACTGGGGTGATGAAGTCATGTCCAACATCTTCGTGCGCGAGCCCAACGCCCTGCGTGGCATCCTCGCCCAGGCTGCGCGTTACCTGGCGGACGGCAGTTGCCCAATCGGCGAGCTCACCTGGCGCTCGGCCTATTGGTCGGCCCAGAGCGCCGTCGCAGCAGCCAAGGCCATCCTCGATGGCGCGCCAGCCGCCTACGCCCTGTGCCGACCTCCGGGCCACCACGCGCGGTTCGATGCGGCGGGTGGTTTCTGCTACCTCAACAACGCAGCCGTCGCCGCCCAGGTCTTGCGTGAAGGGTTCCAGCGCGTCGCCGTGCTCGACACCGACATGCACCACGGCCAAGGCATCCAGGAAATCTTCTACGACCGCGACGACGTGCTGTACGTCTCGATCCACGGTGACCCCACCAACTTCTACCCTGGTGTCGCCGGCTTCGCCGATGAGCGTGGAAGCGCAGCGGGCGAGGGCTTCAACCTCAACCTGCCGATGCCTCATGGCGCCAGTGAGGCGCTGTTCTTCGAAAAACTCGAACAGGCCCTGGCGGCGATCAAAGACTTTTCGGCGGACGTGCTGGTGTTGTCCCTGGGCTTCGACATCTACGAGCTGGACCCGCAAAGCAAAGTCGCGGTCACGCGCGAAGGGTTTGCGCGGTTGGGGGAATGCATCCGTGGCCTGGGATTGCCCTGTGTGATCGTGCAGGAGGGCGGGTATCACCTGGAGACGCTCGACAGTAACGCCCAGGCGTTTTTCAGCGGCCCACAGGCCTGGGCAAAATAACGTCGCTATAAAGACCGTAAATGCATGATATCTTTGTGCCATTACGTATCGTAATGGTCACGGAGGATGTCATGAAAAAGCTGTCTTTGCTGGGTTTGCTGGTGGTAATGGCTGTGAGCCCGATGCTCGCCATGGGGTGTCCGAAAGGCACGCATCCGGTCGGCGGCACGGGGTCGCATCATAAAGGTGGGACTTGCCAGTAGCAGGCACAGTCGCAGTGCCCGCGTCAGTAAGGTGACCACGGGCACTGTCACTCGACATGCTCGTGGCCTTACCCGCATTCGCTGTCTAGGGTGAAACAGTCCGCCCCTGCGGCACCAACTCCAGCACCCGATTCCTGCCGCCTTCGGCCAGCAGGTAGGTGCCACGCCCCGTCGGCACAATCGATTGCGGCGCCTTCAAAAACGACAGAATGGTCTGCTGTTTACCCTGTGGGTCTACCAACAATAACCGTGCCCGGTGCGTCGAGTCTTCGTTGACCCACAGCCCCCGCTCATCGCACATCAAGAATGTTGGTTTGTTCAGGCCTGCCAGCACCACCGGGTCGCTGCCATCGGCACTCAACTCGCGTACCACGCCTTTTTTCTTTTCGGTGTAGAGCATGCGCCCGTCGGTGCAGCGCACGATGGACTCGCCTTCCTGCACCTGGTCGCGCAGCACGCTCAACGACTGATCGCTCCAGCGATAGCGCAGCAGGCGGCCGGTGGGCTTGCGGTCTTCGATGGCGTACAGGTCGTCGCCTTCATCCCACAGCCCTTGCACGTTTTCGCCTTTGAAGAGCTCGGTGACCACACCGTCCTTGAAAAAACTGACGGGCAAACCGCCGGATTCCTGGCTGAACACCCAGCCGCCACGGGTCGCGAACATGCCATCGGGTTTGGAAAGGTTGGCCACCACCACTTCCCGTGCGCCGTCCGGGTGGATGCGCACTATGCTGCCCTGGCCCTTGGCGAGTTCCTGGCTGACCATCAGCGAGCCGTCCGGCAACGGCATCAGCGAGGCCGCTTTCTCCACGTCGCGGTAGACCACCTGGACACTCCAGCCCGCCGCCGCGCTCACGGGGTAGAAGCTTTGCCAGGCGAAAAAACCGAGGGCTGCCATACAAGGGATGCCCACGAGGGCGGCACCGAGTCGCCACAGACGCGCGTTTTTTTTGTTATGGGAGGCGCTGGTCATTGATCACTCTGTCGAAAGGATTCGGCACGAGACTACGCAGGTGACCCGATTTTTTAAATGCGCGTGGGCCTGACGCTGACGCATTCATACGATAATGTCCCCCAAATCGACCTCACTGGCCCTTCCTCGTGATCATCAACTTCGACCTCAACGACCTCCAAGCCTTCCGCGCCGTGGTAGACAAGGGCAGTTTCCGTGGCGCCGCCGAGGCCATCCGCATCTCGCAGCCGGCGCTGAGCCGGCGTATCGAGAAGCTGGAGTCGGCCCTCGACGTGAAGTTGTTCGAGCGCACCACACGCCGGGTCAGCCTGACCATGGTCGGCCGTGCCTTCCTGCCCCAGGTGGAACGCATGCTCGATGACCTCGACGTGGCCTTGATGGGCATCAGCAACGTCGCCTCCACGCGGATGGGTAACGTCACCATCGCGTGTGTACCGTCGACCGCCTACTACTTCATGCCTCACGTGATCTCCGAATTCCACAAGCTCTATCCGAAGATTCGCCTGCGGGTGCTGGATGCCAGTGCTGGCGAAGTGTGCAATGCGGTAGAGAGCGGCGAGGCGGATTTCGGCGTGAGTTTCAGCGGCAGCCTAGCCGATGAAGTGGAGTTCGAATTGCTGCTGCAGGAACGCTACGTGCTGGCCTGTCGCCGCGATCACCCGCTGGCCGAACGCGACAGCGTGACCTGGGCCGAAGCCTATGAGCACGATTACATCACCGTCGACAAAACCTCCGGCAACCGTTTCCTGCTGGATCAGGCCTTGCGCGGCGTGCGGGTGAAAAAACCGAGTATCTGCGAGACGCACCACGTGACCACGATGATCGGGCTGGTGGAGGCGGGGTTGGGTGTGGCGATGGTGCCGTCGATTGCGATGCCGGCCGGCACCCACCCGATTCTGGTCAGCGTGCCGCTGGTAGAACCCCAGGTGATGCGCAATGTGGGCTTGATAAAACGCCGCGGGCGGACATTGCCGCCAGCGGCGCTGGAGTTGGAGCGGTTGGTGCGCGAGATGCCGTTTCGGTCAGTGTGACACCGAGTCCAGGCCGGTGGATTGCACCACCGGTTGCGCCTGGGGCGACGCCAGGAACTGCAGCAGCGCCTTGGCCTGGGTCGGGTGTTCAGCGTTGACCGGAATACCCGCCGCAAAGCGCGTCACCGATTGCACGTCTTCCGGGATCTTGCCGACGTAGGTCACGCCCGGCACCGGCAACAATTCCGCCACCTGCTGCAAGCCCACCTCGTAGTCACCCTTGGCAACCTGTTCGGCCACCGGGAGGCGTTCGATCATGGTGCCCTTGGCCGGCATGCCGAGCTTCTTGAACAGCTCCTTTTCCACATACACACCGCTGGCGCTGTCCGAATACGCCACGGACTTGGCCTGGCTCAGCACGGCCTTGAGCTCGGCGTCGGTGCCGATCGCCGGCTTGGCCGCGCCGGCCTTCACCACCACACCGATGCGCGAGTCTGCCAGTTCAACGCGGGAGGCCTTGTCGACCTTGCCTTGTTTGATCAACTCATCCAGGGCGTAGCCGACCATGATCACCACGTCGGCGTGTTCGCCACGGGCCAGGCGGTTGGGAATCGCTTCCGGCGCCTTGCCCATCGATGGGCCGAGAATGGTGTCCAGGGTGTCGCCGCTTTGCTGGGCATACTGCGGGCCGAGCAATTTGTAGGCGGCGGTGAAGCCACCCGAGGTCATCACCTTAAGCTGTTCGGCCTGGGCCGTCAGCGCGAAGGCGCCGAGGGCCAGGGCTGTCAGGGTCTTGAGCAGCGGGCGCATTACACCGCCTCCTGCATCACCTGGCCACGGCTGTTGGCGCGGCGGTACAGCGCGAGGGTCGAGCACAGCGCGCATGCTGCGGCGAACATCATCCAGTAAGCCGGCGAGGCTTTGTCTTCGGTGATGTGGATGAACCAGGTGGAGATCGCCGGGGTGAAGCCGCCGAAGATTGCGGTCGCCAGGCTGTAGGCCAGGGAGAAGCCGGCTACGCGCACTTCAACCGGCATGATTTCGGTCAGGGCCGGGATCATGGCGCCGTTGTACATGCCGTACAGGAAGGAGAACCACAGCAGGGTTTCCAGCATGTGGGCGAAGCTCGGCGCGTTGACCACGAACGACAGCGCCGGGTAGGCGGTGATCACGGTCAGGGCGGTCATGGCGAGCAGCACCGGCTTGCGGCCAAAACGGTCGCTCAGGGTGCCGCCGATAGGCAGCCAGACAAAGTTCGACACGGCCACCAGCAAGGTCACCAGCAGCGCATCGGAGGTGCTCAGTTGCAGCACGGTCTTGCCGAAGGTCGGTGCGTACACGGTGATCAGGTAGAACGCGGTGGTGGTCATGGCCACCATCAGCATGCCGCCGATGACCACGGTCCAGTTCTTCGCCAGGGTGGCCAACACTTCGCGCATGGTCGGGCGGTGCTTGCGGTTGGCGAACTCTTCAGTCTCTTGCAGGTTGCGACGCAGGATGAAGATGAACGGAATGATCACGCAGCCGATGGCGAACGGAATGCGCCAGCCCCAATCGGCAACGACGGCTGGTTCCATCCACACGTTCAGGCCATAGCCCAGTGCGGCGGCGACCACGATAGAGATCTGTTGGCTGCCCGATTGCCAGCTGGTGTAGAAACCCTTGCGGCCCGGGGTGGCCATTTCCGCCAGGTACACCGACACGCCGCCCAGCTCCGCGCCGGCCGAGAAGCCTTGCAACAGACGGCCGAGCAATACCAGCGCCGGGGCCCACAAGCCAATGCTGTGATAGCCAGGAACCAGGACGATCAGCAAGGTGCCGCTGGCCATGATGGACAGGGTGACGATCAGGCCTTTGCGGCGCCCCACGTCATCGATATAGGCACCCAGGACAATCGCGCCCAGGGGTCGCATCAGGAAGCCTGCACCGAACACGGCGAAGGTCATCATTAATGACGCAAACTCATTGGCAGCGGGGAAGAACGCAGCGGCGATGTAGGTGGCGTAGAAACCGAACAGAAAGAAGTCGAACTGTTCGAGGAAGTTGCCGGAAGTAACGCGGAAAACCGCACCAACTTTCGAGCGGGCAGAGTCGGGCCGGGAAGGGCTAGTCATGGTTTTGTGTCTCCAGCGTTCTTTTTAAAGTGCTTGTTTCGCTTAAGACCGCGGATAGTGGCTGACACATTTAGAAATGATAAGTGAGTTATTTGGATGTATTGATGCGCACAGGCTATCAATCGCCAAAGCCGTCCAAAATGATGGCCCTGTTCTATGCTCAAAGGTGTGACCAAATCTTACGGATGGGAGGTGACAATGGCTGACGAACGCAAGCGCAAGGATGAGCCGGAGCGTGAACAACCCCGGCGTCATGAAGAGGAAAAACCCCAGACCTGGAAGCATCCGGACGACGGCACAGAGCTGTCGGAGCGCGACCAGGAGTTTCCGCTTAAACCCTGATTGCCCAAACACTGAGGACCAACATGTGGGAGCTGGCTTGCCTGCGATGACGGCGTGTCAGGCAATGATGTGCTGGCTATAAAGTCGCCATCGCAGGCAAGCCAGCTCCCACATGAAAGGTGTGTTTACGCCAGGATCGGCGTACACAGCTCCACCAGCGCCCCATCCGGGCAACGCACATACGACACCACCTGCCCCCAAGGTTTAGTCGTCGGCGCCGACAGCTCTACGGCGCCCTGCGCAAGCGCTTTGGCATGCGCGGCAAACACATCCTCAGTCACAAACCCGACCTCCATCCCCAACGGCTGGCGCGAAGCGTGCGCCTGTACATGCCCGCCTTCGAAGTTCATTTCGCCCAATTCATGGGCAGCAAACGACAGGGTCGTAGCCCCCGTTTCCAGCTCCCCATACGTGCCTGATTCATGCAGGAAACGGCGACTGAACCCGAAGGCTTTTTCGAAAAATTCCAACGAGGCCGCAACGTCCGGCACGTAGATGATGGTGTAGGCGAATTTCACAGTTGAGCGCTCCTTGCATGGTTGATGAGTCATTAGAGTCAGCGGGTATCCGTCCGTCAATCGAGCAGAAATCGAATCGGGAAACTATTTGACATATTTGATTTGTGATCACATATTGAGGCCATAAGAACGACAACACAGGTTTGACTCATGACTGATGGTCCGCTCCTCCTGCCCACCTTGCGCCAGGTGTCCCGCGATACCCTGCAAGACCAGGTCTACCGCCAGATCCGCGAAGCGTTGATGAGTGGTCGCTTCCAGCCTGGCCAGAAACTCACCATCCGCGGCCTCGCCGAAGCCCTCGGTTCCAGCCCCATGCCGGTGCGCGAAGCCCTGCAGCGCCTCAGCGCCGAAAACGCCTTTGAAGTCACCGAAACTTCCCGTCTGCGTGTACGACTGATGACCGTCGAACGCCTGCGCGAAATCCGTGACACCCGGGTTGCCCTCGAAGGTTTGCTCGCCGAAAAGGCCGTGCTGCGCTTGCAAAAGGCCGACCTCGATGAAATCACCGACCTCTGCCAGCAGATGCAGCACGCCGCCGACGAAGTCGACGTGTCGCGCTACCTGTGGACCAACTTCGCGTTTCACCGGCGCATCTACGCCGTGGCCCAGGCCGAGTTGACCATGGCTGCCGTGGAAAACTTCTGGCTGCACATGGGCCCGTGTTTTGCCCTGGTCGCCCCCGATAAAGCTCACTTGCAACGCTCGATGGAAGCGCACACGCGCATCGTCGAAGCCCTGGCTGCCCGCGATGGCGCCGGCGCCCGTGCTGCGGTGACCGATGACATCATGCAGGCCGCCGATTCCCTGGCGCGCCTGCTCGTCAAGAACGACCGTACGCGGTCGTCTGCTTCAGGAGGTAAACGTGCATGAGTGTCCTACAACGGTTGCAGCCCTATCCCGGGTTACGTGTGTTGATTTCCGGCGGGGCTGCCGGCATCGGTGAAGTGCTGGCGGCGGCGTACCTGGAAGCGGGTGCCAAGGTGCATGTGTGTGACGTGAGCGAGTCGGCCCTGGCCGCGTTTCGCGACAAGCACCCGGGCACCGTCGCCACCCGCGCCGACGTCAGCGATGCCGCGCAGATCGAGGCGGTGTTCAAGGTGCAGCACGAACAGTTCGGCGGCCTCGATGTGCTGGTGAACAACGCCGGGATCGCCGGGCCTACTGGCGGGATCGACGCGATCAGCGACGCCGACTGGCAAGCCACCATCAACATCAACCTTACGGCGCAATACCGCTTTGCCCACCACGCGGTGCCGATGCTCAAGGAATCGTCCCACGGCCACTTGCTGCACATCGCCTCGGTGGCGGGGCGCTTGGGCTACGCGTGGCGCACGCCGTACGCGGCGACCAAATGGGCCATCGTCGGCCTGATGAAATCCCTTGCCTCGGAGTTGGGCGAGAGCGATATCCGCGTCAACGCCTTGCTGCCCGGCATCGTCGAAGGCCCGCGCATGGACGGCGTGATCCGCGCCCGTGCCGAACAGGTCGGCGTGCCCGAAGCCCAGATGCGCCAGGAATACCTCAACAAGATCTCGCTCAAGCGCATGGTCACCGCTGAAGACGTCGCGGCCATGGCGTTGTTCCTCTGTTCGCCCGCCGCACGCAACGTGACCGGCCAGGCGATCAGCGTCGACGGGAACGTCGAGTACCTGTAAGCCACGGAAGACCACATCGCGCTGCACCCAGGATTTTTTTCATAAGAATAAAAGTCGGAGATTCGTCATGTCCAAAAATCGTCCTGTCATCATCACCTGCGCCGTTACCGGTGCGATTCATACGCCGTCGATGTCACCGCACTTGCCGATCACCGCGCAGGAAATTGCCGACGCCGCCATCGGTGCCGCCGAAGCCGGCGCCGCGATTGTCCACTTGCATGCCCGTGACCCCAACGACGGCTGCCCCAGCCAGGACCCGGCGCTGTTCGCCGAATTCCTGCCGCAGATCAAGGCTGCCAGCGACGTGGTGATCAACATCACCACCGGCGGCGCACCCACCATGGGTGTGGAAGAACGCCTGCAACCGGTGATGCAGTTCAAGCCGGAACTGGCCTCGCTGAACATGGGCTCGATGAACTTCGGCCTGTACGAAATGCTCAACCGCTTCACTGACTTCAAGCACGATTGGGAGCGCCCGTACCTCGAAGACAGTGACGACCGGATCTTCCGCAACACGTTCCGCGACATCACCCATATCCTCAATTCCTGCGCCGAGAACCGCACCCGTTTCGAGATCGAGTGCTACGACATCGGCCACCTCTACACCGCTGCGCATTTCCTGGAGCGCGGCCTGCTCAAGCCGCCGCTGTTCATCCAGTCGGTGTTCGGCCTGCGCGGTGGCATCGGTGGGCACCCGGAAGACCTGGCGCACATGCGGCGCACCGCCGACCGCCTGTTTGGTGACGACTACGTGTGGTCGATCCTCGGTGCCGGGCGTGGGCAAATTCCGCTGGCGACCATGGGCCTGTCCATGGGCAGCAACGCCCGGGTCGGCCTGGAGGATTCGCTGTGGGACGGGCCGGGCAAGCTGGCGGCCTCCAACGCCGACCAGGTACGGCGCATCCGCACCGTGATCGAAGCCCTCGGTCATCGCGTGGCCACGCCGGATGAGGCGCGGGAAATTCTCGGGCTCAAGGGGCGCGACCAAGTCAATTTCTAAGGCTGACGCTGCAAACAACGAGGCCGCGATGAAACGCGGCCTGCATCCCGCACAACAACAATAAGGGGATCACCATGCGTATCGAAGTGCTCGTCGACGTCAAGACCACCCTGGGCGAAGGCCCGGTGTGGGACGTCGAACAACAACGGCTGTACTGGATCGACAGCGCCGACGGCCGGGTCCTGCGCTGTACTGATGACGGCCGTGAACTGCGCGCCTGGGACGTGGGCCAGAAAATCGGCTCCATGGCCCTGCGCCTCAACGGTGAGTCGGCCATCGTCGCCCTGCAAAACGGCGTGCACACCCTCGACCTCAAGAGCGGTGAACTCAACCCGGTCATCGACCCGGAACCGCACCTGCCGAACAACCGCCTCAACGACGGCAAGGTCGACCGCCAGGGCCGCTTTGTCTTCGGCTCCATGGACACCCTCGAAGACAGCGCCAGTGCCAAGCTCTACCGCCTGGACGCCGACCTGAGCCTACACACCCTGGACGAAGGCATCATCGTGTCCAATGGCCCGTGCTGGAGCCCGTCGGGCGAAACCTTCTACTTCTGCGACACCTGGTCCGGCGAGATCTGGGCCTATGACTATGACCTGGCCAGCGGAGGCGTGAGCAACCGCCGCACCTTCGCCAAGGTCGACACCTCGGGCGGTGGCGCCGCCGATGGCTGCACCGTCGACGCCGAAGGGTGCCTGTGGCAGGCGTTGGTCTACGCCGGAAAACTGGTGCGCTACACCCCCGACGGGCATGTCGACCGCATCCTCCAGATGCCGGTGAAGAAGGTCACCAGCCTGACCTTTGGCGGGCCGAACCTGGACACCCTGTTTGTGACCTCCATGGCCAAGCCGCCGCTGCCGCGTTTCCCGGCAGACGGCCAGCAGCGCGGAGCGCTGTTCGCCATTACCGGGTTGGGCGTGCAAGGAATAGCCGAGCGACGTTTCGCCAGCTAGCGCGTGTGTGTGACAAGGCAAATTCCTTCGCAACCTTGTGTCAGTGCGCGCCCTCGCGCGCCTGGAGAGGCCCATGGCAACTATCAAAAAAGCGTCGCTGCGCAGCATTCACCGGCATTCCTGGGTGTCGCTGCTGGTCTGTTGGATGATCTGGATCCTCAACGCCTACGACCGTGAGATCGTGTTGCGCCTGGGGCCGACCATCTCCAAGCACTTCGATTTGTCCGCCGACCAGTGGGGCACCGTGGCCACGGTGGTCATGCTGGCCCTGGCGTTGCTGGATATCCCGGGCTCCATGTGGAGCGACCGTTACGGTGGCGGCTGGAAACGTGCGCGCTTCCAGGTGCCGCTGGTGCTGGGCTACACCGCAATTTCGTTTCTGTCGGGCTTCAAGGCGCTGAGTGGCAACCTGGCGACCTTCATTGCCCTGCGCGTCGGCGTCAACCTCGGCGCCGGCTGGGGCGAACCAGTGGGCGTGAGCAACACCGCCGAATGGTGGCCGGTGGAGCGTCGCGGTTTTGCCTTGGGCGCACATCACACCGGTTATCCGATCGGGGCGATGCTCAGTGGCATCGTTGCCAGCTTTGTCATCACCGTGTTCGGCGAAGACAACTGGCGCTACGTGTTCTTCTTCGCCTTCGTGGTGGCGCTGCCGCTGATGATCTTCTGGGCGCGCTACTCCACGGCCGAGCGCATCACCGCGCTGTACGTCGACATCGCCGCCAAAGGCATGACCCCGCCTGACAACGCACCGCCCAGCGCGGTAAAGGGCGAAGCCTGGCGCACCTTTGTCGCCACCTTGCGCAACCGCAATATCGCCCTCACGGCCGGCAATACGATGCTCACCCAAGTGGTGTACATGGGCGTCAACATCGTGCTGCCGGCTTACCTCTACAACATCGCCGGGCTGTCGCTGGCGGAGTCGGCGGGGATGAGCGTGGTGTTCACCCTCACCGGCATCCTCGGGCAACTGGTGTGGCCGTCGCTGTCGGACATCATTGGCCGGCGTACCACCCTGATCATCTGCGGGCTGTGGATGGCGGCGAGTGTCGGCGCGTTCTACTTCGCCAACACCCTGACGCTGATCATCGTCGTGCAACTGCTGTTCGGACTGGTGGCCAATGCGGTGTGGCCGATCTACTACGCGGTGGCCTGCGACTCGGCCGAGCCGTCGGCGACCTCCACGGCCAACGGCATCATCACCACCGCGATGTTCATTGGCGGCGGCCTGGCGCCGGTGCTGATGGGCAGCCTGATCGCCATGGGCGGCGGCTGGACCACGCTGCACGGCTACACCGTGTGCTTCTTCGTGATGGCCGGCTGCGCCCTCGGCGGCGCGCTGCTGCAACTGTTTTCCCACCGCCCGCACGCCATGGCTGTGCAACTCCAACCCTAGAACAACACTGATGCGCTCCCCAGCCCGGCTGGCGGGGCGCCAAGAGGAACTGCCGATGACAACCGCCACCCGGGCCCGCGAACCGCAGGCGCTGAATAAACTGATGTTCGCCAAGCTGATGCCCTTGCTGATCATCGCCTACATCTTGAGCTTTCTGGACCGCACCAACATCGCCCTGGCCAAGCATCACCTGGACGTCGACCTGGGCATTTCCGCTGCAGCGTACGGGCTGGGTGCGGGGCTGTTTTTCCTCACCTACGCGCTGTCGGAAATCCCCAGCAACCTGATCATGCACAAGGTCGGCGCGCGGTTCTGGATCGCCCGCATCATGGTGACCTGGGGCTTGATCTCGGCGGCCATGGCCTTTGTGCAGGGCGAGACCTCGTTCTACGTGCTGCGCCTGTTGCTGGGCATCGCCGAGGCCGGTCTGTTTCCGGGCGTCATGCTCTACCTGACGTACTGGTTCAACCGTGAACAACGGGCGCGGGCCACCGGTTATTTCCTGTTGGGCGTGTGCTTTGCCAACATCATCGGCGGCCCGGTGGGCGCGGCCTTGATGCGCATGGACGGCCTGCTCGGCTGGCATGGCTGGCAGTGGATGTTCCTGCTCGAAGGCCTGCCGGCCGTGGCGTTTGCCTGGGTGGTGTGGTGCAAGTTGCCGGATCGCCCGAGCAAGGCGCCGTGGCTGTCGGCCGAAGAAGCGCGGGGCATCGAGCAACGCATTGCCCAGGAAACCGAAGAGGGCGCAGGCGAGGGCGGGCACTCGCTGAAGAACTGGCTGACCCCACAGATCCTGTTGGCGATCTTTGTGTATTTTTGCCATCAGATCACCATCTACACCGTGATCTTTTTCCTGCCGAGCATCATCAGCAAATACGGGGAACTGAGCACCATGAGCGTCGGCCTGCTGACGTCGCTGCCGTGGATTGCGGCGGCACTGGGCGCCGTGCTGATTCCGCGCTTTGCCACGACGCCCGGTCGTTGCCGGCGGCTGCTGGTGACCGGGTTGCTGACCATGGCGCTGGGGCTGGGCATTGCGTCGGTGTCGGGGCCGGTGTTCAGCCTGCTGGGCTTTTGCCTGTCGGCGGTGATGTTCTTTGTGGTGCAGTCGATCGTGTTTCTGTACCCGGCGTCACGCCTCAAGGGCGTCGCGTTGGCGGGCGGCCTGGGGTTCGTCAACGCCTGCGGGCTGTTGGGCGGGTTTGTCGGGCCGTCGGTGATGGGCGCGATTGAAATGAGCACCGGCAACGCGATGAACGGCTTGAAGGTGATTGCGCTGGTGTTGGTGGTGGCGGCGCTGGCGGCATTGCGCCTGCGCCAGGGGCAGGAGGCGACTCACACCAGCAATGAAGTGGGGAACCCGGAAGCCAGCACCAGGTAAGCCACGATGGCCGCCAGGCACAAGCCGACAAATACGCGCAGCAGTGTCCTGGCGGTGGGGTTCTCGATGAACTTGATGGCCCAGAGCAACACCCCGCTGACGAGGGCACTCAAGGCGAAAATGACCAGCACGGTGGTGTTCCTGCGACCCTGGAAAGCTGATTTATAGTCCCAAAGCCTGCGGATGAACAGTGCGCACATAGACGCAGGCCCCCGGGCTTTCTAAACTGCGGCTTGTCTTGGGGAAAGGGGCAGGCGCCGATGAATCGCAACGAACTACGCAAGGCCGACATCAACCTGATGGTGGTCTTCGAAGCACTGATGCTGGAGCGCAATGTGACACGCGTGGCCGAGAAGCTGTTTCTCGGCCAACCCACCATCAGTTCGGCCCTCAACCGCCTGCGTACGCTGTTCAACGACCCGCTGTTCATTCGCGTCGGCCATCGCATGGAACCCACCGCGCGTGCCGAAGAGATCATCCAGCACCTGTCGCCGGCCCTGGACTCCCTCTCGTCGGCCTTGAGCCTGACCCACGATTTCGACCCCACCCAAAGCACCATGACGTTCCGCATCGGCCTGTCCGACGACGTCGAGTTCGGCCTGCTGCCGCCGTTGCTGCGGGCCTTGCGCCAGGAAGCACCGCTGGTGGTGTTTGTGGTGCAGCACGTCGACTACTGGCGAATCCCGGACTTGCTGGCCTCGGGCGACATCACCGTCGGCATCACCCAAACGCGTGGCCTGCCGGCCAATGCCAAGCGCAAGTTGCTGCGGCATATCCGCCCCAGCCTGCTGCGCGCCGACGCTTCAGACACCCCGCTGACCCTCGACGAATATTGCGCACGCCCCCATGTGCTGGTGTCCCACACCGCCAACGTGTCCGGGTTTGCCGATGAATGGCTGGCCGAGATCGGCCGCAAGCGCCACGTGGTGCTGTCGGTGCCGCAGTACAGCGCGCTGCCGGCCTTGCTCGCCGGCACTGACATGATCGCCAGCCTGCCCGACTACACCGCCCAGGCCATGGCCGCGAGCGGCAACCTGTTTTGCGAGCCGTTTCCGTTTGAAACCCCGACCCTGGACCTGTCGATGGTCTGGCTCAGCCACGTGGACACCGACCCGGCGGAACGCTGGATGCGCTCGCGGCTGGAAGCGTTCATGAGCGAGCGCGACCTGCTGCCGGTGCTGGCCGCCAAATCCTGAGGCAACCCCTCCAGGCGGGACCGCTCGCGCGGGCGCCTGACCGAAGTTTCACCGACAAAACAGCCCGATTCATTTCGGCCGCGTGTTATATGTATGACTCTTTTCCTACACGTACTCGGAGCTTTTCATGCCGCACCTGCACCTGGAATACACCGCCAACCTGCCAGACCTGGCCGTTGAGAAAACCCTGTTGCGGCTCAACAATGTGTTGATGGCATCCGGGCAGTTCGGTTCCGAGTTCGATATCAAGAGCCGCGCCGTGAAGGTCGAGAGCTTCCAGGTCGGCACCTCCCTGAGTTCCCGTGGCTTTATCGCGGTGAAGCTGTCGCTGCTCAGCGGGCGCTCGCCACAGGTCAAGAAACAGCTCTCCGAAAGCCTGTTGGCGGCGCTGCAAGACCTGGGCGATTGGCCCGAAGGCGTACAGCTGCAACTGAGTGTCGAGCTGCTGGACATCGATCGCGATTCCTACAGCAAAGTCGCCATCGGTTAAGGGTTACAACAACCCCTGTTCCGCGCAGACTTTTACGACTTGCTCGCGAAACCAGGTATTGGCGCTGTCCTGTTCACTGGTTTCGTTCCACTGCATGTCCAGGGTGAACCCTGGTAAGCCGTTGGGTGCTTCGCAATGGCCGAACACGGGCGGTGGCGCCAATAACTTTTGCACGCGGCGGGGCAGGGTGACGACGAAGTCGGTGCCGGTAATCATCTTCAGTGCCGCGCCGTAGCTGTTGGCCCGCGCCACCACTTGGCGCTTGTGGGCCTGGCGCGCGAGCCAGCCGTCGATCATGTTGGTGTTGGAGGTCCAGGGCGTCGGGAACACGTGGCGGCGCTCCACAAAGGATTGCAGGCTGAACGCCGGCTCCCGGGGCGCCGAGCGTTGGTCGAACACACACACCAAATCATCTTCGAGCAGCATCTGGGTCTTGAAGTCTTTGTGGGCGCGGTGAAAGTGCGGGCCGAAACAGATCACCAGGTCGAGGCGGCCTTCGCGCAGGTCGTCGGCGGGGATGTCGCTTTCCAGCTTTTGCACATTGACGATCACCGGCAGGTCGGCGCGGTCGAAGTTTTTCAGCAGGCGCGGCAGGATCAATTGCTCGAAGTATTCCGGGGCGCACACGTTGAAAGTCACGGCTTTTTGCGTCGGGTCGAAGGCCTGGCCCCCGGCGTGGCAGAGGTTGATGCTTTCGAGGATCTTCTGCACATGGCCATACATGGTGGTGGCCTTGTACGTCGGCCGCATGCCCGCCCGCGTGTTGATAAACAGCTCGTCCTCGAAACTGGTGCGCAGTTTCTTCAAGCTGTAGCTCACGGTGGACTGGCTGACGAACAGCGTTTCGGACACTTCGGTAACGCTGCTCTGGTCGTAGACGGCGATGAACACCATCAAGTCCTGCATATCGAGCTTTCTGAGCAAATTACTGTTTAGCATCCATTCCATCCGGTAAGCCTTGGCACTGTGGCAGCGCGCGACAAGGGCAAAAGCTTAACGGAACGCTCGTACCAATAGAAAGCTCTGTAGGGCGTTTCTATGTTTGGTGTGGGACAAATAATGTTTGCAACACGACGTCAGCGAATATGCCGAGCGTAATGCTGCGGATTGAAGCGTGTGACGATCAGCAGCATCACCACCACCACCGCCGTCAGCGACCACCAGGCCCATTCGAAACTGCCCAATTGGTCGCGGATCATTCCGGCGATAAGTGGCGACAGGCCAGCAATCAGGTAGCCGATACCTTGTACAAACGCGGTGAGGCCACCGGCGCGGCGCGGGTTGTCCAGGTGGTCCAGGGACAGGATCAGGCTCATCGGAAACAGCCCGCCGATGCCCAGCCCCAGCAGGCACGGCCACAGCAGGCTCAGGTGTTGCGGGCTGAGAATGAGGCCGCAGAACCCGAGGATGATCAGCACCAACAACACCGCGACCACACCGCGTTTATCCTGGCGACGGTTAGCGATGGCCGGCGTGACCAGGCCGGACACCACTTCCATGGCCGTCAGAAAACCCAGCAGCAAGCCGGCGTTCTGTTCGCTCCAGCCTTGCTCCACGTAGTACGGCGCCAGCCAGGCCAGCACGCAGGTGTAGGACGCCGTGCCCAAGCCAAAAAAGATCGCCAGCAACCATGCGCGGCCATTGCCGAAAAACGATTCCTGAGGCCCGGCCCCGGCCTGGGGCAGCGGCGGCAATACCACGCGCTGTGCGTACCAGAACACCAGGGCCAACACCGCCAGCACCGCCCAGATCGCCAGGCCGATGCGCCAACTGCCACTCTGCACTTGCACGAACGGTGCAAACGACGCTGCCAGCGCCGCGCCCCCCATGATCGCGGTGACGTACAGGCCCATGAACAGCGAAACGTTGTCGCTGAACCGTGACTTGATCAGCGCCGGCATCACCGCCTGGATCATCGCGATACCCACCCCGGCGGCGATGGCGCTGACGATCAACTCCAGCGCTGAATCGAGGAACAGCCGCGACAGCGTGGCCACGCCAATCACCACCAGCGACACCACGATGCTGCGGTGTTCATCAAAGCGCTTGGCCAGGCCCATGCCAAAAAACATCGCCAGGCCCATGGCCATGACCGGCAGCATGGTGAGCAGGGCGGCGCTGCTGAAACTCAGCGGCACCTCGCCACGAATCGACGACAACAGCGGGCCGACGGCGGCCATCGACGGGCGCAGGTTAAGGGCGACCAGCACAACGCTGATCATCAGCCACAGGGCGGTGGTGGGTTTTGCGTGAACGTTTTCCATGAGCAAGCCTTGAGTGAACAAGGGCGAATCAGGCCATGGGCACGGGGGGGGGGCAAATGAGAAAGTCGCAGGGGCTATCTAAAAATTGCAGACAGGCTGACTGACACAGCATCAATCCTCTGTGGGAACTGGTTTTTTGTGGGAGCTGGCTTGCCTGCGATGGCGATCTGTCAGTTGATGCAGCGTTGATTGACACACCGCTATCGCAGGCAAGCCAGCTCCCACATGGGATGTGTGTTGTTAGATGGATTTAATCACGTGCTTGATTTCCTGGAATGCCGCCAACCCCCACGGCCCCAGCTCGCGGCCGATGCTGCTCTGCTTGTAACCGCCCCACGCCGTCTGCGGGAAGATCACTTGCGGCGCGTTGATCCACACCAGCCCGGCCTGCAACGCATTGGCGACGCGCTCGGTGGCTTCAGGGTTGCGGCTGACCACACTGGCCACCAGGCCGAAGTCGCTGTCGTTGGCCAGGGCGATGGCTTCTTCTTCGGTGGCGAAGCGGCGTACACACAGCACCGGGCCAAAGATTTCCTCGTTCCATAACGCGCTGTCCAGTGGCACGTCGGTAAACACCGTCGGCCGAATGAAGAAGCCCTTGGCCAGATCGGCCGGCCGTTCACCACCGCACAGCAACCGCGCGCCATCTTCAATGCCACGCTTGATATGCCCCAGCACCCGCTGGTATTGCGCATGGTTGATCAGCGCGCCCATTTCCACGTCGTCGGCAAACGGGTCGGCCACGCGAATGCCTTCAGCCCGTGCCTGCAAGCGTTGCAGGAATTCATCCGCCAGGCTGTCAGCCACCAACACGCGGCTGGTGGCCGAGCAGATTTGCCCGGCGTTGAAAAAACCACCGCCGCACGCCAGTTCCACCGCCAGGTCGAGGTCGGCGTCGGCCAGCACCAGCAACGAGGATTTGCCGCCCAGTTCCAGGCTCACGCCCTTGATGGTTTCGGCGGCGCATTGCATCACTTGCACGCCCACTGCGTTGCTGCCGGTGAAGGAGATTTTCGCCACGCGACGGTCCGCTGCCAGGGGCGCGCCCACCGCCAGGCCGGTGCCGCAGACCAGATTGAACACACCGCTCGGGAAGCCCGCTTCGGCAATGATCCGCGCCAGTTCAAGCTCCGCCAGCGGTGTGACTTCCGAGGGTTTGAGCACCACGCAGCAGCCGGCCGCCAGGGCTGGGGCGAGCTTCCAGGCGGTGGTCACCATCGGGAAATTCCACGGCACGATCAGCCCCACCACGCCACACGGCTCACGGCGCAGACGCGCGCTGAAGTCATCGTTGGGCAGCGCCACCGGGCGGTCTTGCCCGGCGTCCATTTCTTCAGCCACACCGGCGTAGTACTCGAAGGTGGCGATCACGTCGTCCACATCTATACCCGCTTCAAACAGCGGCTTGCCGTTGTTGCTCGACTGCAACTGCATCAGCTGCTCGCGGCGCTCGCTCACGCCCTGGGCGACCTTGCGCAACAGCGCGCCACGGTCACGGCCGGTACTCTTGGACCAGTCACCGAACGCGGCGCTGGCCGCGTCGACCGCCAGTTTTACGGCTGTGGCATCGCCCACGCTGACCTGGGCCAACGTCGCCTCGGTGGCCGGGTTGATCACCTCCAGCACGTCATGGCCGGCACGCCATACACCGTCGATGTACACACCGTTCAACACTGCGCTCATACCGCTACCTCCTTCATCCAAAGTCCCTGGTCGATTTCAATCAGCGTCGGCCCCTGGCGATCGGCCGCGGCACGCAAGGCTGTGCGTAAGTGTTCGCTGCCCTGGATACGCTCGGCGGCGCAGCCCAGTGCCTTGGCCACGCCGATGAAGTCCGGTGTGTAGATGTCCACGCCGACCGGCTCGATGGCGCGGTTGACCATGTACTTCTTGATCTCTTCGTAGCCCTGGTTATTCCACAGCAGCACGATGACTGGCACCCGCGCTTCCACGGCGCTGGCCAGTTCCGGCAGGCTGAATTGCAGGCCGCCGTCGCCGATCAGGCACACCACCGGCTGCCCGTCGCCACGCCCCAGCCAGGCGCCGATGGCGGCCGGCAAGGCGTAGCCCAACGTGCCGTAGCCGGTGGAGGAGTTGAACCAGCGGCGCGGGTGGTCGAGGTTGAGTGTGAGGTTGCCGCTGTATACCGGCTGGGTGGAGTCGCCCACCAGCACGGCGTCGGGCAGTTCGTCCAGGACGGTGGTGAGGAACAGGGTTTGCGCGCGGGTGGCGGCGTCCCAGGTGGGCGCCAGGTCGGCCCACAGGCGGGCGACCCGTTGCGCGCCCCAATCCTGGTTGCGCACAGGCAGGGGCTTGCTGCTCAGTTCTGCCAGCAAGGCCTCGGCGGCGATCTGTGCATCGGCCACCAGTGCCACTTGCGGCGGGTAGTTGCGCACGGTCTGGTCGGCATCGATGTCGACGCGCAGCAAGGCGCCGGGAATCTCGAAGCCTCCAGCGAAGGTCACGTCGTAGTCGGTTTCGGCCAGTTCCGTGCCGATGGCCAGTACCACATCCGCGTCGGCCACCAGTGCGCGGGTGGCGACCAGGGTTTGCGTGGAGCCAATCAACAGCGGGTGGCTGGCGGGCAGCATGCCCTTGGCGTTGATGGTCAGGGCCACGGGGGCGCCGAGGGTTTCGGCCAGGCGGGTCAGTTCCGGGGCGGCGTCGATGGCGCCGCCACCGGCCAGGATCAACGGGCGCTTGGCGGCCGCCAGCAGTTGAGCCATCTGCTTCACCGCTGACGGCGCCGCACCGGCACGGGCCACGCTGACCGGCTCGCTGCCGAGCAAGGCGTCGGCGTTTTCCACCAGCACATCCAGCGGGATTTCGATATGCACCGGGCGCGGGCGACCGGCCTGGAACAGGGCAAATGCACGGGCCAGTACACCGGGCAGTTCCGCCGCCGACATCAAGGTGTGGGAGAACGCGGCCACTCCGGCCATCATCGCGTTTTGGTTCGGCAGTTCATGCAGCTTGCCGCGTCCGCCGCCCAATTGGCTGCGTGACTGCACGCTGGAAATCACCAGCATCGGGATCGAGTCGGCATAGGCCTGGCCCATGGCCGTGGTGATGTTGGTCATGCCGGGGCCGGTGATGATGAAGCACACACCCGGCTTGCCGCTGGTGCGCGCATAGCCGTCGGCCATGAAGCCGGCGCCTTGTTCGTGGCGCGGGGTGACGTGACGGATGCTGGAGCGGGCCAGGCCGCGATACAGCTCCACGGTGTGTACGCCGGGGATGCCGAACACCTGGTCCACGCCGTAGCCTTCCAGGAGGTGGACCAATACTTCGCCGCAGGTCGCCATACATGTCGCTCTTGTTATGGATTCGAGGCGGTATTGGACCGGCTGGCCCGTAGCGGCAACAATCGATAAAAAGTCATACTAGCCATGTCCTCACGTCATGGCTGCGCCCCTATGAAACGCCTCCCACCGTTGCCCGCGCTGCACACTTTTTGGGTCACGGCCCAGTGCTGCAATTTCACCCGCGCGGCCGAGCAACTGCACATCACCCAGGGCGCGGTGAGCCGGCAGATTGCCGGGCTGGAAAGCCATTTGGGCTACGCCTTGTTCCGGCGCCAGGCGCGGGGTTTGAGCCTGACCGAGGAAGGCCGCGAATGGTCGCTACGGGCCCAGCAGGTATTCGGTTTGATCGGCGAAGCAGTGGAGCAGATCGGCGGCCGCCGCGAGACCCTGCAACTCAAGGCCTCCACTTGTGTGATGCGCTGGCTGCTGCCGCGCTTGATGCAGTGGCAGCACGAGCGCCCCGACGTGCCCGTGGAACTCACCACCACCGTGGCCTACACCGTGGACTTTCGCCGCGAGCAATTCGATGCGGCGGTGATCTACGCGCCCATCGCCGAGCAATCGGCCCAGGCGCGGCACTTGTTCGACGAACAACTCACGCCCGTCTGCGCACCGGCCTTGCTCGGCGGGTTGCGCACGCCGGCGGACCTGCAGCAACAGGTACTGCTGCACCCCACGCGGGATGAACGGGACTGGGCGCTGTGGCTCAAGGTAGCGAATACCCATTTGAGCAACCTGGCCCAGGGGCATCATTTCGAAACACTGGATTTGGCGATGACGGTGGCGTCACAAGGCTCGGGCGTGGCGATCGGCGACAGCGCGTTGATCGGTGAGGATTTGAAGGCGGGGCGGCTGGCAATGCCGTTCGAGCTGCAAGTGCCAACGGGGATGGGGTACTACCTGGTGTATCCCTCGGGGAGTGAGCCTTCACCCGGGCTGGAGGCGCTTATGAATTGGCTGGTGAGCCAGGCACAACAGTCGTAACGCCGATAGCCAACTGTAGGAGCCGGCTTGCCGGCGATAGCGGTGGCTCAGCCAGCCCATCAATCACTGACACACCGCCATCGCAGGCAAGCCAGCTCCCACAGGTTTAATCGAGGTGGGTCAATTGGCTGGTCATGAACGCCAAACCCCTCTTGTAGGAGCCCGGGGGGGGGGGGGGGGGGGGGGGGGGGGGGGAGGGGGGGGGGGGGGGGTA
>NZ_JBWKPU010000031.1:31496-51105 GCF_059418405.1 Pseudomonas sp. GW821-FHT09A09
ATAGCGATCTTGAAGACGCCATCGCCGGCAAGCCGGGCTCCTACAAGGGGAGGGCGCTGGATCAGTAGCCGACAGTAAAGCGTTGGCGCGAATGCTTCGGCGTTTCCACTTCGTCGATCAGGGCGATGGCGTAGTCGGCGAAGCTGATCCAGCTGCGGCCTTCGCTGCTCACCAGCAGGTCATCCTGGCCCAGGCGGAAGGTGCCGGTGCGCTCGGTTTCGACGAACTCCGCCGACGGCGACAGGAAGGTCCAGTCCAGCTCCTTTTCCTGGCGCAGCACGCCAAGAAACTCAGCGCCCGCGCTGGCTTCGGTCTTGTACTCGGCCGGGAAGCCCGGGCTGTCGATCACGCGGCCACCGCCTGGCAGCAGCAGCGAACCGGCACCGCCCACCACCAGCAGGCGCTTCACGCCAGCCTTTTTCACCGGGCCGATTACGGCGCTGGCGGGCAGGGTGGCGAAGTGCGCGGCGCTGATCACCACGTCGCTGCCGCTGACAGCCTGTTGCAGGGCCGCGGCGTCCAGCGCGTCGACTTGCTTCACGGTGACGCCCGGGCGCACGGCGATCTTGTCGGTGTTACGCGCAATGGCGGTGACGCTGTGCCCGCGACGCAGGGCTTCTTCCAGCAGTTGGCTACCAGCACGGCCGGTGGCACCAATGATTGCAATCTTGCTCATGACGTTCTCCAGTTCGTTAGGGTTTAAAACCATTCACCACTTCATTTCGCCCTTGGCGACTTTGGCGCCCAGTTCCAGGCTGCCTTCGTCGGCGAGGTTCGGGTAACGCTTTTTCATGGCCGCGATCAGGGCGGCAGAGTCCTTGGCCTTGGCGGTCTCGATATCGAACGCCTTGATGTAATCGGCGGTAAACCCCACGGACTTCACGGTGGGCGTGCCCAGGTAGTGACCTGGAATCACCGTGTGGGGTTTCAAGGCTTCAATGCGCTTGAGGGTGGTCAACCAGTCGGCATGGGATTGGGCAGTCTGGGTGTCGGCCATCCACACGTGGGTGTTTTCAAACACCACCACGCCACCGATTACGGCCTTGATCGACGGGATCCACACAAAGGTGCGGTCCGGTTGCGGGCCGTCCAGGCCGACCACTTCCAGCGCCTGGCCTTCAAGCGTCAGGGTGTGGCCTTGCAGCACCTGCGGGATGACCAGCTTCGCGGGTTTGTCGGCCCCCAGTTTCGGGCCCCAGAACGCGAGTTTTTGCTCGGCGGTCGCCTTGATGTGGTCGACCACCGGCTGCGACGCCAGCACCTTGGCGTCGGGGAACGCGGTGGTCAGCACGTCTAGGCCGAAGTAGTAGTCCGGGTCGCCGTCGCTGACGTAAATAGTGGTCAGGTGCTTGCCGCTGGCGCGGATCTTCTGCACCAGGTCTTGCGCCTGGCCATTGCCGAACTGCGCATTCACCAGGATCACGTCGTGCTCGCCACTGACCAGCACCGAACTCACCGGCATCATCGCCGAGGTGCCCGGGTTGTAGGCATCGAGCGTCAGGTCGGCGGCAGCGGCGTGGGCGGCAAAGGCCAGGGCGGCCATCGCGGTGGCCAACCGTTTGAAGGTCGAGATCATGTGCAGCTCCAGCGAGGGATAAATGATGCACAGAGCTTAGTTGCACTAAACGTCACAAAAAATGCCATGCTTGAACATAGTTTGTTTCTAAAACCGGGCAAATCATGGACCGTCTTCAAGCAATGCGAGTGTTTGTCAGCGTAGTCGACCTGGGCAGCCAATCGGCAGCGGCCGACCATCTGGACCTGTCGCGGCCGGTGGTGTCGCGTTACCTGGCCGAACTGGAAGACTGGGTGGGCGCACGCCTGATGCACCGCACCACGCGCAAGCTGAGCCTCACCACGGCCGGCAGTGAAATGCTGCCCCGCTGCCGTCAGATGCTGGAGTTGTGCAACGACATGCAGGCCGCCGTCACCGAGCCTGATGAAGCCCCACGCGGCCAGTTGCGCTTGAGTGTCAGCAGCTCGTTCGGCCAGGCGCAGTTGGCCGATGCGGTGGCTGAGTACGTCAAGCGCTACCCGCTGGTGAGCATCGACATGCAGATGCTCGACCGCACGGTGAACCTGGTGGATGAACGCATCGACCTGGCTATCCGCACCAGTTTCGAACTGGACCCCAACCTGATCGCCCGCAAACTCACCCTGTGTCGTTCGGTGATCTGCGCGTCGCCCGCTTACTTGCGGGAGCACCCGCAACCCCGGCAGGTGCGTGACCTGGCAGGGCACAATTGCCTGACCCATTCCTACTTTGGCAAAAGCCTCTGGCATTTCACCGAGAATGGCGAGCCGGTATCCGTGGCGGTGCAGGGCACGATCAGCGCCAACGAGGCCACGACGTTGCTGCGGGTGACCTTGGCGGGGGCGGGGGTGTCACGGTTGCCGAGCTATCAGGCCGGGGATTACATCCGCAGGGGCGAGTTGATCCGCTTGTTGCCCGACGCCGAGCCGCAGCAGATGAACATCTACGCGGTGTACGCCTCGCGCAAACACATGCCCCAGGCACTGCGCAGCCTGCTGGATTTCCTGGTGGTGAGGTTTCCGGAGGAGCCTGCGTGGGACGTAGGCCTCTAGGGCGACATAAACCGGTTGAATAGCGTCCAATAATGGCAACTCGCCCCGGCTGACCTATGCTTTAGACAGCACTGTTCATACCTGTGCTGAGGTCTGTGCCATGACTCTAAAAATCAGAAAGTACCTGATGATTTTCATCCTGTGCGCCCTGGCGACTGCGCTGTATGGCACCGCCGCCTACCGGGTAGAGCAAACGCGGATGCAGCCGCCGAGCTTTGCGATCAGCTGCCATCAGGACCAATGCGTTCCCCATACCGGCAGCTTCAGCGCGTTGCGCTGACCCGGTGTAGGACACACCGCTATCGCCGGCAAGCCGGCTCCTACAGGGAGGGGCTGGTGTCGGCCTTGAGCTGTTCGCGAAAGGCCTTGGGCGAGAACCCGACCCGTCGGCGGAACAGCCGTGAGAAGTTGGTCGGGTCGGAAAACCCCAGCACTTCCGACATCTCGTTGATGGTCATGCTGGTGTAGGTCAGCAGGCGCTTGGCTTCCAGCAACTGGCGGTCATGCATGATCTGCAGCGCAGGCTGCCCACCCAATTCCCGACACGTACCGTTGAGGTGTGAGACCGAGATGCCCAGCTTGTGGGCCAGGTCTTCGATCTTCGGGTGTTCGCGGTAATGCTGCTCGACCAACTGGGTAAAGCGCCGAAAGTACTCACGGCCCCGAGGCGTACGCGGGTGGCGGCGCTGGATGGCCTGGCGGCTGATCCACACCAGGAGCACGCTGACCAGGGCGTGCATCATCATGTCCCGCGCCGGTTGCTCATCGGCGTATTCATCCTGCAAGCGCGCGAACTGCGCGTTGAGGTAGTCACTGTCTTTACCGGCGGGGTAATTGCCCAAGGCCTGCAAGCCGTCGACCGTCGCCCCCAGTTGCGCCTGCAGGTGGCTCACCAGCGGCGCGGCCAGCGTCACCACGTAGCCTTCGACATCCTCGGAAAAACGAAAGCCATGCACACACAACGGCGGCAGCACCTGCAACGTGGCTTCGTTGAGCGTGGTGCGCTGGCCTTCGATTTCCAGCTGCGCCTGGCCCTTGTGGACGTACAACAACTGGCACAGATCCGCGTGCCGGTGGGGCTGGATTTCCCACTGGTATTCCCGACTCCGCCGGGAGATGGTTTCACAGTGCAACAAATCCGGCGTTGGCCATTGCTGGCTTTCCCCGTATAGCTTGAAGACCGGAATCGCGGAACTGGCAGTTTTGGTCATGGTTTCAATCCGATACTCAGGATAGTGGTGCGGTAATCGCCCCGATTGGCAAAAAGCGCAGGCTTTGTCTCAGTTTTCACCTTCTCATGCCGGCCACTCAAGTGAAAAATGCCAGCAACCAGATCAATGACAACTCTTTCACCCGATCCGTTCGGTGAAGCTTGCGGGCCATAAAAATAATGAAAACGCTGAAAACCCAAGTCGCCATTATTGGCGCCGGTCCTTCGGGATTGCTGCTCGGCCAACTGCTGCACAACGCCGGTATCCAAACCCTTATTCTTGAGCGCCAGCGCGCCGATTATGTGAAAGGCCGCATCCGTGCCGGGGTGCTGGAACAAGGCATGGTCGACCTGTTGCGCGAGGCGGGCGTGAGCCAGCGCATGGACGCCGAAGGCCTGGTGCATGACGGCTTTGAACTGGCGCTCAATGGCAGGCTCACTCACATCGACCTCAAGACCTTGACCGGTGGCCAGTCGGTAATGGTCTACGGCCAGACCGAAGTCACCCGTGACCTGATGGCCGCCCGCGAAGCCGCTGGCGCCAGCACCCTGTACGAAGCGCACAACGTGCAGCCCCACGACCTCAACACGGATCGCCCCTGGCTGACCTTCGAGCACGAGGGCGAGGTGTACCGACTGGAGTGCGACTACATCGCCGGTTGCGACGGCTTCCACGGTGTGGCGCGCCAGTCGATCCCTGCCGAATCGCTGGAGATTTTCGAGCGAGTCTATCCCTTTGGCTGGCTGGGCATCCTGGCCGATACGCCGCCCGTGCACCCCGAACTGGTCTACGCCAAGCACTCCCGTGGCTTTGCCTTGTGCAGCATGCGCTCGCCGACGCGCAGTCGGTATTACCTGCAAGTGCCGGTGGAAGAACCCCTGGATGAGTGGTCGGATGAGCGCTTCTGGGCGGAGCTGAAAAACCGTCTGCCCGGCGAGCTGGCGCAACAGTTGGTCACGGGGCCATCGATCGAGAAAAGCATCGCGCCGCTGCGCAGCTTTGTGGTGGAACCGATGCAGTACGGGCGCCTGTTCCTGCTTGGCGATGCGGCGCACATCGTGCCACCCACCGGCGCCAAGGGCTTGAACCTGGCGGCCAGTGATGTGAGCACGCTGTATCGGATCCTGCTCAAGATGTACCGCGAAGGGCGGGTGGACCTGCTGGAAAAATACTCCGCCATTTGCCTGCGCCGCGTGTGGAAGGCCGAGCGGTTCTCCTGGTGGATGACCTCGATGCTGCATCAATTCCCGCAAGCGGACGGCTTCAGCCAGCGCATCGCCGAGAGCGAGCTTGAGTACTTCATCCACTCGGAAGCGGGTCGCAAAACCATTGCAGAAAATTACGTCGGACTTCCTTACGAGGCTATCGAATAGCCTGCTATCGAGTAAGATGTCGAGCATTCCCGCGGGCCCTTCCTTACCCGTGGGCCCTGCTCGAAAGGTTCTGCCGTGACCAACCTGAATCAGCCCGCCCAACCCGTTCCCGCCGTACGCAGTGTGCTGGCCGCCTTGATGATGGCGATCTTCCTCGGCGCCCTGGACCAGACCATCGTCGCCGTGTCCATGCCGGCCATCTCGGCGCAATTTCACGATGTAAACCTGCTGGCCTGGGTGATCTCCGGCTACATGGTGGCGATGACGGTGGCGGTGCCGATCTACGGCAAGCTCGGCGACCTGTATGGGCGACGGCCGATGATGCTGATCGGCATGGGCCTGTTCACGCTGGCTTCGCTGTTTTGCGGCATGGCGCAAAGCATGGAGCAACTGGTGCTGGCGCGGATTCTCCAGGGCATCGGCGCCGGCGGGATGATCTCGGTGAGCCAGGCGATCATCGGCGACATCATCCCGCCCCGCGAACGCGGGCGCTACCAGGGCTATTTCAGCAGCATGTACGCCGTGGCCAGCGTGGCCGGGCCGGTATTGGGCGGCTACATGACCGAGTACCTGTCCTGGCGCTGGGTGTTCCTGATCAACCTGCCGCTGGGCGCCGGTGCCTGGTACGTGGCCCATCGCACCCTGGTGGGCCTGCCGGTGCCGCAGCGCAAGCCGATCATCGACTACCTCGGCACGGTATTGATGATCATCGGCTTGACCGCCTTGCTGCTGGGCATCACCGAAATCGGCCAGGGCCATCACTGGCGCGACGACCAGGTGCTGGGCCTGCTGGCGTGTGCGTTGGTGGCGCTGAGCGTGTTTGTCTGGCACGAACGCCGCGCACGGGAACCGCTGTTGCCAATGCACCTGTTCGCCAACCGCAGTGCGGTGCTGTGCTGGTGCACGATTTTCTTCACCAGCTTCCAGGCGATTTCCCTGACGGTGTTGATGCCGCTGCGCTACCAGACGGTGACCGGTTCCGGCGCCGACAGCGCGGCGTTGCACCTGTTGCCGTTGGCGATGGGCTTGCCCATGGGCGCCTATTTCGCTGGGCGCATGACTTCAGTAACCGGGCGCTATAAGCCGATGATCTTGAGTGGCGCGCTGTTGAGCCCGTTTGCGATCCTCGGCATGGCTTACAGCGCGCCCCAGGCGGTGGGGATGACGGCGGTGTTTATGCTGCTGTGCGGGATTGCGGCGGGGATGCAGTTTCCGACGTCGTTGGTGGGGACGCAGAATTCGGTTGAACAGCGGGATATTGGTGTGGCGACCAGCACGACCAACCTGTTCCGTTCGCTGGGCGGGGCGGTGGGGGTGGCGTGCATGTCGGCGCTGTTGCTGGCGTTGTTGCAGGATTCGAGTTTTGCGCACTTGGCCAGTGGGGCGTTGGGGGCAGAGGGCGGTTCGGGGAATGTTTTGCTGGATGGGCTGAACGCGGCGCCGGGGCCGGCGCAGGATGCGTTGCGTGGGGAGTTGGCGGTGACGTTTCGGCATTTGTTGATGGTGAGTGCGGGGGTTTCTTTGCTTGGGTTGATGGCTGCGATTGCTATGCCTAATCGGGTGTTGCGGGGGCGGGAGGATAAGGCGCGGTGAGGTTTGGTGGGGTGTGGTGTGGTGTGGTGTGTATATCCGTTGCTGCGGTAACGGCTACTTAGGGTTCCGCTCTTACAGCGGCTCACTTTTGGAAAGGCCCAAAAGTAAGCAAAAGGCCTTCGCCCCAACACTCGGTGCCTCGCCTAGGCTCGGCATGCCCGAACGCAGGCTTGAATCCGTGGGCCGCCGCCACGCGCCATCCATGGCGCGGGGCGGCTAACCCGGCGTCCTGCCGGGTTACCCACGGATTCAAGCCTGCGTTCGGCCAGCGTGTTTAACGGGGCGCCTGAGATCAAAATCAAAAGCAAACGCGGCGGCCTGGTAGCCGACCGGTAGCGTTTGTTGATCGCATTCCCCTGTAGGAGCCGGCTTGCCGGCGATGCAGACACCTCGGTGAATCAGGTACACCGCGTCGATGCCATCGCAGGCAAGCCAGCTCCCACAGTGGGGCTCCGCGTTCTGCCTGGTTTATTTGCGTCATCGTTGGCGACCATCGCCGGCAAGCCGGCTCCTACAGTGGACTGCGTTTGCCTTTGCTTTTGCTCTACACCACTCAAGCCGGCTGTCAGGCCGCTGTGCTTCTGCTTTTGATCTTGATTTTGATCTTAGGCGCCCCGTTAAACACGCTGGCCGGAATTCGGCAGGGATTTGGGGGGTGAACCGGCAGGGATGCCGGTTTAGCCGCCCCGCGCCATGGATGGCGCGTGGCGGCGGCCCCCCAAATCACTGTCGGATTACGGGCACACCGAGCGTGAGCGAGGTGCCGAGTGTTGGGGCAAGAGCGTTTTGCTTACTTTTGCGCTCTATCAAAAGTGAGCCGCTGTAAGAGCGGAACCAATAGCCGCCGTGACCGCAGCAACGGATATGCACACACACATTCAGGGACTGTAATACCCCACAGCCACCATCAAATCCCCCACCCTGCGCAAATAAGCATGCTTATTCTCAACCCGATCCGTCACCGGGTTCTTCCAGCGATACTTGTATTCCCCCTGATCCTGCTCCCCCATCAACTTCAAGATAGGCTCCCCCACCGGCTTCCCATCCGGATCCTTGATCTTGGCAAAATCGGTATTCACCAAACGCAAATTGGTCCCATGCGCCACATACCGCCCCGTCTTCAGGTCCACCACAAACACATACAGATCATCCTGCAGAAAACCACCTTCCAGTGAATTGATCGCCTTCAGCGTCCCGGCTTGATCCTTGAGCAGCGCATTCGCCGCCTTGTTGCGCAAGGCCCGGGCCTGTTCCGGCGTCGCCCGTGGCAGGTAATAGCCCACCGCCAGAATCCGCTCCCCCACCCGCTGATAAAACACATGCTTGTGTTCAACCTTGCCGTCATTCCAGTTCTGCCAGCGGTAGTCCGCCTGCTGGATGCCCTGGCCTTCCGGCACCTTCAAGGCGTCCTTGAACGACTGCCGCAACTCCGGCCCCAGCACCTCGGACACATCACGGCCGATCAACGCGGAGGAGGGCCCGCCGCTGGCCAGCAGGACGCCTTTCGTATCGACCACAAATACGTAGCGGTCATGGTCGACAAATTCCCCCTGGCGGCTGAACGCAGCAAAGGCCTTGTCGCCGTTGCTCTGGTAATACGCCAGGGCTTTTTCCAGCAGCGCCCTGGCGGCGTGGGCGTCCTCTTCCTGAGTGGTGGCGTGGACTTGGCTGGCACACAACAGCAGCAGCCAAGTGAGTCGGAGCAGTCCCTTCATGACCCGTCCCTCGTTGTTATTGATGTGACAACAGCGTAGACCGCCGTGGCTCAGGGCGCTGCCAGCCATTGGTTGACGATGCCGTCGTACACGCCAGTGGCCACGCTCAGGTGCAACCACTGGTCGACGTAGCTCTTCCAGGCCACATCATCGCGGGGCAGCAAAAAGGCTTTTTCGCTGTATTGCATTTGATGTTCGGGGTTGACCGCGCACAGCCCGGGTTTCTGCTTCTGTTGATAGCGCGCCTCGCTGGCGTCGGTGATCATCACGTCGGCTTTGCCTGCCAGCAGTTCGTCGAAGATCGTCACGTTGTCGTGCAGGCGGATTTGCGCCTGGCCCAGGTGGGCACGGGCGAATACTTCGTTGGTGCCGCCAGCGGGCTCGATCACGCGCACTTCGGGTTTGTTGATTTGCTCGACGGTCTGGTAGCGCTGCACATCGGCGCAGCGCACCAGCGGGATCTTGCCGTCCACGCCGAGGGTTTGGCTGAAGAAGGCTTTTTTCTGGCGCTCAAGAGACACCGAAATACCGCCCACGGCGATGTCGCAGCGTTGGGCGAGGAAGTCCGGCATCAGGGTTTTCCAGGTGGTCGGCACCCAGCGGATCTTGGCGTTGGGGCTCTTGGCCAGGTTTTCGGCCATGGCAATGTCGATGCCTTCGTACGTGCCGTCGGCGCGCAGGGCGGTGTAGGGCTTGTAGTCGCCGGTGGTGCACACGTTGAGCGTGCCGCGCTGCAGCACGTCGTCGAGGCGCGACGGGGCGTTGTCGGCCAGGGCAGGCGTGGCCAGGCAGGCCAGTACACACAGGGTCAGAGGCGCTTTCATGCAGTCGAATCCTTGGGGGCATGATCAGGGGCGATCATTATTTGCAGGTGCCGGGGAGGGTGGCAAGGCGCGGCGAATGTTTAGCCAAGTTGCAACCAAACTCCATCAACCCTGACTTGAACCCCCTTTGCAGGCATGTGACGCTGCCCGGCATCTACCTCACTGTGACCCCCGCATGGACGGTTCCCCCGACACTCACCCCGAGACATCGCCCGGCGCCCATGTGCCGAGCTGTCCGACGGTTGTCGAGGCACTGCCTTCCGAGCTGGCCTTCTGGGCGTTGTTCCACTGCCGACACGCGCGCCCACCAGATACTTCTCTCCTACGTTGATCTGCCCCATGGATGACGCGCACCTGTGCGCATCTGCCCGGCGGCGCCTGCGCGCCTGCCTGACGCAAACGTATGAGAATTGCCATGAGTGTTTTTGCCAGCCTGCACGAAGCCCAGTCTTTCCTTGAACACAACCCGGACATCGAGATGTTCGAGCTGTTTATCCTCGACAACAACGGTGTACCGCGCGGCAAGTTGCTGCACCGCGACGAACTGTTGGCGGTGTACGACAGTGGCCGGCCGCTGCCCAGCACTATCCTGGGCCTGACCATCAACGGTGATGACGTCGAAAACTCGGGGCTGGTGTGGGAGGTGGGTGATATCGACTGCCGCGCCTACCCGGTCAGCGGCAGTTTGCAGCGCATGCCGTGGCGCCTGATCCCGACGGCGGCGGTGCAGGTGAGCATGCACCCCACCGAAGGCCTGCCCGCGACGGTGGCCGACCCTCGGCACCTGCTGGCCAAGGTGATCGACGGCCTCAAGGCCGACGGTTACTACCCGGTGATGGCGGCGGAGCTGGAGTTCTACCTGCTCGACCAAAAGCCCGACAGCAACGGTCGCCCCCAACCGGCGCGGGATGTGGACGGCGGCCGGCCGCGCTCGACCCAGGTCTACGGCCTGCGCGAACTTGAGCAGATCGAGCCGTTTCTGGCCGACCTCTACAGCGCCTGCAAACTGCAAGGCATCCCGGCGCGCACGGCGATCTCCGAATACGCCCCGGGCCAGGTGGAAATCACCCTGGAACACCGCGCCGACGCGCTGCAGGCGATGGACGAGGCGGTGCGTTACAAGCGCCTGGTCAAGGGCGTGGCCCACAAGCACGGAATGACCGCCTGCTTCATGGCCAAGCCCTTCGACGACTTGGCTGGCACCGGCATGCACATGCACGTCAGCCTGGCGGATGCCCAGGGCAATAACCTGTTTGCCAGCGACGCCACCGATGGCACGCCGCTGTTGCGCCAAGCGGTGGGCGGCATGCTCAGCACCTTGCTCGACTCGTTGCTGATGTTCTGCCCCAACGCCAACTCCTACCGCCGTTTCCAGACCAACAGCTACGCGCCGCTGGCCGCCACCTGGGGCATCGATAACCGCACCGTCAGCCTGCGCGTGCCGGGTGGGCCGGCGAATTCGCGGCATATCGAACACCGCATCTGCGGCGCCGACGCCAACCCTTACCTGGCGGCCGCTGCGATCCTGGCCGGTATCCACCGGGGTATCCGTGAAAGGCTCGACCCCGGCGCGCCGGTGGAAGGCAACGGCTATGCCCAGGCCAAGGAACTGCTGCCGACCGATTGGCTCACCACCTTGCGCGCACTGGAAGGTTCCAGCTGGGCGCGGGATGCGTTTGGCAGCGAGTTCCTCAACGTCTACCTGGCGGTGAAACGCGCCGAATACCGTCAGTTCATGGGCGAAGTGGGCGAGCAGGATTGGCGGTGGTACCTGCATCAGGCGTGACGGGTTTGGCGGCGGTGCGGGTTTCGACCTTTTTTTCACGTTGCAGTGGTTAAGCTGCGTATCAAGGTCGTTCACTACCGTTCCACTCACTTGAGCCCGTGATGTCGCCACAACCTCCATCCTCCATCGAGATTGAATTCGCCGAGCGCTGCGACCGCGAGCACGCCAGGGTCTGCGGCGACACGCGCCCGCCCGGGCTGCTGCAGCGCCTGGCGGTGTGGCGCGATGAGCGGCTGGTGCGCCATGCGCTCAAAGTGGCCGGCGAACCGGGCCTGATTCTCGACCTGGCCTGCGGTTCGGGACGGTTTTGGCCGGTGTTGGCCGAGCACATCAACCGCGTAATCCTGGCCTCGGATAATTCCCAGGCCATGCTCGACCACGCGTGCACCCATCACCCCGCGGCGTTGCTCAAGCGGGTCAAGACCTTTCAGGGCTCGGCGTTTTCCATTGGCTTGTCGGCCAATGCGGTGGATTGCATCTTCTGCCTGGAATTGTTCCGCCATGTGCCCACGCGCGAAGCACGCCTGGCGCTGCTCGGTGAGTTCCATCGGGTCAGCCGCGATACGGTGATCGTGTCGGTCAATGCCGGCACGCCGGTGGAAGAGGAGTTTCGCAACGCCGGCTTCAGCGTCCTGAACCACCAAGAGTTCCTGCCGGGCTCGAAGTTGTGGCGTGTCTACGTTCTGCGTAAGAGAGGATAACTCCTAGCGGTCGGACTACTCTTTCATCTCTTGTAGGAGTTTTCACGATTGTGCGTGCACAGCGAATGCTCGCTACGGCCTTTCGCGATATATACTGCGCGCCATTCTTCAAGGGAGAGCCGTGTGGCCATCGATATTCACTGGATCTGCGACAACGATAGCCTCGGCCAGCACTGCGCCGAATGGCAGCAGTTGCCATTCGTCGCCCTCGACACCGAATTCATGCGGGTCGACACCTTTTATCCCATTGCCGGGCTGATCCAGATCGGTGATGGCGCACGCGCTTACCTGATCGATCCCCTGACCATCGACAACTGGCAACCCTTGGCCGCCTTGCTGGAGAACCCGGCGGTGATCAAGGTGGTACACGCCTGCAGCGAAGACCTGGAAGTATTGCTGCGCCTGACCGGCAGCCTGCCGGTGCCGTTGTTCGATACCCAACTGGCGGCGGCTTACCTGAACCTCGGTTTCTCCATGGGCTATTCGCGCCTGGTGCAAGCCGTGCTCGATATCGAATTGCCCAAGGGCGAGACCCGTTCGGACTGGCTGCAGCGGCCACTGTCCGAGACCCAGGTGAGCTATGCCGCCGAAGATGCGGTGCACCTGGCGGAGGTCTACACCCGCTTGCGCCCGCAACTGTCGGACGACAAGTACGCGTGGGTGCTGGAAGACGGTGCCGAACTGGTGGCCAACCTGCGCCGCGAAGTGGACCCTTACGAGGTGTACCGCGACGCCAAGCTGGCTTGGAAGTTGTCCCGCGCGCAACTTGCCGTACTGCGTGAGCTGTGTGCCTGGCGCGAACAGCAGGCCCGCGTGCGTGACCTGCCGCGCAACCGCATCATTCGCGAACACTCGCTCTGGCCCCTGGCCAAATCCCAGCCGGATAACCTCGCCGCGCTGGGCAAAATCGAAGACATGCACCCGCGTACCGTGCGTCAGGACGGCCAGTTCCTGCTGGACCTGATCAAACGTGCCGGCAGCGTGCCCATGGACCAATGGCCACCGGCTGTTGCTGAACCGCTGCCGGTGGATGCCGCAGCGCTGATCAAGCAACTGCGCGCCTTGGGCCAGGCTGAAGCTGAGCGCCTGGACATGGCGCCGGAACTGATGCTGCGCAAGAAAACCCTCGAAGCCCTGGTCAAAAGTGGCTACCCCGATGGGCCTTACCAATTGCCAGACTCGCTGCGTGGCTGGCGCCGCGAGTTGATGGGCCAGGCGCTGCTCGACAGCCTGGCCACTGCCGGAGAACAGCCTTGAAACGTATTTGCTCCATCTACCGCAGCTCCAAACGCACCGGCATGTACCTGTATGTGCTCAAGAGCGATGCCCTTGAGCGGGTACCTGAAGGCCTGCTGACGATTTTTGGCAAGCCGGCGCATGCCTTCGACCTGGTGCTGACGCCTGAGCGCAAGCTGCAACAGGAAGACATCGTGCAAGTCCTGGAAAACCTCGACAAGCAGGGTTACCACCTGCAAATGCCGCCGGCCGAGGACGAGTACATCGAACACTTGCCCGAAGAGCTGCTGCGCCGCAACGACCCGATGTGATCGGTCGGTGCCCTGTTCAGGGCACATTCATCCATGGACTCGTATTATCAGGCGCTGGCCGCAGGGAGGCAGCGAACTGCCTCGGCGGTCGCCTGCATTGTTTTTGAAAGGTTTTAGACATGCGTGTTCTGATTGCTGAACAGGATCACCCGCTCTACGCCCAATTGCTGAGCGCAGCGGCACCGGACCTTGAGGTGCTCACCAGCGGCGACTCGGCCGAGCTGTCGCGCCTGGCGGCCGATTGCCCGGTATGGCTGGGCCAACCAGACCTACTGGCAACGCTGTTGCGCCAAGGTCATCACCCGCAATGGCTGCAATCGACCTGGGCGGGTATCACACCGCTGCTGGCCGATGGCTTGCCCCGCGACTATCGCCTCACCCGCGCGGTCGGCATCTATGGCCAGGTCATGGCTGAATTCGTGCTCACCTATATGCTCGGCCACGAGCGTGAAGTGCTGGCGCGGCTGGTCAGCCAGGTCGAGCGCAAATGGGACAACCGCATGGGCCAAAGCCTGGCGGGGCGCAAGGCGTTGATCGTGGGCACCGGCGATATCGGCCAAGGTGTTGCCGAGTTCCTGGTGCCGTTCGGCGTGAAGTTGTACGGCATTGCCAGCACCGCCCGCGAGCAGGCGCCGTTCATCGAAGTGGCCGGGCTCGACCAATTGGGCCGCCTGGTGGGTGAGGTGGATTACGTGATCAACCTGTTGCCCAACACCCCCAATACCCATGACCTGTACGACGCCGCGCTGTTCAAGCAATTCAAGCCGACCGGGTTGTTCATCAACGTCGGGCGCGGTGTGTCGGTGGTGGATGCCGACCTGGTCGAGGCCCTGAAGGAAGGGCACCTGGCCGGCGCGGTGATCGACGTGTGCCGCCAGGAACCGCTGCCGCAACGGCATCCGTTCTGGACCGCCTGGGGCTTGTTGTTGACCGGGCACAGCTCTGCGCCCACCTCGCCGCCGATGATGGTCGACCTGTTTCTCGACAACCTGCGGGCCTACCAGGCCAAGACCGCATTGCGCGGTGAGGTCAGCTTCGAACGCGGTTACTGATCGCCGCATTCATCGACACAACACCTGACAACCGGGCTGGAACCGTCTCACTGGGCCTGCACACCCAGTGAACGCCGAGGCGCTGCGATGCGCCTTCGGCGGGATGTTTCCTCCGGCTATGGACAGGTAGTTTTATGACAGCCATCACCCCCCGCTCGACCTCTTTATCCCCTCAAGCGCTTCTCAGCGCGCCTGCTACTTTCGTCAATGACGACTTTGATCTGGCGCAGCCCGGGTACCGGGGCAAATCCGCGACGGCAGTGATCACCGCGCTGACTCGTCACTTGATCGACAATGGCCGCGCCAGCGGGCCTGCCGCCAATGTGGCAGCCTGCCAATGGCTGGCCAAAGTGGCGCCGGAGTTCCTGCTCAAGGACATTCCCGCCACGGTGACAGTGGGCAGTATCAGCTGGGTGCTGATGACCATTGCAACCGCCAGGGTCGAGGCTGACTCACCCGGTCGTTCATCGACGATGAGTTACGCCGATGTCATGGCCTATGCCGAAGGCAAAACCAACGGGGCAGATATCCAGTCCGCGCAGCGCAAGGCCCTCACACAATGGGGATTGCTCAATGGCTGGCTGAACGATGTGCAAGGCGTGCCGACCGAAACCGACATGGAGCGGTTGCGCAAGCGTTACAACGAGCAGGTGCTGGCCCTGTCGGCGGCTGCGGACGGGCTTTACGTTCCATTGCCCAGCCGTCGGGTGATGGCGCTGGACGCGCTCAAGCAGGCCTTTCCAGCGTTGGACGCCAGCCTCTTTGAAGCCAAGGTGTTGCAGAAAGTCTGGTTGAACCCCGGGCGGCCCGGCGCGTTTCCCGGGCTGTATTCCATGCTTGATGTCGTGATGGAAGGTGCTGCCCTGAAGGACCGGGAGCATTGGGTTTCCAAGGACTCGCGTATTCCGGCAGAGGCGTTCTGCAAGCGCTATGAAAGCGGCACACTCAGTGCCGCATCGATGTTCAAGACAGCCTATGACCAGGCGATTACTTCGCTGGAAGACGGCCACGCCGGCCTGGCCAAGTACCTGATGTGTACGCTGGCGCCGCAGGACAGGGCCAACCTTGAATACGGCGAGCTTGAGTTTTTTCATACCAACGACTTCAAGATCGCCGGCGACCTGTTCACCCCGCCCTCTCTGCATGAGCGCGGCCACACGCTGCACATCAAGACCACCCTGGGCGGCAAGGTCAACGTGTATGAGCTGGACACCCGTAGCGGCACACTCAAGAAGCACGACTACCTGGCCTCCCGCTACACACCGCCGTACACCGCCAGGAAAATGGAGTCGCGCAACGCCAATATCCTCAGCCGAACGGTGCAGATAGCCCCCCTCAAGGGTGCGCAGCCGGGCCAGAACCAAGCACGGCCGCAGCCGGCAAACCCGCGCCTGACCGAGCCCGGTGGCCGTTTTGACTATATCGCCAAGGTGTTCGCCAACTCGCTGGACCTGCGCAACGACGACCTGCTGCAGCAAGCGCGCGGTGTCACGGCGTTCGATGATGGCAGGGCAAGTGACAAGGCCATCGAGGAGTTTTTCCTCAACCTGATTCCACTGCGCTCGGCCATCGTCAGCTTCTCCGAGGGCCGGTATGCCGAGGGGGCGTTTGACCTGGCACTGGATGTGGTGGGCTTGATCACCCTCGGCGCCGGCAAGGCTGCGCAGGCAAGCAAGGCGTTTTCAAAAGGCGTTACCAGTATCGGTGGCGTGGCCCGTGCCGTGCGATTTGTCGGTGCCAGTACCATTGAGGCGTTCAACCCGTTGAGCGGGTTGGGGGATGTGTTGGTCGGTGGGGCGGCCCTGTTGCGCAAAGGGCCGCGCCAGGTGGTAGCTGCGGGTATCGATAACACCTTGCATCAAGGCTACACGGTCAGCGAGGCGAGCATTGCCGGGCTGACCCGCAACAGTCAGGGCGTGTACGTCTCGGCCGATGGGCACGTGTCGCATATCCGGCATATCGACGACAGTGGTCAGGCGGCGGTCTATGAAGTGCGTGAAGTCACACGCACCCACGAGGGCGCGGTGCAGGCGCGTATCTACAGTGCCAATCGGCAGACGCCGCTGCTGGTTCAGCATGTGCAGGGTGACCAATGGATGCGCCTGGGGGCAAGAGGGGGGAACCCACCCAGCGTTGCGTCGGACCTTGGGCCGATGATCGGCGGGGGCTCCGAAAGCCGTCTTTACGAAAGCCTTGACGGAGTCCACGTCTACAAGGAGACGCGAGAGTTGGGCCATCAAAAAGTGCCGGATTACTTCGAGCGGCAAGCGCAGTGCCTGAACGAGTACTACGGCGAAGGGTTTGCCGTGACCTTGTTCGAGAACGGCCGTGGCTACCTGAAAATGAAAAAAATAGACGGGGTCGCGCTGGATGACATTGCGCCGCGCAGTTTGCCGCCACAGGCTAAAGCGGCGCTCGATGAAATGTTGGCAGACTTGCTGAAGAAGGAGATGTTTCCCAATGATGTACAGCTGTCCAACTTCATGTACTCGTCAAAAGAGAACAAGGTCTACCCGGTGGATTTCGAATTCCCGCCCCAGGATGTCCTGCACTTTGATGACGCTACGTTTGCGATTCACAGGGATGATTTCCTGCGTAACGCCAACAAGCTCAGAGCGCAGTTCCGTGGGTTGATCGCGTAGTTGTTGCAACTGCCCCCTTTGGGGGGCAGCTTGAATCTGACGTTACAGGCTGAAATCACCTTCCGACACCAACTCGCTCAGCGGTCGACGTGGGCTCGGCGTTTCACGGCCTTGCAGGTACTCCGGCAAGGTCGACTTGTCACCCAGCTTGCCCACGGCCACGGCGGCGTGCAGCGCGTAGCCTTCGGGAATCTTCAACTCTTTGCGGGTCAGTTCCTGGTCGAAACCGGCCATGCCGTGGGTGTGCCAGCCGCTGAGGCTGGCTTGCAGCGCCAGGTGGCCCCAGGCCGAACCGGTGTCGAAGGTGTGCCACAGGGCCGGGGTTTCTTCGCTGGCGCCGGGGGCGGTGAAGTCAGTTTTCGAGGCGATGATCACCAGGGCTGACGCGTGTTGCGCCCAGCCACGGTTGAATTCATTGAGCAGGCCCAGGAAGCGCTCCCAGTCCGGCGTGTCGCGGCGCGCGTAGAGAAAACGCCAGGGCTGCGAGTTGTAGGCCGACGGCGCCCAGCGCGCGGCTTCGAAGAAGCTCAGCAGGGTTTCCTGGGAGATGGTTTCTCCGGTGAAGGCGCGGGGCGACCAGCGTTCGGTGAACTGGGTGTGGATCGGATAATCGGCAACACGTGTCATGGAGCAGTTCCTGATCGTCAATTCGGCGTTCAAAGCTACTGCGCGGCCACTAGACTGACAAGTGTTGTTACACCGCCAGTCGTAAGCGCTTGGCCCCGGGGGCCTGTGGCACTAGACTGGCGGCCTTTTCACCTACCGATACTGATGTAGAGCCATGGCCGCCAAAGTCGAACCTTTCTGGATACGCAAAACCCTCGAACACCTCGACCAGGAGGAATGGGAGTCGTTGTGCGACGGCTGCGGCCTGTGCTGCCTGCAAAAGCTCGAAGATGAAGACGACAACAGCGTCTATTACACGCGTATCGCCTGCAAGCTGCTGGACCTCAAGACCTGCCAGTGCACCGACTACCCCAACCGCCGCGCTTCGGTGCCCGACTGCATCCAGCTCACCCCGGGCCAGGCCGACCAGTTCAAGTGGCTGCCGCCGACCTGTGGTTACCGCCTGGTCAGCGAGCGCAAGGACTTGCCGCTGTGGCACCACCTGGTGTGTGGCGATCGCGACGCCGTGCACCACGAACGCATTTCCCAGTCCGGGCGCATGCTCAGCGAAGGCAGCGTGCCCGAGGATGACTGGGAGGATTACCTGATCTTCCGCGCGGGCTGAAAAAGGAGTGTGTATGAGGCCGGGATCCAAGCTGGCGGCGACCCTGGTGCTGTTGTCGCTGAGCCTGCCGGGCTGGTGCGCGAAGAAAGTCGACCTCGATTATCACGTCAAGCTGCTGCCCCAGAGCGACCAGGCCGAAGTGCGGGTGAGCCTGTCCCAGGGCGCGGCCGTGCGCAGCCTCGACTTCGACCTGGGCCATGACGGTGACTACAGCGACTTCAAGGCCGACGGCCAGTGGAAAGTCACCGGCACCCGTGGCCTGTGGCAGCCCGGCGCGAGCAAGGCCAGCCTGACGTACCGCGTTCGCCTCACCCATGCACGCAAACCGGGTCTCTATGAAGCCCGCATGACGCCAAGCTGGGCGCTGTTCCGTGGCGAAGACCTGGTGCCGGCCGCACGGTTGGACCAGCAGGATGGGGTCGAGCTGGTGTCGCGGCTGGTGTTCGAGTTGCCGGCCGGCTGGAAAAGCGTCGAAACCGCCTGGCCACGTATCGGCAAGAACAAATTCCGCATCGACAACGTTTCGCGTCTGTTCGACCGGCCCACCGGCTGGATGCTTGCCGGCAACCTCGGCAGCCGGCGCGTGCGCCTTGGGGAAACCGAAGTCACCGTGGCCTCGCCCAAGGGCCAGGCCATGCGCCGCATGGATGTGCTGACATTACTGACCTTCGTCTGGCCTCAGGTGGAGGCGGCGTTCCCGCGCCATCCGGCCAAATTGCTGGTGGTGGGGGCCAGCGACCCGATGCGCCGTGGCGTGTTCTCGTCGCGGGACTCGATCTACCTCAACAGCCGCACGCCGCTGGTCAGCGAGAACGGCAGCAGCCCGTTGATCCGTGAGGTGGTGCAGGCGATTGGCCGCTTCAACGACCATGAAAACAGTGACTGGATCAGCGAAGGTTTGGGTGAGTACTACGCCATTGAGTTACTGCGGCGTGCCGGTGGCATCACCGATGAACGGTATGCCGCGATCCAGACGCGCCTGAACCATGAGGGCAAGGACGTCACCACGCTGCGTGGCGAGCACGTCGGTGCGGCGACGGTTGCGCGGGCGGTGGTGGTGTTGCAGGAGCTGGACCGGGAAATTCGCGTGAAGACCCACAACAAGCGTTCACTGGATGACCTGGCCCAGGCGGTGATGCGCGCCAACAGCATTACCACGCCAGAGTTTGTGCAATTGGCCGAGAGCATTATTGGCGAGTCGTCGGTGGTGCTGGATAACAAGCTGCTGCGCTGATTCTGGCGTCCCTGCTGCACACATACCTGTAGGAGCACGGGGGGGGGGGGGGGGGGGGGGGGGGGGGGGGGGGGGGGGGGGGGGGGGGGGAGGGGGGGAGGGGGGGGGGGGGGA
>NZ_JBWKPU010000031.1:51114-68465 GCF_059418405.1 Pseudomonas sp. GW821-FHT09A09
GCGATGGGGCCCGTTAGAACGCCATCGCCGGCAAGCCGGGCTCCTACAGGGCGGTGATGTCAGCCGGTAGTTTTGGTGGTTTTTTCAGCCGCCACTTCAGCCTTGGTCTTCAAATTTTTCAACTCGGCACCCGCGCGTTCGATCTTCGTGCGCACGCTGTTCATTTCCTGGCGGCCTTGTTCCAGCTTGTCCTTGAGCGAGCTGTGCCCGGTAAAGCCACGGGCCAGGGCCACGCCGCCGATCGCGACCTGGATCAAGCCGAAAATGCCGCCACGGCGCAGGCCTTTACCCACCATCATCACACCACCGGCCACCGAACCGATGCGTTCCCAGCCATGCACGTTCTGTGTCGGCGGGGTTTCAAACGGCGTGTGCTCAATGATAGGTCGCAAGGTTTTGCTGTCGCTCATGATCTGTCTCCAACAAGGGCAAAGGTAAACAGCTGACTGCCCGCAGGCGCCGGATGTTCCCGCAGAATCAGTATTTGGGGCCCGAACGGGTGTTGTTGCCCTTGGCTAGGCGGTCATAGAGCACCACGTTGACGGTGGCGGCGAGGTTCATGCAGCCGGTGGTCGGGATGTACACCACGTCTTCACACCAGTCGCGGATCTCTTTGTCGAGGGAGCCGTCTTCGGGGCCGAAGATATACAGCGCGCGGTCGGGGTGGGTGTATTCGGGCAGCGGGCGGGCGCCTTCCACCAGCTCTACAGCGACCGGGATGCAGCCCAGGGGCAGGATCTTCTTCAGGTCATCGATGCCGATCAGCGGAATGTCGTGGTGGACCTTCTTGGTGTCGGTGATGAAGTCCCGGGCGCGCTCGTAACGCACGCCGGTGTAGAACACCGAGGCCACGCCGTAGCAGCCGGCGGCGCGCATCACCGAGCCGACGTTTTCGGGGGATTTGGGGTTATACAGACCGATGCAGCTGTAGCGTTTATTGCCCACGGGGAAGGGTGCCTTGGAGGAAAAGCCGCGATTATACGGCCTTGAAGTGCTGTGTTGCTTGGTTGATCGCTATCGCCGGCAAGCCAGCTCCTACAGTGGAATGCGATCCCCTGTAGGAGCCGGCTTGCCGGCGATGACGCCAGTCCAGACAGTGAGGATCGTCAGTCGTCCTTCTTCATCAACCCCGCCAACGCCGCAAACGGGTTGTGCGTGGCCTTGGCAATCGTCGGGCTGCTGGTGGAGCCGTCTCCGAAGTACTGCTGGTCGGTGTAGCGCGAGTGTTCGTTGTCGTGGCAATACAGGCACAGCAACTCCCAGTTGGAGCCATCCTGGGGATTGTCATCATGGTTGTGGTTGCGGTGGTGTACCGTCAGCTCGCTCAGGCGTTTGCCCGAGAACTCACGGGCGCAGCGGCCGCACACGTGGGGGTACATCTTCAAGGCTTTGTCGCGGTAGCCCATTTCCCGGTCGCGCTGGGCAACGGCAAGGATGCGGTCCAGCTTGGCGGTGTGGGAGGGCGGGTTGGTCGAGCTCATCATGGCTCCTGGCTATTTTGCGGTTCACGGATAGGGTTGATTCTAGCCGCTTGCGCTGCAATTGACTGCTTCACTTTACAGATAAGGATCTGAAACTCATGCGTCTGCCTTCATGGATTGTTGCGTTACTGCTGTGTGCTGTTACCGCCCAGGCCCAGGCGTTTTCCACGCCCAAGCCCGGTCAGGTGATCGAGGTGGCCCTCGACCAGCTGCACCCCACCCAGGCCGTGGTGGGGTTTGACCAGATCTACTACAGCCTGGGCCTGTTCGCCGACAAGCCGGCCAAGGTCTTCGACGAATACTGCGAAACCAATGGCCAGGGCACGGCTGACAAAGTGCCGAAAAAGGCCGACCTGCACACACCCGACAGTTTCACCTGCAAAGACCCGGTGGGCACCCACCCCGACGACATGAAAACCGTGGTGGTCGGCCCGGCCGGCCAGCTTTACCTGACCGACGGTCACCACAGCTTCACCACGCTGTGGGAAGTGCCCGGTGGTGGCCCTCAATTGAAAATGTGGGTGAAGGTGACGGACGACTTCAGCAACAGCCCGGACATGGCCACCTTCTGGCACCGTATGGAGGCCGCGCGCAAGGTGTGGCTCAAGGACAACCGGGGCCAGACGCTGCCCCCCGAGCAACTGCCGGCGCACCTGGGCTTCAAGAACCTGCAGGACGACACCTTCCGCAGCCTGGTGTACTTCACCCGCAAGGCCGCCTATGGCAAGCCGGACGATGGCGCGATTGCGCCGGAATTCCTCGAGTTCTACTGGGGCAACTGGTTGCGCACCCAGATCGACCTGAGCGCGTACAACCTGGACAAGAAGGGCGGTTATAAGGACGCCATCGAAGCGGTGGCCAAGCGCATGGTCAGCCTGGCACCGGGTTCGCAGGTGGGGGACAGCGGGTTCACGGCCCATCAACTGGGCGGCATGACCCAGTTGGACCGGGATGAACTGGAGAAGACTTTCGACAAAAAAGTGCCGTACGTGATCGATTACCGCAAATCCCTGCACTAAAACGCAGGACAAAAATTGTGGGAGCTGGCTTGCCTGCGATAGCGGTATATCAGTCAGCAGATGTATTGACTGGTACACCGCTATCGCGGGCAAGCCCGCTCCCACAGGAGATGTTTTGTGTGGGGTGAATCGTGTTCAGCCTTTGAGCTTCTCGGCGATCCAGATGGTATGCCGCGTGCCCTTGTTGCCATGGGCGAACACCTGCACTTCCTCGGCCTTGAAGCCTGCCTTGCGCAGTTTGTCGCTGAACAGCTTGTCGGCGCTGGCCGACCACACCGCCAGCACGCCCTTGGGGCGCAAGGCCTTGGCACAGGCCGCCAGGCCACCGGCGGAGTAGAGCCAACTGTTGGCCTTTTGCGTGAGGCCTTCAGGGCCGTTGTCCACGTCCAGCATGATTGCGTCAAACCCCTGGGGCTCGGCTTGCAGCACCTTGGCCACGTCTTCCATGCGGATCACCGTGCGTGGGTCCAGCAGCGGCCGGCCGGATTTTTCTCCCAACGGGCCACGGTTCCACTCCACCACGCCCGGCACCAGTTCAGCGACGACCACTTCGGCAGTCTTGCCCAAATGCTTGAGCGCCGACGCCAGGGTAAACCCCATGCCCAGCCCGCCGATCAGCACCCGTGAGCCCGGGCGCCCGGCAACCTTGCGGCAGGGGATTTCCGCCAGCGCGTCTTCGGAACCGTGCATGCGCGTGTTCATCAACTGGCCGCCGTCACCGCCCTGGATCTTGATGACAAAATCCTCACCGTATTCGAACAGGCACAAGGCACCGCCGTTGTCGGGGATCGGGGTGGTGTCCAGCAGAACGAAACGTTTCATGGAAATCTCATTGGGAAGGGCATTCTTGCGCGGTTGGGAGTAGCCTTACGACATTCCGGTCAGGCCATGGAGCCATCGATGAAGTGCAGCATTCTAACGGTCATTGTGCTTGGCGCGCTCACATTGGGTGCGGCGCAGGCGCAAGAGGTGCAAAGCGTGCCGGTCGCACCCGCGCCAACTCCAGGCGCCCCGGGCACGCCGACCCCAACCTTGTACCCACAAGTCACCCCGCCGGTCGCGCCAAAGGCCACGGCCAACGGTTCACCGGCACTGGTGCCCATCGTGTTGCCCACACCGCCTAAAGATCAAACCGTGCCGGGCCTGCTGCAGAACGACAGCAAGCCAAAGACGCCGGGCGGTTAAAACTGTTGCGACAACAGTTGCCCGTCGGCCATGCGCAGGCGCTTGGACAGGGCAATGGCGATGGCGCGGATGATCTTGGCGGCGACCCTGGGCGCTTCGTTGAGCATTTTTTCCAGGGAGTCCTTGCCCAGGTTCAACAGCACGCAGTCACTGGCGGCCACGCAACTGGCGGAACGGCGCTCGCCGTCGAGCACCGCCATTTCGCCGAAGGCCCTGCCGCTGCGCAGAGTGGCGATGGTCACGCGCTGGCCGTCGTGATGGGTTTTCTGCACGGCCACCTGGCCGCTGTGGATGATGCACATGAACGTGCCGGCATCGCCTTCGAGGAAGATCACTTCATCGCGGGCAATGCTGCTGATATTGAAGTAGCCCGCGGCCACATGAAAATCTTCCGGCAGCAGCGGGTCGAACAACCCGCAGTCCATCAGCATGTCGCGGATTTCGTTATTCAGTAAGGTCGGTTGTGGCATGGCTGCAGTCTGGGTCCATCAAACAGGTAGGCGGTCTGTGTGTTCAGACAGGACCGCCGCACTAAGTTCCTTAAATCAGCCCCAGCGCCTTGAACACAAATCCATATTCGAGCGCTACGTCACGTAATCCCTGGTAACGACCGCTCATTCCGCCATGGCCGGCGCCCAGTTCGGTCTTGAGCAGCAGCAGGTTGTCGTCCGTCTTGGTGTCGCGCAGCTTGGCCACCCACTTGGCCGCTTCCCAGTACTGCACGCGGCTGTCGTTGTAGCCGGCGATCACCAGCAGGTGCGGGTAGGCCTGGGCGCTGACGTTTTCGTACGGCGCATAAGCCTTGATACGCGCATACACCTCGGGTTCTTCGGGGTTGCCCCACTCGTCGTACTCGGTGATGGTCAACGGCAGCTCCGGGTCGAGCATGGTGTTGAGCACGTCGACGAACGGCACCTCGGCAATCGCCGCCTGGAACAGGTCCGGGCGTTGGTTGAGCACGGCGCCGATCAACAGACCACCGGCACTGCCGCCGCTGATGGCCAGTTGTTGGGCGGTGGTCAGGCCTTGGTCGATCAGGTGTTCGGCGCAGGCGATGAAGTCGCTGAAGGTGTTCTGCTTGTGTTCCTGCTTGCCGTTGCGGTACCAGGCCTCACCCAGCTCGCCGCCGCCGCGCACATGGGCGATGGCAAACGCCACTCCCCGCTCCAGCAGGCTCAGGCGTGCGTGGGAGAACCACGGGTCGAGGCTCGAACCGTAGGCGCCGTAGCCGTAGAGGTACAGCGGCGTTGGCTTGCCGAGTTGGTCGCGCTTGACCACCAGGCTGATCGGCACCTGGGTGCCATCGACCGATGTGGCCCACAGGCGCTGGCTGACGTAGTCGTCGGCGTTGAATACGCCGAGCACTGGCGTCTCCTTGAGCACCTGCTGCGCGCCGCTGGCCAGTTCCAGTTGGCGCACTTGGGCCGGGCGGTTCAGGGCTTCGTAGCGCAGGCGGATCTTGTCGCTGGCAAATTCCAGGCTGTTTTGTACGTAGAGGCTGTAGGCCGCGTCGGGCAATTCCACGCGATACGCCGATTTGCCCTCGGGGTGCACTTCGATCACCGGCAGGCCGCCGATGCGCAGGCTCAAGGTCATGGCGCTGGCGTTCAGGCTGACGCCGTCGAGCATCACCTCATCGCTGTGGGGGATCAGGTTCTGCCATTCGCTTTCGGTCGGCACGTCGCCAATGTCGGTCGCCACGAACAAGGCGTAGTTGATGCCATCGCGGTTGCTGCGGATGAACCAGGTCCACGCGCCATTCAACTGGCCATGGTCGACATCGTATTCATGGTCTTCGACCCGTGGGGCCAGGCAGGTGAAGTCCAGGTGCGGCTGCTCGGCGTCCAGCGCCCAGATTTCGCTGGTGGTCTTGCTGCCCAGCGCGAGCAGCAATTGGCGCTCGGAGCTGGAGCGGTAGCAATGCAGGAAGAAACGTCCGTCCGGTTCATGGAACACTTCCTGCGCGGCCGTGCCATCCAGGCGATAGCGATACAGCTTGTGCGGGCGGTGGGTGTCGTCCAGCTCGCCGAAGAACAGGGTCAGGCTGTCGTTGGCCCAGGTCATGCTGCCGTCGCAGTTTTCAAACTCCAGTTCGCTGACCTTGCCGGTGGCCAACTCCTTCACGTACAGGGTGAAGATTTCTTCACCACTGGTGTCCAGGCTGTAGGCCAGGCGCTGGTGGTCGGGGCTGATGCTGAACGCGCCCAGCGAGAAAAAGCCGCCATTGGCCAGCACGTTCGGGTCCAGCAGCAGTTCTTCGCTGCTGTCGTCCACCGTGTTGCTGTCGTCGGCGGGACGGCGGCAGCGGTAGTGGCGGGCGTATTCGTCGCCGGCCGTGGTGCGCGTGTAGTAGAGGTACGGGCCCCATGGGGAGGGCAGGGACAGGTCGGTCTCCAGGATGCGGCCCTTGATCTCCTCGAACAGGGTTTCGCGCAGGTCCTTCTGGTCGGCGAGCTGAGCCTCCTGCCAGGCGTTTTCGGCCTTGAGGTAATCGAGGACCTCGCTGCTGTCACGCTCTTGGAGCCAGGCATACGGGTCTGGACCTTCGGCCTTGCGGGCAATCGGAGCGAGCGATGTAGGCATGGATTATTCTCTATCTGGCGGAAGGTGGCCGGCATTGCAGCCGCGACACCGAAAAGCCGTTATCATAGCGGCCTGTTTGCCTACCTTGCCATGGACACCATGACCGAGAACGACTATCTGACCGCTTGGGGCCTTTACGCCTTCGCCGCTTTGGGCTGCCTGTTGGTGTGGTGGCGCATGACCCGCTGGATCTGGCGCTGGTTGCGCGAGCCGCTGCAATTGCTGATGGCGGTGCTGTTGTTCAGCCCGACCATCGTCGACCCGGTCAAGACCCAGTTTGCCCCGGCCGTGGCGATTACCGCCCTGGACCTGGTGCTCAAGGTCGGCAACAACGCGTGGCGGGCCATTTCCGATTTGTTCATGTACACAATGATCGCGTTTGGCGTGTACCTGGTGATTGTGTTGATCCGCTGGCCCATCGAGCGCGCCGCCAAGGCCCGCCGTGAGCGCAAGGCCGCGGCTGACGCTGCCCTGGCCGCCGAGCCGGAAGAAGATGACGAGCCTTTCCGCCGCCCGGCCCCGGTGAGCGGCATGCGGGTCGAACCGCGCCTTTAACGTTGCAGCGAGAGCCCTGGCATGTGTGAATTATTGGGCATGAGTGCCAACGTCCCCACCGATATCGTGTTCAGCTTCACCGGACTGATGCAGCGCGGTGGGCGCACCGGGCCTCACCGGGATGGGTGGGGCATCGCCTTCTATGAAGGCCGTGGCTTGCGTCTGTTCCAGGACCCGGCCGCCAGCAGCGAGTCGGAAGTGGCACTGCTGGTGCAGCGTTACCCCATCAAGAGCGAAGTGGTGATTGGCCATATCCGCCAGGCCAATGTGGGCAAGGTGTGCTTGTCCAACACCCACCCGTTCGTGCGCGAACTGTGGGGGCGCAACTGGTGCTTTGCGCACAACGGCCAACTGGCGGACTTCAACCCCCGCGCCACCTTCTACCGCCCGGTGGGCGATACCGACAGCGAAGCGGCGTTCTGCGACCTGCTCAACCGTGTCCGCGAGGCGTTCCCGGAGCCGGTGGACATCGAGCAAGTGCTGCCGGACCTGATCGCCGCCTGTTCCGAATACCGCAGCAAAGGCGTGTTCAACTGCCTGCTCAGCGACGGCGACTGGTTGTTTTGCTACTGCTCGACCAAACTGGCACAGATCACCCGGCGCGCACCGTTTGGCCCGGCGCGCCTGAAAGATGTCGACGTGATCGTGGATTTTCAGGCCGAAACCACCCCCAATGACGTGGTGACGGTGATTGCCACCGAACCTTTGACCGACAACGAAAACTGGACCCGCTACGAACCGGGCCAATGGAGCCTGTGGCGACGCGGTGAATGCGTCAGCCAGGGCATCACCGAGTAAGGATATCGCCCATGTTGCTCAGCTATCTGCGGTTGGTGCTGTTTGCCATTGGTTTGTTGGTCGGCGTGCAAGTGCCGGGGTTTATCAATGACTACGCCAAGCGTGTTGAAGCCCACCTGATCGAGGCCCAGACCAACTTGCGCGGGTTTGATGCCACGGCGCAGCAGTTCTTCAACGGTGACTTGCAGGCCCTGGTGGCGCATTACCGGGCCAGCGATGACCCGGTGTTTCGCAGCGATGCCAACAGCCTGGGTTCGTTGCTCGACCGCCAACTGGTGCTCGACAAGCAATTCCAGGCCATGCAAGGCCCGTGGTACATCCGCGCGTTGCAGGTGGCCGTGGCGGCCGACCCGGCTATCCGCCTGGAAACCTGGAACGGCTACAGCTACCAGATCCTGCTGACGCCAGAGGCCATGGGCTGGGGCTTGGGCGGCGCGATGCTGTTGTCGTTCGGCATCGAGTGCCTGTTCCGCCTGATCGACTGGGTGGTGTTGGGCGGCAAGCGCCTGCGCCAGAGCCGCCCGATCGAAGAGCGAGACCTGAAGGGATTGTAAGTACACCTCGGATCAAAATGTGGGAGCTGGCTTGCCTGCGATGGCGGTGGGTCAGCTTGCACATTGACTGCTGATATTCCGCTATCGCCGGCAAGCCGGGCTCCTACAGGGTTAATCGGGTTTTGCCAGTAGCATCCGCTCTGGGCCGACCTCTTCGGCATAGCGGGCGACTACCCTCTGGCACAGCCCGACAATCTCCTCCACCAACTCCACCCCCACCCGCCACGACACCACCACCTGCAAGTTCGGCAAACGTTGCTCCATTGGCAACATCACCAATTCCCCCCGTGCCAGTTCCTCCATGACCAGCACCGGTGGGAGCGCGCCGATCCCGAAGCCATCGCGCAATAGCCGGGTAATCGCCGACACCGAATTCACACAGCTCATCCGGGGCGCGGCCACGTCGTTGGCCTGCATCAGGCTCAGCACGTCCTGATGCGGGTGGGAGTTTTTCGAGTAGGTGATGATGCGTTCCTGGGCCAGTTCGGCAAGTGAGGCGTAGTCGCGGTGGTAGAGCGATTGGCTGGCGACGATCCAGGCCATGGGGTGGCTGGCCAGCTCCAGGCTGCGCACGGTTTCAAGGCGCAGCAGGTCGGTCTGCAGGATCAGGTCGAGGAAGCCTTTTTGCAGTTGATCGCTAAGGTTGAGCGCGGTATCGGCGACGAGTTCGATTTCCACCAGGGGGAAATGGTCCATCAGCTCCGCCACCAACGGGCTGAGCCAGGTATGGATCACCGTGTCCATGACGCCGATCCGAATCCGCCCGACCTTGCTGCTGGTGGTCTCCAGGGACTGCTTGAGGCCCTGCATGGTCACCATCATCTGCTCGGCGTAATCGAGCACCTTCACGCCTTCCGGCGTCAGGCTCACGCCCCGCGAGTCGCGCAGAAACAGCTTCACCCTCAGTTCGCTTTCGAGCACGGCAATGCGGCTGGAAATCGACGCCTGGGTGGTGAACAGCTTCTCGGCGGTCAGGCGAAAACTCTTGAGCTTGGCCACCCAGACGAAGGTTTCGAGGAACTTCAAATTCATGGGATCAACTTTTCTTATGCATGGATCGGTTTTTATTAGTTGGACGCCGCACCGGGCAAACGCCAAAAATCGAGCCATTCCACGATAAGCGTCGTGGGGGTGTCAGGACAAGTTGCGAGTTCTGCGTAAAAAATCCCACACTACAAAAAAATAAAGCCTACAGGAGCAACTACCGTGAGCCGTCTGCTTTTGAATTGCGACATCGGCGAAAGCTTTGGCAACTGGACGATGGGTCTGGACGCCGAGGTCATGCCGTTCATCGATTGCGCCAACGTGGCCTGCGGCTTCCATGCGGGCGACCCGAGCATCATGCGCAAGACCGTCAGCCTGGCGCTCAAGCACGGTGTGCAAGTAGGTGCGCATCCGGCGTACCAGGACCTGCAGGGTTTCGGTCGCCGCTCCATGGCCTACACCCCCCAGGAAATCCAGGACTTGCTGCACTACCAGATCGGCGCGCTCGACGGTATCTGCCGTGCCCAAGGGGGGCGCGTGAGTTACGTGAAACCCCACGGCGCGATGTACAACGACATGATGGCTAACCCGGCACAATTGCGCGCGCTGATCCAGGCTGTGGCGGCCTATGGCGACCTGCCGCTGATGCTGCTGGCCACCCGAGACAACAGCGCGGCCCAGGCCCTGGGCGACGAGTACGGCGTGACCCTGTGGTTCGAAGCGTTTGCCGACCGCGCCTATGACGCCAAGGGGCATTTGGTCTCGCGCCAGTTGCCCGGCGCCGTGCACCACGACGCCGACACCATCGTGCAGCAGGCCCTGACCCTGTCGCGGGGTGAAGCCCTGGTTGCCAGTGACGGCAGCGCTCTGGCCCTGCAGGCCGATACCCTCTGCGTGCACGGTGACAATGCCAGTTCGATTGCCGCCGTGAAGCGTATCCGCGAGGCCTTGAAGCCAGCATGAAGGCACGGATTGAAGTGGTGGCCATCGACTGCCTGATGGTGCGTCTGTTTGAGGTGATAGCCGAAGCCAATATGCCGTGGATGCTCGCCGCCACTCAGCGTTTGCGCAAAGGGTTTGGCGCGGCGCTGGTGGACATGGTGCCGTCCTACACGACGTTGATGGTGCATTACGACCTCACTGTACTGAGCCCCGCCCAGGCACGGAAAGTGATCGAACAGGCGCTCACGGATCTGCAACCCCAGGCCCAAGGAAGCGGCCAGTGCCACGTGCTGCCCGTGTGGTACGACCTGAGCGTCGGCCCGGAGTTGGCCCTGCTCAGCCAGCGCAGCGGCCTGAGTGTCAACGAGGTGATCCGTCGACACAGTGCCCATGAGTACCAGGTGTTCGCCCTTGGCTTTGCGCCGGGCTTTGCCTTCATGGGGCTGGTGGATGAAATGCTCGCTACCCCACGGCTCAATACCCCGCGCAAACGCGTGGCGGCGGGCAGCGTCGGCATCGCCGAACGGCAGACTGCGGCCTACCCGGTGGTATCGCCGGGCGGCTGGAACCTGATCGGCCGCACACCCGCCAAGCTGTTCGACCGCGAGCGTGAAGGCTACAGCCTGATGCAGCCGGGCGACACGGTGCGTTTCGAGTCTGTCGATCACGCTGAATTCATCAGACTAGGTGGCGATGACACGCCGTTGGAGGCGCAGGCATGAGCCGCTTGATGATCGAGGCCAGCACGCCGCTGTGCCTGTTGCAGGATGCCGGCCGTTTTGGCGTGCGTCATTTGGGTGTCACCCAGGGCGGCGCGCTGGATTGGGTGTCGATGTCGTGGGCCAACTGGCTGCTGGGCAATGCGCTGGATGCGCCGGTGGTGGAAATCACCCTGGGCGGGTTCACCGTGCAGGCTGAGGGGTATTGCTTGCTGGCCCTGGCCGGCGCGGACCTGGGCGCCTATATCGACGAGCGCGCCATCAGCCCCGGACGCAGTTTTATCCTGCAAAAGGGCCAGCGGTTGCGCTTTACCCAGCCGTTCAGCGGCGCACGGGCCTACCTGGCGGCGCCGGGCGGGTTTGATGCGCCGCAGGTGCTGGGCAGCAGCGCCACGGTTGTGCGCGAAGAGCTGGGCGGGGTGGATGGGTTTGGCAAGGCGCTGGCCGCAGGTGGGCACTTGGCATATTCCGGGGTGGGCGGGGCGATGAAGGTGTTAAGCGACCACGCCTTGCCGGCCAAGGCGCCGCTGGACGTGATTGTCGGCGCACAGATCGGCCAGTTCAGCGGCCAGAGCCTGTTCGATGCCTTCAACACCGAATGGGCCCTGGACAGCCGCGCCGACCGCATGGGCATGCGCCTGCTGGGCACGCCGTTGCAGTATCAGGGGCCGTCATTGATTTCCGAGGGGATCCCGCTGGGGGCGATCCAGGTGCCGCCGGACGGGCAGCCGATTGTGTTGCTCAATGACCGGCAGACCATTGGCGGTTACCCACGCCTGGGCGCGTTGACGCCGTTGTCGCTGGCACGCCTGGCGCAGTGTTTGCCGGGGGAAAAGGTGCGGTTGGCGCCGATGGTGCAGGAGACGGCGCACCAGCAGCACGTCGATTTCCTGCAGCGATTTTTGAACCGCTAAAAGCATCGCAGGCAAGCCAGCTCCCACAGAGGAATGCATTTCAAAGTTGGAATGCATTCCTCTGTGGGAGCTGGCTTGCCTGCGATAGCGACGGTGAATGCACCGCCTATTTGGATAGGAAGCGCATCCCTTCTTCCAGGCCGCGCAGGGTCAGCGGGTACATCTGGTCTTCAATCAACTCGCGCACAATCCCGGTCGATGCTGTGTAGCCCCAGGTATCTTTCGGGTACGGGTTAATCCAGATCAGCTTCTTGTACTTGGCCATGAAACGCTGCATCCACACATAGCCCGGTTCTTCGTTCCAATGCTCCACGCTGCCGCCCGCCTGGGTGATTTCGTACGGTGCCATCGACGCATCGCCGATGAAGATCACTTTGTAGTCGGCACCATATTTATGCAGCAGGTCCTGGGTAGACGTGCGTTCCGAGGTGCGCCGCTGGTTGTTCTTCCACACCGATTCGTACACGAAGTTGTGAAAGTAAAAATACTCCAGGTGCTTGAATTCGGTCTTGCACGCCGAGAACAGTTCTTCGCAGATCTTCACGTGGGCGTCCATCGAGCCGCCGATATCAAACAGCAGCAACAGCTTGATGGTGTTGCGTCGTTCCGGGCGCATCTGGATGTTCAGCAAGCCGGCATCGCGGGCGGTGTGGTCGATGGTGCCGTCGATGTCCAGCTCGTCGGCCGCCCCCTGGCGCGCAAACTTGCGCAAGCGGCGCAGGGCGATCTTGATATTGCGCGTACCCAGTTCAACCCCGTCATCAAGGTTCTTGTACTCGCGCTGGTCCCAGACTTTTACTGCCTTGCCCTGGCGCTTGCCGGCATCACCCACGCGAATGCCTTCGGGGTTGTAGCCCCCGGAGCCAAACGGGCTGGTGCCACCGGTGCCGATCCACTTGTTGCCGCCGGCGTGGCGTTCCTTCTGTTCTTCCAGGCGCTTCTTGAATTCTTCGATCAACTTGTCGAGGCCGCCGAGGGACTGAATCTGCGCGCGCTCTTCGTCCGTCAGCGAACGTTCGAACTCCTTGCGCAGCCAGTCTTCGGGGATCAGCGCCTGCAAGTGGTCGTCGAGCTTTTCCAGGCCGTTGAAATAGGCACCGAAGGCCCGGTCGAACTTGTCGAAATGCCGTTCGTCCTTCACCAGGATCGCCCGGGCCAAGTAATAAAACTCGTCCATGTCGGCGAAGGTCACGCGCATTTTCAGGGCGTTGATCAGGTCGAGCAGCTCGCGCACCGACACCGGCACCTTGGCGGCGCGCATTTCATTGAACAGGTTGAGCAGCATCAGCGATTACCGCGACGGCTCATGAACGCCAGACGCTCCAGCAACTGCACGTCTTGCTCGTTCTTCACCAAGGCGCCGGCCAAGGGTGGGATCGCCTTGGTCGGGTCGCGCTCGCGCAGCACCGCTTCGCCGATGTTGTCGGCCATCAGCAGCTTGAGCCAGTCCACCAGTTCGGAGGTGGAAGGCTTTTTCTTCAGGCCCGGCACTTTGCGCACGTCGAAGAACACGTCCAGCGCTTCGCTGACCAGGTCTTTCTTGATGTCGGGGTAGTGCACATCCACGATCTTCTGCAGGGTGGTGCGGTCGGGGAAGGCGATGTAGTGGAAGAAGCAGCGGCGCAGAAAGGCGTCCGGCAGCTCTTTTTCGTTGTTGGAAGTAATGATGATGATCGGGCGTTTCTTGGCCTTGATGGTCTCGTCGATTTCGTAGACGTAGAACTCCATCTTGTCGAGTTCTTGCAGCAGGTCGTTGGGGAACTCGATGTCGGCCTTGTCGATTTCATCGATCAGCAGGATCACCCGCTCGTCGGACTCGAAGGCCTCCCAGAGCTTGCCCTTCTTCAGGTAGTTGCGCACGTCGTGCACCTTGTCCACGCCCAACTGTGAGTCGCGCAGGCGGCTGACCGCGTCGTACTCGTACAGGCCCTGGTGGGCCTTGGTGGTGGACTTGATGTGCCAGGTGATCAGCTTGGCGCCGAAGGACTCGGCCAATTGCTCGGCCAGCATGGTCTTGCCGGTGCCGGGCTCGCCCTTGACCAGCAGCGGCCGCTCCAGGGTGATGGCGGCGTTGACGGCCAGTTTCAGGTCATCGGTAGCCACATAGGCCTGGGTGCCTTCGAACTTCATCGGTGTTTCCTCGCATTCATCAATGCCCGGACTATACCGCGCAGCCCCGGCGACTGTGAACGCAGACGGGTTATTCAGTCTCTGAATGGCCGGTCACGACTATGGATCTGCCACACATCCAACTGTGGGAGCAGGCAAGCCAGCTCCCACACAAGCCAACGCCCACATTTTTAGTCTGTGCTCGGCTTGGGCTGTTCGTAGCGCGCATTGAAGGCCTGGATGAAACCGTTACGCAAAATCGCCAAAAACGCCGAGAACGCGCTGACATTTTGCTGATGCACGCTGCCACTAAGCTCCACGCGGGTGGCGAACTGGTTTTTGCTCTGGTTTTTCAGCACGGTTTCACTGGCTCCAACCACCGCCTCCCAGATCGAGCGGAAGATGTTCTTGTCTTTGTTTTCCACGTCCTGCTGCCAGTCGAACACTTCCACGTCCCGCAACAGCGGCTTGATATAGCCGGTCAGTTGGCCTTTTTCGGCCTGGGCTTCGATCACCACATCGCCGGTGCCGGCCTTGAAGTCGAACTTGCCGTAGGCCGAGGCGAAGTCGTTCATGCGCTTGAGCTGCAGGTCCTTGGCGCGAAAGCGGAACTCGAAGTTCTCGAAATTGCTCAACGGGTCAAAGGTGGCAGTGGCTTCCAGCGGCGCCTGGCCTTGCAGCAGGGCCTTGCCTTCGAAACGGGCGTCGCGCTTGCCTTTGACGTCGACCACGTTGGTCAGGTTATAGAAGCTGGCGTTGACCGCTGTGGCGTTGATGTTGACCGGTGGCTTGGAGCTGAAGTTACGAAAGGCGATCTTGCCGTCTTCAATGCGCACTTCGTCGAGGGTGATCGGCAGCAGCTTGCCCAGTTGCGCCTGCCAGTCAGTGCCCTTACCGGTCTGGGACGCCTGCTTGTTGGCGCCGCCGTCGACGAAATTCACCTCGGGGTTGATAAACCGCACCTTGGCGACCACCGCATGGTCATTGATCAGTGACGGCCAGCTCACCGCCAGGTCGATCAGCGGCGCCTTGACGAACGGCACCGGTACTTTGCCGTCGACTTTGGTGATCTCCAGGCCATTGATCTTGTAGGCGCCGCGCCACAGGGCCAGGTCCACGTCGGCCACGCGGCCACGGTAGTCGCCCATGTCGGCAAGCTTGTCATTCAAGTAGTTGCGCACCAGATAGGGCAGGGCGAGGTCCAGGGCGACCAGCACCACCACCAGCCCGGCGACGGTCCATAGCGGCCAGCTGTAGCGACGTTTCATCGGATGTTCTCCATGCAGGTAGGCGATGGACTGCCGGGAGGTGCGCAACGTTCCTCTGACTGGACGCGTTGCAGCACGAGGCATACCCTTGGGGCCTTCCTGAAACCGCCCAATAGGACCCGTCATGAGCCGCATCTTTGCAGACAACGCGCACTCCATCGGTAACACGCCCCTGGTGCAGATCAACCGGATCGCCCCGCGTGGCGTGACCATCCTGGCCAAGATCGAAGGACGCAACCCAGGCTACTCGGTGAAGTGCCGCATTGGCGCCAACATGATCTGGGACGCGGAAAGTACCGGCAAACTCAAGCCCGGCATGACCATTGTAGAACCGACCTCGGGCAACACCGGGATTGGCCTGGCGTTTGTCGCTGCCGCCCGTGGCTACAAATTGCTGCTGACCATGCCGGCGTCCATGAGCATCGAGCGGCGCAAAGTACTCAAGGCCCTGGGCGCCGAGCTGGTGCTGACCGAGCCGGCCAAGGGCATGCCCGGTGCCATCGCCAAAGCCGCAGAAATTGTCGCCAGCGACCCGGCCACCTATTTTATGCCGGGCCAGTTCGAAAACCCGGCCAACCCGGCGATCCATGAGAAAACCACTGGTCCGGAAATCTGGAATGACACCGACGGTGCGGTCGACGTGCTGGTCGCCGGCGTGGGCACGGGCGGCACCATCACTGGCGTGTCGCGTTATATCAAGAACATTGCGGGCAAGCCGATTCTCTCGGTGGCGGTCGAACCGATCGTGTCGCCGGTGATCACCCAGGCGCTGGCCGGTGAAGAGATCAAGCCCAGCCCCCACAAGATCCAGGGGATCGGCGCCGGTTTCGTGCCGAAGAACCTCGATTTGTCGATGGTTGACCGCGTAGAGCTGGTGACCGATGACGAGTCCAAGGCCATGGCCCTGCGCTTGATGCAGGAGGAGGGGATCCTGTGCGGTATCTCCTGTGGCGCGGCGATGGCCGTGGCGGTGCGCCTGGCCGAGAAGCCGGAAATGCAGGGCAAGACCATTGTGGTGATTTTGCCGGACTCCGGTGAGCGCTACCTGTCGAGCATGCTGTTCAGCGATTTGTTTACCGAGCAAGAAAACCAGGCTTGATTTGAGTCAGCGCCGATAACCCGGGCCTTCTGCATACTGGCCCAAGTGTTTATCATGGCCGGCTGCTACGTCTGCTGTTGGCCAGGCGCTTATTTTCAGGAGTTGCTGCATGACCTTTTCTTTGGCCGCCAAGCTGTCGGTGCTGGCGTTGTTTATCGGCAGCACGTTGTACGTGCACCTGCGCGGCAAGGCGCGTTTGCCGATGTTGCGCCAGTTCGTCAACCATTCGGCGCTGTTCGCCCCGTATAACGCCTTGATGTACCTGTTCTCGGCCGTGCCGTCCAAGCCCTACCTGGACCGCAGCAAGTTCCCGGAACTGGATGTGCTCAAGGACAACTGGGAAGTGATCCGCGAAGAGGCCATGCACCTGTTCGACGAGGGTTACATCCGCGCGGCCGAAAAGAACAACGACGCCGGTTTCGGTTCGTTCTTCAAGAAGGGCTGGAAGCGCTTCTACCTCAAGTGGTACGACAAACCCCTGCCCTCGGCCGAGGCGCTGTGCCCGAAAACCGTGGCGCTGGTCAGCAGCATCCCCAACGTGAAAGGCGCGATGTTTGCGCTGTTGCCGGGTGGCAGCCACCTCAACCCGCACCGTGACCCGTTCGCCGGTTCCCTGCGGTATCACCTTGGGCTGTCCACACCGAACTCCGACGACTGCCGTATCTTCGTCGATGGCCAGGTCTACGCCTGGCGCGACGGTGAAGACGTGATGTTCGACGAAACCTACGTGCACTGGGTGAAAAACGAAACCGAACAGACCCGCGTGATCCTGTTCTGCGACATCGAGCGCCCCCTGAGCAACCGCCTGATGACCCGCGTCAACCGTTGGGTCAGCAAGCAGCTTGGTCGTGCGACTGCACCGCAGAACCTGGACGACGAACGTGTCGGCGGGATCAACCAGGCGTATGCCTGGAGCAAGACCTTCAGCGACAAGTTCAGTGGTGTGGTCAAGCAGTGGAAGCGCAAGCACCCCAAGGCCTACCGCATTGCGCGGCCGGTGCTGGCGGTAGTAGTGCTGGTGCTGCTGTGGAAGTGGCTGTTCGGCTAATCTGAAACGCGGTTCAAACTGTAGGAGCCCGGGGGGGGGGGGGGGGGGGGGGGGGGGGGGGGGGGGGGGGGGGGGGGAGAGGGGGGGGGGGGA
>NZ_JBWKPU010000031.1:68474-75591 GCF_059418405.1 Pseudomonas sp. GW821-FHT09A09
GCCGGCGATGGCGTCCGTAAGATCGCCATCGCCGGCAAGCCGGGCTCCTACAGGTTTACGAGGCGATTAGCTGGCGCAGCACGTAGTGCAAGATCCCCCCCGCCTTGAAGTATTCAACTTCGTTAAGCGTATCAATCCGGCACAACACCTCTACCTTCTCGCTACGGCCATCCTCCCGCGTAATCACCAGTGTCAGGTTCATCCGGGGCTCGATTTCGGCATCGGTCAGTCCGAGGATGTCGATCTTCTCCTTGCCCGTCAGCTTGAGCGTCTTGCGGTTCTGATCCAGCTTGAACTGCAACGGCAACACGCCCATGCCCACCAGGTTGGAGCGGTGAATCCGCTCGAAACTCTCGGCGATCACCGCCTTGACCCCCAGCAGGTTGGTGCCCTTGGCGGCCCAGTCGCGGCTGGAGCCGGTGCCGTACTCTTGCCCTGCGACCACCACCAGCGGCGTGCCCGAGGCCTGGTATTTCATCGAGGCATCGTAGATCGCCATCTTCTCGCCGGTCGGGATGTACAGCGTATTGCCGCCTTCCTCACCGCCGAGCATTTCGTTGCGGATACGGATGTTGGCAAAGGTGCCGCGCATCATCACTTCATGGTTGCCCCGGCGTGAGCCGTAGGAGTTGAAGTCGCGCGGTTCCACGCCTTGCTCGCGCAGGTAGCGCCCGGCCGGGCTGTCGGTCTTGATGTTGCCGGCGGGGGAGATGTGGTCGGTGGTCACCGAGTCCCCCAGCAGGGCCAGCACATTCGCGCCTTTGACGTCTTTGATTTCCGGCAACGGCCCGGAAATGTCGTCAAAGAACGGCGGATGCTGGATATAGGTGGAATCCTTCTGCCACACGTAAGTCGCCGCCTGTGGCACTTCAATGGCCTGCCACTGCTCGTCACCGGCAAATACCTCGGCGTATTCCTTGTGGAACATGCCAGTGCTGACCTGGGCTACAGCGTCGGCAATCTCTTGGCTGCTCGGCCAGATGTCCTTGAGGTACACCGGTTTGCCGTCCTTGCCTTCACCCAGCGGTTCGCTGCTGATGTCGATGCGCACCGTGCCGGCCAGTGCATAAGCGACCACCAGCGGTGGCGAAGCCAGCCAGTTGGTTTTCACCAGTGGATGCACGCGGCCTTCGAAGTTGCGGTTGCCGGACAGCACCGACGCCACGGCCAGGTCGGCCTTTTGGATGGCTTTTTCAATCGGCTCGGGCAGCGGCCCGGAGTTGCCGATACAGGTGGTGCAGCCATAACCCACCAGGTCGAAGCCGAGCTTATCCAGATACTGGGTAAGGCCCGCCGCTTTGTAATAGTCGGTGACCACTTTGGAGCCGGGTGCCAACGAGGTTTTCACCCACGGCTTGCGGGTCAGGCCTTTTTCCACGGCCTTTTTCGCCACCAGCCCGGCCGCCATCATCACGCTGGGGTTCGACGTGTTGGTGCACGAGGTGATCGCCGCGATCACCACCGCGCCGTTTTTCAGGCGATAGGTGTGGCCGTCGTACTCGTAGTCGGTTTCGCCCACCAGGTCGGCATTGCCCACGGCAACGCCACCACCGCCTTCACTTTCCAGGCGACCTTCTTCCTTGCTGGCGGGTTTGAATTGCAGGTCGAGAAAGTCACTGAATGCCTGGCCCACATTCGGCAGCGCCACACGGTCTTGCGGACGCTTCGGCCCGGCCAGGCTGGCTTCGACGCTGCCCATGTCCAGGGCCAGGGTGTCGGTGAACACCGGTTCCTGGCCAGCGTTGCGCCACAGCCCCTGGGCCTTGGTGTAGGCCTCCACCAGCTTGACGGTTTCGGCGGGGCGGCCGGACAGGCGCAAGTAGTCCAGCGTCACTTCATCCACCGGGAAAAAGCCGCAGGTCGCGCCATATTCCGGGGCCATGTTGGCGATGGTGGCGCGGTCGGCCAACGGCAAATCGGCCAGGCCGTCGCCGTAGAACTCGACGAATTTACCCACTACGCCTTTCTTGCGCAGCATCTGGGTGACGGTCAGCACCAGGTCGGTGGCGGTGATGCCTTCTTTCAGTTTGCCGGTGAGCTTGAAGCCGATCACTTCCGGGATCAGCATCGACACCGGCTGGCCGAGCATGGCTGCTTCAGCTTCGATACCGCCCACGCCCCAGCCCAGCACGCCCAGGCCGTTGATCATGGTGGTGTGGGAGTCGGTGCCCACCAAGGTGTCGGGGAAGGCGTAGGTGCGGCCGTCTTCGTCCTTGGTCCACACGGTGCGGCCCAGGTATTCGAGGTTGACCTGGTGGCAGATGCCGGTGCCCGGTGGCACCACGCTGAAGTTGTCGAAGGCGCTCTGGCCCCAGCGCAGGAAGGCGTAGCGTTCGCCGTTGCGCTGCATCTCGATGTCGACGTTCTGCTCAAAGGCGTCGGCGTTACCGAACTTGTCGACCATCACCGAGTGGTCGATCACCAGGTCCACGGGGGACAGCGGATTGATGCGCTGCGGGTCGCCCCCGGCCTTGGCCACGGCGGCGCGCATGGCGGCCAGGTCGACCACGGCGGGTACGCCGGTAAAGTCTTGCATCAGCACGCGGGCGGGGCGGTATTGGATCTCGCGGTCGGACTGGCGCTCTTTGAGCCAGGCGGCGATGGCCTTGAGGTCGGCGCCGGTGACGGTTTTGTTGTCTTCCCAGCGCAGCAGGTTTTCCAGCAGCACTTTGAGCGACATCGGCAGCTTGTCCAGGTCACCCAGGCTCTTGGCGGCTTCGGGCAGGCTGAAGTAGTGGTAGGTCTTGCTGTCTATTTGCAGGGTCTTAAGGGTTCTCAGGCTATCAAGCGATGACATGACACGACTCCTTATGGTCCGCACGGCTACGGACCTGACGGGACGAACAGAGCTATCAACTTAGCCCTGTTTTCATTAGCAGGCTAATAACTGGACTCTATCGTTGAGTCCAAGGTTCCGAAGTCCGTTATCATGCGCGGGTTTTCATGACAGGCATTGCGACAGCGCAAGGTCGGTTGATTCACTTGGAGAGTTGATGAACACCCTTTTTATGCACTGCCGCCCGGGTTTTGAAGGCGAAGTCTGTTCCGAAATCGCGGAGCACGCCGCGCGCCTGAACGTTTCCGGCTACGCCAAGGCCAAGACCGGCAGCGCCTGCGCCGAATTCGTCTGCACCGAAGAAGACGGCGCCCAGCGCCTGATGCACGGCCAGCGTTTTGCCGAGCTGATCTTTCCACGGCAATGGGCGAGCGGGGTGTTCATCGACCTGCCGGAAACCGACCGCATCAGCGTGATCCTTGCCCACCTGCGCGAATTTCCGGTGTGTGGCAGCCTGTGGCTGGAGATGGTCGACACCAACGATGGCAAGGAACTGTCGAATTTCTGCAAGAAGTTCGAAGTGCACCTGCGCAAAGCCTTGCTCAACGCCGGCAAGCTGGTGGATGACCCGAGCAAGCCGCGCCTGCTGCTGACCTTCAAGAGCGGCCGCGAAGTGTTCATGGGCCTGGCCGAGTCGAACAACTCCGCGATGTGGCCGATGGGTATCCCGCGTTTGAAATTCCCCCGCGAAGCGCCGAGCCGCTCGACCCTCAAGCTGGAAGAGGCCTGGCACCACTTCATCCCCCGCGACCAATGGGATGAGCGCTTGCACGGCGACATGACCGGCGTCGACCTCGGCGCCGCGCCGGGCGGCTGGACCTGGCAACTGGTCAATCGCGGCATGCTGGTGACTGCCATCGACAACGGCCCCATGGCCGAAAGCCTGATGGACACCGGCCTGGTGCAGCACCTGATGGCCGACGGCTTCACCTTCGTGCCCAAGCAGCCGGTGGACTGGATGGTCTGCGATATCGTCGAAAAACCTGCGCGCAACGCCGCGCTGCTGGAAACCTGGATCGGTGAAGGGCATTGCCGCGAGGCGGTGGTCAACCTGAAGTTGCCGATGAAGCAACGCTATGCCGAAGTGAAGCGCTTGCTCGAACGCATCGAGGAGGGCTTCAAGGCACGTGGCATTCGCGTGGAGATCGGCTGCAAGCAGCTGTATCACGACCGAGAGGAAGTGACCTGCCACCTGCGTCGACTGGTGGACGTTGTGAAGAAGCGCAAGTAAGCACGTCGGCCAGGGCGTTCAGCGTGAAGATCGTGGCCAGTACCGGGAAGTGATACGGAATCGGCCTCGGTGCGGCCTGGTCAGCCAACAAGTGGCGGCGCGTGTGGCGATGCTTTTTCAGGTAGTTCAGGCCACGCTGCAGGCTGTCCGAATAGCCCCCGTGGCTGAGGGCGCTGAGGGCGTGGGCGCTGCTGATCACGTCGCTGGCCTGCCCGGCCACCTGGCCCCAGCCGCCATCCGGGTTTTGTGCCTGATGCAGGTAGGCGATGGACCTGGCCAGCACCGCCTCGCCAGGGCGGCCTGACACACGCAGCGCGGCGCTGACCCGCGCGATGGCAAAGGTCGCGCACAGGCTCCAACTGCGCTCGAACGTGCCGTCGTCGTGCTGGGCACCCCGCAGAAAATCCAGCGCGTTATCCAGCACCTCCCCATAGTCTCGCCCTGCGGGCGCCAGCACCATGACCACGTTGGCCGTCATGGTGGTTTCGGAAGGGTGATGGCGCAGGTAGGTGGCAAAGCCTCCATCCGGGTTGGCCATGCTCGCCAGGTAATCCTGCCCACGCCGGATAGACGCGGCATACCGCACCGGGTCCACATGCTGCAGGCACTCGATCGCCAGGCACGTGCTGTCGATATCGGTTTGACGCACGCTTTCGGTGTAGGCCCAGGCCCCGTCCAAAGCCTGCTGCGACTCCAGGTAGTCGGCGATCTGCCGCAGCCGGGGCGAGCGCCTGCCGGTCTTGCTCAGGGCCAGGCCGGCAAAAGCGCTGAGGTAGACTGTCATGTGGGGGATAAACGGCAACCCGCCGTCGGCATTGCGCTGCGCGAGCAGGCTATGGATGCCCAGGGTCAGCAGGGGGTGGTGGGGAGCAACGGCGTGCAACGCCAGCAGGCTCAACAAGTGCGCCGAAAGATGACCTTCCCACACTTCCCTGGCACTGCCGTGTGCCAATTGGTCGAGCAGAAAAACGCGGTCCTGGGCGTTGATCGGCTGCCCGTTGCCATGAGCATTGATGATTTTGATCGCGCACAGTGTCAGGCACACCCAAGAGGCCTGGCCGTGGTAGCGGATACGGGCGATGTCATCGGTTGGCAGGTACGGTGTGGCGTGGATCAGCGCGAAATAGGTGACGAACATCCACTGCTTGCGCTCGTCTCCCGGGAGGTGCGCGGGCGGTGTATTGGCGATCAGGCAGCGCTCGAGCGGGTTCAGCGTGTCCCGTTGTTTGTAGCGTTCCAGAAACCTGGCCAGCGTGCGTTGTACCTGTGGCAGGTAGTGCATGCGACGCAACAACGCCAGCATCAATAGGGATTCCAGGCCACGGCTGTTGCAGCGCTGGCGTATTGAACCCTGATCGTCTACGAAGGAAAGCAGGTCATTTCGAATAGCCTTAGTCAGGGTATATATCGAAGAGTGCTTCATGCTCAGCATTCGCGCCGATCCTGAAAGATATAGCCCATCGCTAGTTATAGTGAGTTCAGCGCAAGCTGCCGAGATCGGTTGGCGATACTGCGCGGGGCCATTAGTGCGAAAGAGCATTTTGCAGGCCGGGGGTTTTGTGGTGTTTAAGCAGGGTGTGAATCGCTGACAGGGCCTTACTGTGAAACCCATCGTCATCCCGGCCATTTATTGCCCGCTGCCTGTGTTGTCGCATCCCGAGGCGACAATGATTGAGCAGCCCTGCCTGGAGTGGCTGGCGCAGTGGAAGCTCTTCCCCGACACCGCCCAACGTGACCGCTTGGCGGTTGCCGGCATTGGCCCGCTGTGCGGCATGATTTACCCGCAAGGGCCGTTGGCACGGTTGCAAGTGGCGACCGATTACATGATCTGGACATTTGCCTACGACGATGAGATCTGTGACGAGGGCCCGGCCAGTGGCGATCCGAATGCGCTGATCAGTGCCACCAGCCGAATACAGCGCATGCTGGAATCGCCTGAGGTCGCGGTGGACGCCACCGATCGTTATGGGCTGGCGTTGCGCGACATTCGCCGGCGCATGATGGCGCTGGGGTCGGCGAGGGAGGCCGCTCGATTGACCGCGGTGTTGCGCACGTACTTCATGGCTGAAATGTGGAAAGCCGTCGCCCCACGCCCCACGCTGAGTGACTATGTGACGCAACGGCTCATGGGCGGCGGCGGCGTGACGTTTCCGATGTTCTGCTACTGGGTGCCGAACGTCAGCCTGAGTGAAAAAACCTTGGTGGACCGCCGCGTCATGGCGCTGACGGAAATAGCCGCTTTTTTTGCGGTACTGGATAACGACCTGTTCTCCTTCCCCAAGGACTCGATGCGTGGCCAGGACAAGAAAGGGCACAACCTGGTGGACGCCGTTAGCCGGGAATATGACTGTTCGCCGTCGGACGCAATCGTCACGGTGGTGCGCATGCGCGAGCGGATCCTGGGGCTGTACCTGCGGCTCCAACGCAGCTTGCGTGGGCAGGCGAGCGTCGGGCTGAGGCGTTATCTGTCAGGCCTGGATTGCTACATCAGCGGTGAGTTGCAATGGCATCGGATGTCGCCCAGGTATCGCTATATCAACGCGGTTGATGGCGCGTGTTGCCTGGTGGGGGCGGACGTTGCAGAAGAACCGCAGGATGACAGCACGGAGCCCCTGCCCATCGCTTCGATTGCGTGGTGGTGGCATTACGATCCGGCAGGCAAAACCACCTGAGCGGTGGTGAGGCGGCTGAAATTGGGCAACAATGCACGCCAGTTTCAGGAGTGAACCATGAGCGATATGTTTGACACCGCCGTCGACGGCACCCTCGATGCCACCGGCCTCAACTGCCCGGAACCGGTGATGATGCTGCACCAGCACATCCGTGACTTGCCGCCAGGCGGCTTGCTCAAGGTGATCGCCACCGACCCGTCGACCCGCCGCGATATTCCCAAGTTCTGCGTGTTCCTGGACCACGAGCTGGTGGATCAGCAGGAGCAGGCGGGTACGTACCTGTACTGGATTCGCAAGAAGCTCGCCTGAACCTTGTAGGAGCCCGGGGGGGGGGGGGGGGGGGGGGGGGGGGGGGGGGGGGGGGGGGGGGGGGGGGGG
>NZ_JBWKPU010000031.1:75599-78569 GCF_059418405.1 Pseudomonas sp. GW821-FHT09A09
CACCCCCTCCCCCCCCCCCCCCCCCCCCCCCCCCCCCCCCCCCCCCCCCCCCCGTGCTCCTACAGGGAACGGTAAGCGCTGATGAGGCGTCAGGTGTGCGCTGGCGCCAGGCGAATCCGCCGACGTGCGCTGCGTGCCAGGCGAATCACCAGCATCGCCGCCGCGCAGCTCAAGCCCACGATCAGCCCTTGCCACAGGCCGCTCGGCCCGCTGGCGGTGCCCAGCCAATCGGTCAGGCCCAGGGCGTAACCCACCGGCAATCCCACGCCCCAATAAGCAAACAGCGTCAATACCATGGTCACCCGTGTGTCCTGGTAGCCACGCAGGGCGCCGGCAGCGGTCACCTGGATCGCGTCAGAGAACTGGAACAGCGCCGCAAACACAATCAACATCGACGCCACGTGGATCACCAGCGGGTCCGGGGTGTAGATCGCCGCGATCTGCTCGCGAAACAGCAGCATCAGGCTGCAGGACAGGCAGGCGTAGGTGAGGGCCGTGCCCATGCCGACCCCGGCTGCGAAGCGCGCTTGGCGCGGCTCGCCTCGCCCGAGTGCCTGGCCGACGCGCACCGTGACGGCCATGCTCAGGGAGTAGGGGATCATGAACACCAGCGAGCTGAAGTTCAGCGCGATCTGGTGCCCGGCCACCACGTTGGCGCCCAGGCTGCCGATCAACAGTGCGATGACTGCAAAGATGCTCGACTCGGCAAAGACCGCGATGCCGATGGGCAGGCCGATGCTCAGCACGCGCTTGATGACTGCCCATTGCGGCCAGTCGAAACGCTTGAACAGCTCGCTGCTCTGGTAGGCCGGGGCCCAGCGTGTCCAGGCGGCCAGGCCGAGCATCATCACCCACATCACAATCGCTGTGGCCCAGCCACAGCCCACGCCACCCATGGCTGGCACGCCGAAGTGGCCATAGATGAACACGTAGTTGAGCGGGATGTTCAGCGCCAGCCCGCACAGGCCCATGACCATGCTCGGCCGCGTGCGGCCCAGGCCATCGCTGAAGCAGCGCAACACGTAATACAGGGCGATGGCCGGCATGCCGGACGCGATGCCATGCAGGTAGGCCATGCACGGCTTTATCAGCTCGGGGTCGACGTTCATCGCGTGCAGGATTGGTTCGGCGCTGATCAGCATCAACAACGCGGTCACCCCCACGACCAACGCCAGCCACAAGGATTGGCGCACCAGGGGGCCGATCTCGTTGAACGTGCCCGCGCCGAAGCGCTGGGCAACCTTGGGCGTGGTGGCCAGCAAGGTGCCGGTCATCAGCAGGTAGACGGGGATCCAGATCGAGTTGCCCAGGGCCACCGCCGCCAGGTCACGCGGGCTCACGCGCCCGGCCATCACCGCATCGACAAAACCCATGGCCGTGGTCGCCAATTGGCCAATCATGATCGGCAGGGCCAGGGTCAGCAGGCTGCGCACTTCGCGGCTGACGCGGGCGGGGCGGGAGAGGGCGGTGGTGGTTGTGTTCACGTACAGGTGTCCGGTCAGAAGAAGCGCAAGGACCGCGAAGTCTACGCTTTGACGCACCGGTCAGGAAAAAACCTGTGTTAGGGATTTGTAAGCAATCGCTCTCCTGTTGGCGCCGGCTTGTGTGGGAGCTGGCTTGCCTGCGATGCAGGCACCTCGGTCAATCAGCTGTACCTAAGTGATGCTATCGCGGGCAAGCCCGGCTCCCACACAAGCCCTCTTGGAGTGGATATGTGTACACTGCGAGTCCGCGAAAGGAGCCTGCCATGTTGATTGTTGCCGACGAAAATATCCCGCTGCTCGATGCATTCTTCGAAGGGTTTGGCGAGATTCGCCGGGTGCCCGGCCGGTCCATCGACCGCGCCACGGTCGAGCAGGCCGATGTGTTGCTGGTTCGCTCGGTGACCAACGTCAACCGCGCCTTGCTGGACGGGACCCGCGTGCGTTTTGTCGGCACCTGCACCATCGGTACCGATCACCTGGACCTCGACTACTTCCAGCAGGCTGGCATCCAGTGGTCCAGCGCCCCCGGCTGCAATGCGCGTGGGGTGGTGGACTATGTGCTGGGCAGTTTGCAGACCCTGGCAGAAATCGAGGGGGCCGACCTCAACACGCGCACTTACGGGGTGGTCGGTGTGGGCGAAGTCGGCGGGCGCCTGGTCAAGGTGCTCAAGGGCCTGGGCTGGAACGTGCTGGTGTGTGACCCGCCGCGTCAGATCGCCGAAGAGGGCGACTACGTGAGCCTGCAGCAGATCATCGAACAGTGCGACGTGATCAGCCTGCACACGCCACTGACCAAGTCCGGCAACGGTTCCACCTGGCACCTGTTCGATCGCGAGCGGCTCAACGCACTCAAGACCGGCACCTGGTTGATCAATGCCAGCCGGGGCCCGGTGGTGGATAACGCCGCCCTGCGTGAGGTGCTGCTGGCGCGCGAGGACCTGCAAGCGGTGTTGGACGTGTGGGAAGGCGAGCCTGAAGTGGACATCGACCTGGCTGACCTGTGTGTGCTGGCCACGCCGCACATCGCCGGTTACAGCCTGGACGGCAAACAGCGCGGCACCGCACAGATTTATCAGGCGTTCTGTGCGCACCTGGGCCAGGAACCCAGCCTCCAACTGAGCGACTTGCTGCCGCCACCCTGGCTGGCCGAAGTGCACTTGAATGCCGCCACCGACCCGGCCTGGGCCTTGGCTACCTTGTGCCGCAGCGTGTATGACCCGCGCCGGGACGATGCGGATTTCCGCCGCAGCCTGGTGGGTACCGTGGAAGAACAACGCAAGGCGTTTGACCTGCTGCGCAAGCACTACCCGGAGCGTCGCGAGATCGACGGCTTGAAGGTGCGCATCAATGGAGAGTCCGCTGTGCTGTCGTCGATCGTCTCTGCGCTGGGCGCTGAATTGCTCTGACCGGCGCGCAATGCTCTCACTGTAGGAGCCGGGGGGGGGGGGGGGGGGGGGGGGGGGGGGGGGGGGGGGGGGGGGGGGGG
>NZ_JBWKPU010000031.1:78579-85170 GCF_059418405.1 Pseudomonas sp. GW821-FHT09A09
TTGCCGGCGATGGCGTGCTTGCGGTTGCCATCGCCGGCAAGCCGGCTCCTACAGGGGGGCATAAAAAAACCGGCCACCAGGGCCGGTTTTGAAAGAGCTTGGGCGCGTTAGCCTTGCTTGGCAGGCTTGACCAGTCGCTGTTCCAGTTCGCGGCACGCTTGCTGGATCATGGCTTCGGTAATCGGCACTTCGCGCCCTTGGGCGTCGATAATCGAGCAACCCAGGTCTGCTTGCTGCGCTTTGCGGACGACTTCTACTTTGTCAGTGCTGCTAGTGTGCAAGGTCATGGCCTGTCTCCTCATCAGGTTGTGTACCTACCTTAAAACCCCCGCGTGACCGAGCTGTTACAACTCCATACACAATCAGCGGTTCGAATACCCAGTCCACCAGAAACCGATACAAATTTCCAGACGGGCATTAGACCGATAGCCTCTAGGGGTCAGCATCGGCGGGCATAATTAACCTGACTCATTGTTATTTACTCAAGTTCCCCCAATGTAGGTGTACAGGTTCCTCATTGGTGATGCCCTCCATGTTCTCAGTCCGTCAACGTCGTGCGATCCGCCTGGCCAGCCGCTTCATTGCACCCTACCGCTGGCACGCGTTCGGTGCCCTGTTGGCGCTCATCGTGACGGCGGGTATTACCTTGTCCATGGGGCAGGGCATTCGCCTGTTGGTGGACCAGGGGTTCATGACCCAGTCGCCACACTTGCTCAACCAGTCCATCGGTTTGTTCATGATCCTGGTACTTGGCCTGGCCGTGGGCACGTTTGCGCGGTTCTACCTGGTGTCGTGGATCGGCGAGCGGGTGGTGGCGGATATCCGTCGGCAGGTGTTCAACCACCTGATCTACCTGCACCCGGGCTTCTATGAGAACAACCGCAGCTCGGAAATCCAGTCGCGGTTGACCACCGACACCACCCTGCTGCAATCGGTGATCGGTTCTTCGCTGTCGCTGTTCTTGCGCAATGCCTTGATGGTGCTGGGGGGCATCGTGTTGCTGTTCGTCACCAACCCCAAGCTCACCAGCATTGTGGTGGTGGCGCTGCCGCTGGTGCTGGCGCCGATCCTGATCTTCGGCCGACGTGTTCGCAGCCTGTCGCGCCTGAGCCAGGACCGTATCGCCGATGTGGGCAGCTATGTGTCCGAGACCCTCGGGCAGATCAAGACCGTACAGGCCTACAACCATCAGGTGCAGGACGAGCAACGTTTTGCCGTGACGGTGGAGGACGCGTTTACCACCGCGCGCAAGCGCATCGTCCAGCGCGCGTGGCTGATTACGTTGGTGATCATGCTGGTGCTGGGGGCTGTGGGCGTGATGCTGTGGGTGGGCGGCATGGACGTGATAGGCGGGCGTATTTCCGGTGGTGAGCTGGCGGCGTTCGTGTTCTATAGCCTGATCGTGGGGAGTGCCGTGGGCACCTTGAGCGAGGTGCTCGGCGAGTTGCAGCGCGCAGCAGGCGCGGCGGAGCGGATCGGCGAGCTATTGCAGTCGAGCAATGAGATCACGGCCCCGTCCACCGATACCGTGCCGCTGCCGGAGCGTGTCAGCGGCCGCATGGAGCTGCAGGACCTGCGCTTTTCCTACCCGTCACGGCCGGACAGCTACGCCATCGATGGCTTGAGTTTGACCATCAACCCGGGTGAAACCCTGGCGCTGGTCGGACCGTCCGGTGCGGGTAAATCGACGATCTTCGACCTGCTGTTGCGTTTCTACGACCCCCAGCACGGCCGTATCCTGCTGGAAGGCCGGCCATTGACCGAGCTTGATCCGATGGACCTGCGCCGCCACTTTGCCCTGGTGTCCCAGAACCCGGCGCTGTTCTACGGCAGCGTCGAAGAGAACATCCGCTACGGCAACCCGACGGCAAGCCGCGAACAAGTGGAAGCCGCCGCGCGCATCGCCCACGCCCATGATTTCATCCTGCAAATGCCCGACGGCTACCAGACCCATCTGGGGGATGGCGGCATGGGCCTCTCCGGTGGGCAGCGCCAACGCCTGGCCATTGCCCGTGCGTTGCTGGTGGATGCGCCGATCCTGCTGTTGGATGAGGCGACCAGCGCCCTCGACGCTCAGAGTGAACACCTGATCCAGCAAGCGTTGCCGCAACTGATGCAGGGGCGCACTACGCTGGTGATCGCCCATCGCCTGGCGACCGTGAAGCACGCCGACCGGATCGCAGTGATGGACCAGGGCAAGCTGGTGGCGGTGGGCACGCATCAGCAGTTGATTGCGAGCAACCCGTTGTATGCGCGGTTGGCGGCGTTGCAGTTCAGTGATGGGGTGGAAGAACACGTCTCTCACTGATTGATCACCCATAAAAAATGCCCGCATCGTTCAATGCGGGCATTTTTGTTTCTGGGTTACGCCTTATTGATCATCAAAATAGCGCTCATGCCAATCCACCAACGGCTGCGGCGAATTGAGCTTCTGGCCGTAGATCACCGAATAAGACAGCACGTTCTGCACGTATTGGCGGGTTTCGTCGAACGGGATGCTTTCCACCCATACGTCGAAACTCAAGTGGTCGGCACCGCGCAGCCATTGGCGCACGCGACCGGGGCCGGCGTTGTAGGCGGCGGAGGCGAGCACACGGTTGCCGTTGAACTGGCTGTGCACCTGGCTCAGGTAGGCGGCGCCGAGCTGGATGTTTTTGTCCGGGTCGAGTACCTGTGCAGGGGAGGCCAGGGGGATGCTGAACTTGCGTGCGGTTTCCTTGGCAGTGCCGGGCATCAGTTGCATCAGGCCACTGGCGCCAACGCCGGAGCGGGCGTCGTCCATGAAGGCGCTTTCCTGACGGGTGATGGCGAATACCCAGCTGGAATGCAGGCCACGCACCTTGGCTTCACGCACCAGGGTGTCGCGGTGGGCCATCGGGAAACGAATGTCGAGGTCATCCCAGTACTGCGCCTGGCTGATGGTACGGATTGCCGGGAAGTACCACTTCATGTCGTAGGCCAACTTGGCCTGGGCGACCATCTCATCGCGGTTGAAGTGACGGCTGACGTGGTACCACTCGCGGCGGCCATCCACTACTTGGCCGCGGGCGTAGAACTCCAGGGCACGACGCACACCAGGGGTGTTGCGCACCTTGTTCATCAGCGCCTGGCTCATGACCAGCGGCTTGTTGGTCAGCTGGTAGGGCGATTTGGAACGGTCGGCGGCGAGAAAGCCGTAGAAGTCCCGCTCCTTGGCCACGTTCTTGTACAGCACCAGGGCCTGTGGGTTTTTCGGTTCGGCCAGTTCCAGGCTGCGGGCCTGCCAGTAGCGCCAGCGGTTGGTGGTGGCCAGATCCTGTGGGAGCTTGCGGGTCAACTGGTAGGCATCTTCCCAGCGGGCCAGGCGCAAGAGCAGGCGCAGGCGCCATTCGGACACGGTGTTGTCACGCAGTTCCGGGTCGTACTTGGTCATGACGTCCAAGGCGCGCGGGTCATAGCGACGGGCCAGGGTCAGGCCGATTTCCCGGGCGATCGACACTTTTTCGTCACGGGAGAAGTGCATGCTGCTGGCATAGCCGTCGAGCAGGGCCATGGCCTTGTCCGGGTCCTGGCGCGCCAGGCGGCGCAGGCCCAGGCCCACGGCGTCAGACATGGCCTCGTTGGCCGGCAGGAAGCGTGATGGGTCGCCGAGCAGGTTGGGGTTCTGTGCTACGTCCACCATCAGGCGGCCTTGGGCGCCGAGGGTGGGCAGGGTTTTCACCAGGCTGTTGGCCAGCGCGTAGTTGCGCGCTTCGGCAGCGAGTTTGGCGCGGTCCCAGATCTTCTGTTCGGTGAGCTGGCCATCGGCAGCCCATTGGCCGAAGGTGGCGTCGCAGGCAGCCGGTTGGGATTTGCCGGTGAGCCAGAGTTTTTCGGTGTTCTTGTAGCCTTCGGCTTTTAAATTGTGGGTGAGCTGGTACTGAGCGTGAAGGCAGTCCAACTCGACGAAATTGAGCTTGGCGTCGTAGTACTTTTCAAAGGTCTGCCAGTCGCCACGGTCGGAGAGCCAACGCAGCCAGCGCAGTTTCATCCAGTTGGCCTGGGGCAGGTCACCGTTCTTGGCGAGGAATTGCTCGATTTCTTCGTTGCTCGCGGTTTTCAGGCGGGCGGTCAGCTCGTCATAGGCCAGGTACGGCGTGAGCGGGTAGTCGGCCAGGGCGGCGCTGTATTGCATGTACGGGCCGCTGTCGCCTTTGGCCAGGGCGCGTTTGGCTTCATCGTAATATTGACGTTGGGTGGTGAGGTCCACGGCCTGGGCGGATTGAACGGCGGTGGCGGAAAGAATCAGACAAGACAAAAAATTGAAAAGGCGACTGCGCATGAGACGTCCGTGCAGAGAAATCACGACTAGCACCGGCACCGCCGACACTGATTGCCCCTAGCTTAGCCTTTTGCCCGACGCGTGCGAAAGCTTTGCCGGCCGGTTCGTTCAGCTTGGGTGGAAATGTCCTACAGAACGTGTCGGCAGTGAAAATGCCGGCCGCATCCCACCCTCAACTCAGGTAGAATGCGCGCCCAGTTTTTGGAGAAGCGTATGACCCTGCTCAAATTCAGCGATGTGTCCCTTGCTTTCGGCGCTATGCCGTTGTTGGACAAGGTGTCCTGGCAGATCGCCCGTGGTGAGCGGGTGTGCATCATCGGCCGCAACGGCACCGGCAAGTCCAGCATGATGAAGCTGGTAAAAGGCGACCAGAAGCCCGATGACGGCTCTGTGTGGCGTGCCCCGGGCCTCAAGATTGGCGAATTGCCGCAAGAATTGCCGGTGGCCGACGGACGGACCGTGTTCGACGTGGTTGCCGAAGGCCTCGACGGTGTTGGCGCCTTGCTCGCCGAATACCATCACCTGGCGCAGAACTGCGTCACCGAGGAAGACCTGGACAAGCTGATGCACGTCCAGCAAGACCTCGAAGCCCGTGACGGCTGGCGCCTGCAGCAACTGGTCGACAGCACCCTGAGCCGCCTGCAACTGCCGGCCGACAAGACCCTCGCCGAATTGTCCGGTGGCTGGCGTCGTCGCGTGTTGCTGGCCCAGGCCCTGGTGTCCGAGCCGGATTTGCTGCTGCTCGACGAACCGACCAACCACCTGGACATCGGCGCGATCGCCTGGCTGGAAGAGGCCCTCAAGGACTTCCAGGGCGCCGTGTTGTTTATCACGCACGACCGTTCCTTCCTGCAGAACCTGGCCACCCGCATCCTGGAACTGGACCGTGGCGGCCTGATCGACTGGAACGGCGACTACGCCAGCTTCCTGGTGCACAAGGAAGCGACGCTGGCGGCCGAAGAAACCGCCAACGCGCTGTTCGACAAGAAGCTGGCTCAGGAAGAGGTCTGGATCCGCCAGGGCATCAAGGCCCGTCGCACCCGTAACGAAGGCCGCGTGCGTGCCTTGAAGGCCCTGCGTGTTGAGCGCAGCGAACGCCGCGAGCGTACCGGCAAGGCGAATATCCAGCTGGACACCGCCGAGAAGTCGGGCAAGCAAGTGATGGTGCTGGAAAACGTCAGCTTCCATCACCCGAACGGCCCGTTCCTGATCAAGGATTTCTCCATGGTCCTGCAGCGCGGTGACCGCATCGGCCTGCTGGGCGCCAACGGCACCGGCAAGACCACCTTGCTCAAGCTGATGCTCAGCGGCCTGCAGCCGACCAGCGGCAAGGTCGAGGAGGGCACCAAGATCGACGTGGCCTACTTCGACCAGTTGCGCCATCAGCTGGACCTGGAAAAGACCGTGATCGACAACGTCGCCGAAGGCCGCGACTTCATCGACATCGACGGTCAGAGTCGCCATGTGCTCAGCTACCTGGGCGACTTCCTGTTCAGCCCGCAGCGTGCGCGCACACCGGTGAAAGCCTTGTCCGGTGGCGAGCGTGCGCGCCTGTTGCTGGCCAAGTTGTTCAGCAAGCCGGCCAACCTGCTGGTCCTCGACGAACCGACCAACGACCTCGACGTGGAAACCCTGGAACTGCTGGAAGAGGTCCTGCTGACCTTCAACGGCACCGTGCTGATGGTCAGCCACGACCGGGCATTCCTCGACAACGTGGTGACCAGCACCCTGGTCTTCGAAGGTGAAGGCAAGGTGCGTGAATACGTGGGCGGTTATCAGGACTGGCTGCGTCAAGGTGGTTCGCCGCGCCTGTTGGGCGTGACCGAAAGCAAATCCGGCAAAGCCGACTTGAATTCGGCGGTGGTGGCCCCGGTGGCCGCTGCACCGGCTCCGGTTGCAGAAGCTGCGCCGGCGGGCAAGAAGAAGCTCAGCTACAAGCTGCAACGCGAGCTGGAAGCCTTGCCGGGCGATATCGACGCCAAGGAACAGCAGATTGCTGCGGTAGAAGCAGAAATGGCTGATGCGGGTTTCTACCTGCGTCCGGCGGCGGAAACTGCCAAGGTGATTGCTTCCCTGGAAACGTTGAACCAGGAACTGGAAGCGCTGGTGGAGCGTTGGGCTGAGCTGGATGCCTGAGTGATTACAGTGCATTAAAAAACCCGGTGTTCATCAGATGAACACCGGGTTTTTTATATGAAATGCGCTTCAACTGTAGGAGCTGGGTTGGGGGGGGGGGGGGGGGGGGGGGGGGGGGGGGGGGGGGGGGGGGGGGGGGGGGGGGGGGGGGGGGG
>NZ_JBWKPU010000032.1:0-82045 GCF_059418405.1 Pseudomonas sp. GW821-FHT09A09
CCCCCCCCCCCCCCCCCCCCCCCCCCCCCCCCCCCCCCCCCCCCCCCCCCCCCCCCCCCCCCCCGGGCTCCTACAGGATTGTGTGATCAATCACCCGTTGCAACTTCACGCTGCGGGTCGGTAATCCACTCACTCCACGACCCTGCATACAACTTGCCCAACGGGTAACCCGCCAGGCTCAGGGCGAACAGGTTGTGGCACGCCGTGACGCCCGATCCGCAATACGCCACCAGTTCATCCGGCGAACGCCCCTGCAGTTGCGCGGCGAAGCGCTGCTTGAGTTGTTCGGCCGGCAGGAAGCGCCCATCGCTGCCCAGGTTTTCAGTGAACGCCGCACATTGCGCGCCCGGAATATGCCCGGCGACCGGGTCGATCGGTTCCACGTCGCCACGAAACCGCGCCTGGGCACGGGCATCGATCAAGGTCAGGCCCGGTTGGCCCAGGCGTTTTTGCAGGTGTTCGGCGTCCAGTACCAGGTGGTTGTCCGGCGTGCCGGCAAACGTACCGGGCTCGATCACCGGTGCGTCCAGGCTCAGCGGGAACCCTGCGCTGTGCCAGGCCTTGAGGCCACCGTCCAGCACAAACACGCCCTCGCGCTTGCCCAACCAGGCCAGCAACCACCAGGCGCGGGCGGCATAGGCGCCGGGGCCGTCGTCATACAGCACGATGTCGGTGTCGGCGCTGATGCCCCAGGCGCGCAATTGTCGAACCAGAACATCGGCTGCAGGCAGCGGATGACGACCGGTCACGCCTTTGGTGACCGGGCCACTCAGGTGGCGCTCCAAGTCAGCATACTGCGCACCTTCGATATGCCCTTCGGCATAGCTGCACAGCCCGTAGTCCGGGTCTTCCAGGGCAAAGCGGCAGTCGAGGATCACCCATCCACCGGCCTTCTGGCGCTCGGCCAGTTGCTGGGGGCTGATCAATTGGGCAAGCGGCATGACGGACTCCTGTGAACAGATTCGGGAAAGGTCCTACTTCACTTCTTCCAGTGCCTGGTTCAACGGCACGTAAAACTCTTTGAACAGGGCATCCACCGCCTCTTTCGCCTGGGGGGTGACGAAACCTGCTTCCAGTACCAACACCTGATACACCCCACGCTTGATCGCCTCAGCGCTCAAATGGGTGGAATTTTCGTTGGTGGTGCACAAAAAACGCACCCAGGAGGTGAGGATGATCCAGGCATTGAGGGTCAGGGCCTCGGTTTGCACCGGGTCCATATTGAGGATCCCCGCGTCGACAAACCCTTGATAGATAGCACCGCCCTGGGTCAGGCAGCGCTGGGAAAAACGCCGGTAACCGGTGGCCAGCTCCGGGTCGCTTTCCAGCAGGTGTTCGAGGTCACGGTGCAGGAAACGGTAGCGCCACATGCCGGCCAGCACGGCTTGCAGGTAGAAGCGTTTGTCTTCGACGGTGACGGCGCGGCCCTGGGGCGGGCGCAGGAAACTGTCCACCAGGGCTTCGTATTCACGAAACAGCACGGCGATGATCGCCTGCTTGTTGGGGAAGTGGTAGTACAGGTTGCCCGGGGAGATTTCCATATGGGCAGCAATATGGTTGGTGCTGACACTGCGCTCGCCCTGCTGGTTAAAAAGCTCCAGGCTGGTTTGCACAATGCGCTCGCTGGTCTTTACTCGTGGTGCCATAGGGAATCAGCTTCTGTACACGTGAAGGGGCATCTTACGGCCTATCCTTGCCGGGATAAATCCACATGTTGCTGCAATGTTATTTGACAATTTAGAGCAATGACTCTAATAAATGAACCATTCAAATAACAATCGGGAACTGTGCCATGTCTGCCAACGTTGCCTACCTGCAAGATTCCCAGGCGCTGGATCAACTCCAGGACCTGTTCGATACCCAGCGTCGAGCCTATGCGGCCAACCCGATGCCGCCCGCCGCGCAACGCCAGCAATGGCTCAAGGCCCTGCGTGACCTGCTCAGCGACGAGCGCCAGGCATTGATCAACGCGATCAGCCAGGACTTCAGCCATCGCAGCGCCGACGAAACCCTGTTCGCCGAACTGATGCCCAGCCTGCATGGCATTCACTACGCCAGCAAACACCTCAAACGCTGGATGAAACCTTCTCGCCGCGCCGTAGGCATTGCCTTCCAGCCAGCGTCAGCCAAAGTCATTTATCAACCGCTGGGGGTGGTCGGGGTGATCGTGCCCTGGAACTACCCGCTGTACCTGGCCATTGGGCCACTGGTCGGCGCGTTGGCGGCCGGCAACCGGGTGATGCTCAAGCTCAGTGAATCCACCCCCGCCACCGGCGAATTGCTCAAGGCCTTGCTGGCGAAAATCTTTCCCGAGGACCTGGTGTGCGTGGTGCTGGGTGAAGCCGAGGTCGGCATGGCGTTTTCCAAGCTGCCCTTCGATCACCTGTTGTTCACCGGCGCCACCAGCATCGGCAAACACGTGATGCGGGCGGCGGCCGAACACCTGACCCCGGTCACCCTGGAGCTGGGCGGCAAGTCCCCAGCCATTGTGTCCGCCGATGTACCGCTAAAAGATGCCGCCGAACGTATCGCCTTCGGCAAAGCCCTGAACGCCGGGCAAACCTGTGTGGCCCCCGACTACGTGCTGGTTCCAGAGGATCGGGTAGACGGTTTCGTCGAGGCCTACACCCAGGCCGTTCGCGGGTTCTATCCGACTCTGGCCGACAACCCGGACTACACCGCGATTATCAACGAGCGCCAATTGGCCCGGCTCAATGCCTACGTCAAGGACGCCACCGACAAGGGCGCGACCTTGATTTCGCTGTACGACCAGGGCCAGGCCCGGCGCATGGCTCACAGCCTGCTACTGAATGTCAGCGACGACATGACGGTGATGCAGGATGAAATCTTCGGCCCGGTGCTGCCCATCGTGCCGTATCGCGGCCTCGATCAGGCGTTTGCCTACATCAACGGGCGCCCTCGCCCACTGGCCCTGTATTACTTCGGCTACAACAAGGCCGAGCAAAACCGCGTGCTCCATGAGACCCATTCCGGTGGCGTGTGCCTGAACGACACCCTGCTGCATGTGGCCCAGGACGACATGCCGTTTGGCGGTATCGGCCCTTCCGGCATGGGCCACTACCACGGCCACGAAGGCTTCCTCACGTTCAGCAAGGCCAAGGGTGTGCTGGTGAAACAGCGCCTGAACGCGGCGAAGCTGATCTACCCGCCGTATGGCAAATCGATCCAGAAACTGATCCAGAAACTGTTCGTGCGCTGAAACCACCACCCTCGGGATAACAATAACAATGAACCCAAGCCTGACTGAAACACCCGCGCTGTCGCGGCGCGGCGTCCTCAAGATCGGCCTGTGTGCCAGTGCCTTCCTGGCCACGGCCGGGCTGGGCGCCAGCCTCAGTGGCTGCTCCAGCAGCACACCGGCCAGCGGCTTTGCCATGTTGCGCAGCAGTGACCTGCCGTTTCTGCGGGCGGTCATTCCGGTGCTGCTGGAAGGCGCCGCCAGCGCCGAGGAGGTGGTCGCCGGTATCGAGGACACTCTGAAAAAACTCGACTACAGCCTGCAGCACCTGTCGCCGGAGATGTTCAAGCTCACCCAGCAACTGTTCGACGTGCTGGGCATGGGCATCACCCGTGGCCCGCTGACCGGCATTTGGGGCAGTTGGGAGAACGCCAGTGCCGAGCAGATCCGCAATTTCCTGCACCGCTGGGAAAACAGCTACCTGAACCTGCTGCGCATGGGCCAGGGCTCGCTGCTCAAGCTGGTGATCATGGCCTGGTATTTCCGACCGGCGTCCTGGGCGCATTGCGGCTACCCCGGCCCGCCGAAGATCTAGCCCTGACACCCCAAATCAATTGTGGGAGCTGGCTTGCCTGCGATAGCGGTGGATCAGCAATAAATGCACTGGCCGGCAGACCGCTATCGCAGGCAAGCCAGCTCCCACAGTGACTGCAACGTCGTACAAAAATAAGAGTGCATGTTTATGCCCGTACCCGATCTGTTCCGCGAGGGCCTGGCCCGTGGCTGGAAAACCCACAATGGCGCCGCCCTTGAAAGCGACCTGACCCTGGAAGCCGATGTAGCCATCATCGGCAGCGGCGCCGGTGGCGGCACCACCGCCGAGATCCTCAGCGCTGCCGGCTACAAGGTGTTGCTGATCGAAGAAGGCCCGCTCAAGACCAGCAGCGACTTCAAGCTGCTTGAGGACGAGGCCTACGCCAGCCTGTACCAGGAGGGCATCGGCCGCATGAGCAAGGATGGCGCAATCACCATCCTGCAGGGCCGGGCCGTCGGCGGCACCACGTTGATCAACTGGACGTCGAGCTTTCGCACCCCGGACGCCACCCTCGCCCACTGGGCCAGTGAATACGCGGTCAAGGGCCACAGCAGTGCCGAGATGGCGCCGTGGTTCGAAAAAATGGAGCAGCGCCTGGGCATTGCGCCCTGGGCCATCCCGCCAAATGCAAACAACGACGTGATCCGCAAAGGCTGCGAAAAGCTCGGCTACAGCTGGCACGTGATCCCGCGCAATGTGCGCGGCTGCTTTAACCTGGGGTATTGCGGCATGGGCTGCCCGGTCAACGCCAAGCAATCGATGCTGGTGACCACCATCCCGTCCACCCTGGAAAAAGGCGGTGAGCTGCTGTACCTCGCGCGGGCCGAACGCCTCATATACAGCGGCGACAGCATCAGCAGCCTGGAATGCGTTGCCATGGATGAACGCTGCGTGGCGCCCACAGGGCGCAAGATCACGGTGAAGGCCAAGCATTACGTGCTGTCCGGTGGCGGCATCAACAGCCCGGCACTGCTGATGCGCTCGGACGCGCCCGACCCGCATTCGCGGCTCGGCAAGCGCACTTTCCTGCACCTGGTGAATTTCTCTGCGGGCCTGTTCGACGAAGTGATCAACCCGTTCTACGGCGCACCTCAGTCCATTTACTCCGACCATTTCCAATGGCAGGACGGCACCACCGGCAAAATGTCCTACAAGCTGGAAGCTCCACCCTTGCACCCAGGATTGGCCAGCACCTTGTTCGGCGGCTATGGCGGGCAGAACGCCCTGGAGATGAGCCAACTGCCCCACACCCACGCGATGCTGGCGCTGCTGCGCGACGGCTTCCACCCCGACAGCCAGGGCGGCACGGTGGATTTGCGCGGCGACGGCACGCCGGTGCTCGACTACCAGGTCTCACCTTACGCCTGGGATGGCCTGCGCCGGGCTTTCCACAGCATGGCCGAGATCCAGTTCGCGGCCGGTGCCAAGTCGGTCAAACCGTTGCACCACGACGCGCGTTACGTGACCACCCTGGCCGAAGCCCGCAGTGTGATCGACGGGTTGAACCTTGAATTGCACCGCACAACCCTGGGCAGTGCTCACGTGATGGGCGGCTGTGCAATGGGCGAAGACCCTAAAAATGCCGTGGCCGACAGCCTCGGTCGGCATCACCAACTGCGCAACCTGTCGATCCATGATGGCTCGCTGTTCCCCACCAGCATTGGGGCCAACCCCCAATTGTCGGTGTATGGATTGACCGCGCAACTGGCGACAGCATTGGCCGAACGTCTGAAAACGGCGTGAAAAAACACGGTCTATCGGGCTTTCTTCTACATAAGTTGACTTGGCCGACCGGGATGGCTGCGATACCATCCGGTTCCCCAACGGACTCCGCCAGGACGACGCGATGAACCGAGTGTTGTACCCAGGTACCTTCGACCCGATTACCAAAGGCCATGGCGATCTGGTCGAACGTGCCTCTCGCCTGTTCGACCATGTGATCATCGCGGTCGCGGCCAGCCCCAAGAAAAACCCGCTGTTTCCCCTGGAACAGCGCGTGGAGTTGGCGCGTGAGGTCACCAAGCACCTGCCCAACGTGGAAGTGGTGGGCTTTTCGACCTTGCTGGCGCATTTCGCCAAAGAGCAGAACGCCAATGTGTTCCTGCGTGGCCTGCGTGCGGTGTCGGACTTCGAATACGAATTCCAGCTGGCCAACATGAACCGCCAACTGGCGCCAGACGTGGAAAGCCTGTTCCTCACGCCGTCGGAACGTTATTCGTTCATTTCCTCGACATTGGTGCGTGAAATCGCCGCTTTAGGCGGAGATATCACCAAGTTCGTCCACCCCGCCGTGGCCGATGCGCTGACCCTGCGCTTCAAGAAGTAAGACCGCTCAATCGGCGCCTGCTCGCACTGCGGGCGCCAATGCGGCACAATTGCGCGCATTAGTTTTTCAGATGCCTTGGCTGACGGCCCTGGCAGGAGTTTCCATGTCCCTGATCATCACCGACGATTGCATCAATTGCGACGTCTGCGAACCCGAGTGCCCGAACGCTGCGATTTCCCAAGGCGAAGAGATCTACGTGATCGACCCGAACCTGTGCACCCAGTGTGTCGGCCACTACGACGAACCCCAGTGCCAGCAGGTGTGCCCGGTGGATTGCATTCCATTGGATGAAGCCCATCCGGAGACGGAAGAGCAGTTGATGGCCAAGTATCGGTTGATTACCGGTAAGGCCTGAAGTTTTGTGGCGTCTGTAAGGGCGCTATCGCCGGCAAGCCGGCTCCTACAGTTGATCGCATTCCTCCTGTAGGAGCCGGCTTGCCGCCGATGGCAATATCAGCCATCACACAGAATCAGCGCTGACACTTAGGGCAAAACACACTCGCCCGCTGCCCCAGCACCACATTGCGCAATTCAGTCCCGCACACCTTGCACGCCTCGCCGCCCCGGCCGTAGACGAACAGTTCCTGCTGGAAATACCCCGGCTGCCCGTCCCCGCCGATAAAATCGCGCAACGTCGTGCCGCCGCGCTCGATGGCAGCCGCCAGCACGCGCTTGATCTCGATCGCCAGCTTCAAATAACGCCCCCGCGAAATGCCGCCGGCCTCGCGACGCGGATCGATCCCCGCCGCGAACAGCGCTTCCGTCGCATAGATATTGCCCACCCCCACCACCACCGCGTTGTCCATGATGAACGGCTTCACCGCCATCGAACGCCCGCGAGACAGCTGGAACAGGCGATCGCCGTCAAACAGGTCGGTCAGCGGCTCCGGCCCCAGGCGAATCAGCAGCTCATGGTTGTGCGGGTCCTGGCTCCACAGCATCGCGCCAAAACGCCGAGGGTCGGTGTAGCGCAGGGCCAGGCCCGACTCCAACTCGATGTCCACATGCTCATGCTTGGCGGCGGGCATCCCGATCTCTACCAGCCGCAGGTTGCCCGACATGCCCAAATGGCTGATCAAAGTGCCCACTTCGGCGTTGATCAGCAGGTACTTGGCCCGCCGTTCCACCAACACGATGCGCTGCCCCGACAGGCGCACATCGAGGTCTTCCGGAATCGGCCAGCGCAGCCGCCGCTCACGCACCACCACGCGGCTGACGCGTTGGCCTTCCAGGTGCGGTGCGATCCCGCGTCGGGTGGTTTCGACTTCTGGTAACTCGGGCATGTGTACCTCGTGAAGAACGGTTTAGTGGGCGCCCAGCTCGCGGATCGACAGCTTCATGCTTTCGAAGTCGTAGTCCGACAGGCCCACGTAGTCCAGCACCAGGTGGCCAATGGCATTCCATTCGTGGTCCACCGACTGGTTGCCCAGTACGCGGTAGGACGAGCAGATGTGCTCTGCCATCTTGAGGATCGCCAGCAGGTTTTTCAGTTGGGAATTGCGCGACGACTCATCGCTGAAGATCGCCAGGGCATTGTGGTGGTTGGCGATGGCGTCGGTCACATGTTGCGGCAGGCGCCAGGATTTGGCGGTGTAGTAGCCCACCACCGCATGGTTAGTGTTGAACGCGTTGTTTTCGGTGTCGACCACGCGACAATCCGGGCCGGCGTTGGCGTAGGCCTCTTCCAGCACGGCCATGTAATTGGGGAAGCGCTTGAGCATCAACGGCACGCCACAATCGTGGAACAGGCCCAAAGCATAGGCTTCGTCCACCGCCTGGGCGCCGGTGCGTTTGGCCAGGGTGAGGCAGGTCATGGCCACGTCCTGGGCGGTGTCCCAGAAACGGTTAAGGGTGACGATGGTGTCGTCGCTCATCTCGCCCCTGATCGACAGCGCGTTGATCAGGTTGATGATCGAGCGGCTGCCCAGCAGGTTCACTGCACGCTGGATCGAGGCGATCTTGTTGCTCAGGCCGAAATACGACGAGTTGACGATTTTCAGCAGTGCGCCGGACAAGCCCGGGTCCTGGGAGATCAACCGTGCGATCACTTCCAGGTCCGGGTCGGGCATGTACTGCTCCATCTGCAAATCCACCATGATTTGCGGTTGGGGCGGCACGCTGATGCCTTGCAGGGCCTGTTGGATCTGTTCGGCGGAAAGCTCTTGGGACATAAGTACTTACTCTGGGCTAGGCGGGGATTCTAACCTCTATGGGAACCTGACTGACACCTCAAAAACCTGAATGCAAACCCAATCAAATGTGGGAGCTGGCTTGCCTGCGAAAGCATCACCGCCGTACGTCAGATACACCGCGCCGTCCGCATCGCAGGCAAGCCAGCTCCCACATGAACAGCGCCGCAACAGGTATACTCCCGCTCTTTTTTCCGGAGCGACGTCATGTCCCTGCCAAGCCTGCGTCTCAAAGCCAACGCCGATCGTCGTTTGCGCAACGGCCACCTGTGGGTCTACAGCAACGAAATCGACGTGGCCGCCACCCCACTTCACGGCTTCCAGGCAGGCGACCAGGCTATCCTGGAAGCGGCCGGCGGCAAGACCCTGGGCATCGTGGCCATGAGCCCGAACAACCTGATCTGCGCCCGCCTGCTGTCGCGCGACATCAAGTTGCCTTTGGACAAGTCGCTGCTGGTGCACCGCCTGAACGTCGCTCTGTCCCTGCGTGACCGCTTGTTCGACAAGCCGTTCTACCGCCTGGTCTACGGCGATTCCGACCTGTTGCCAGGCCTGGTGGTTGATCGTTTCGGCGACATCCTGGTGGTGCAGATCGCCTCGGCGACCATGGAAGCCCACAAAGAAGACGTGATCGCGGCACTGACCCAAGTGCTCAAGCCAAGCGGCATCCTGTTCAAGAACGACTCCGCCGCACGCGACGCTGAAGGCCTCAACCGCTACGTCGAAACCGTGTTCGGCCTGGTACCGGAGTGGGTGGCGCTGGAAGAAAACGGTGTGAAATTCGAAGCCCCGGTGATCCAGGGCCAGAAGACCGGCTGGTTCTACGACCACCGCATGAACCGTGCGCGCCTGGCCCCGTATGCCAAAGGCAAGCGCGTGCTCGACCTGTACAGCTACATCGGCGGCTGGGGCGTGCAAGCTGCCGCGTTCGGCGCCAGTGAAGTGTTCTGCGTCGACGCCTCCGCCTTCGCCCTCGACGGCGTGGAGCGCAACGCCGCGTTGAACGGCTTTGCCGAAAAAATGACCTGCATCGAAGGCGACGTGTTCGAAGCGCTGAAAGAACTGAAAGCCAGCGAAGAGCGCTTCGACGTGATCGTCGCCGACCCACCGGCCTTCATCAAACGCAAAAAAGACATGAAGAACGGCGAAGGCGCCTACCGCCGCCTGAACGAGCAAGCCATGCGCCTGCTCAGCAAGGACGGCATCCTGGTCAGCGCCTCGTGCTCCATGCACTTGCCGGAAGACGACCTGCAAAACATCCTGCTGACCAGCGCCCGCCACCTGGACCGCAATATCCAGATGCTCGAACGCGGCGGCCAGGGCCCGGACCATCCGGTGCACCCGGCGATTGCCGAGACGCGCTACATCAAGAGCATTACGTGCCGCCTGCTGCCTAACAGCTGACTGACACCGCAACACCTGTAGGAGCCGGCTTGCCGGCGATGACGCCAGATCAGGCACTGCATCAGCGCCTGACCCACCGCTATCGCCGGCAAGCCGGCTCCTACATTTTTGTGCGTTGTGTCATGCCTGTTTCCAATGCCTCTGAGCATTGACTTTCCCCCCTCATCAAATCAATTCTGCGTCCTCGCTCAAGGACTGAGTTTTAACCTGATGACCACCCTCGCCACCCCCGCCCGCAAGACTGCCGCCATCTTCCTGCTGATGACGATGACCGTCCTCGGCGTGTTCCCCCTCGATGTAATCCTCCCCTCATTCCCATCCATGGCGACACATTTCGGCACGTCGGTGGCCGACATCGCGCTCTCCGTCAGCCTGTTTTCCATCGGTCTTTCCTTGTCGCTGCTGCTGGTCGGCCCCCTGTCCGACAACCTGGGGCGTAAACGCCTGCTGATGATCGGCATGACCGTTGCCGTCATAGGCTCGGCAGGCTGCGCGATGGCAGACGACTTCACTACGTTTCTGTTGTTCAGGGTGGTGCAGGCAGTCGGGTGCGGCAGCTTTGTGCTGTCCCAGGCGCTGGTTCAGGACCTGTTTGTGGGCAAGGAGCAGGAGCGGCTGCGAATCGCCATCGTCACGGCGGGCGGGATCTGCATTTCAGTCTCGCCCTTGTTCGGCAGTTGGCTGCAAACCTGGCTGGACTGGCGCGGCAGTTTCCAGGTGTTTGGGGTCATTGGCCTGGTGTTGGTATTCAAGGCCTGGTGGCTGCTGGAAAGCCCAGGTTCCACGCCATCAGCCCGCGTTCCCATTCTGAAGGCCTATCGTCAGGTGTTGTCCGACCGACGTTTTGTCAGCTACTGGCTGATCTCGGCGCTGGCCTTCACCTGTCACTTCGCCTTTATCGTGGTGTCGCCGATCATCCTGATGGAACAACTGGCCCTCACGCCCTACCAATTCTCCCTGGCGCTGCTGCTCTATGGCGCGGCCTATGTGCTGGGTGGCATGGGCGCGGGCTGGATGAACCGACGAATGGAAGGCCACACTCAAATCGTCACCGGCCAGCGGCTGATCGCGCTGGCGGGCGTGCTGATGCTGGTGCTTCATAACGTGTGGGGCTTGAGCGTGATAACGGTGATGCTGCCGATGATTCTGTGCACCGCCGGCACCACCATCACCCGGCCGATAGCCACGTCCCGTGCCATGGGGCTGTTTCCACACAGCGCCGGGACGTCAGCATCGGCCGGCAACGTGATCATTTTCGTCAGCGGCGGTTTGATCAGCGGGCTGGTCAGCCAGACCGGCGCACAGGTCATGAGCGTACTGCCGATGACCTTCCTGATCCTGAGCGCAATCGGCATGGGCCTCAATGCCCGGGTGCAAAGGCCTGCGCACGTCTCGTAAGCGCTAACTTCACACTGGCGGCCATTCCCTCCCGCCGCCAGCGGTGTAGAATCGACGCTATTCATCGCCAGTCATCCCCCGGCGGGTTTATGAGCTCGAGGCCCAAGCAAGCGGCGATCCCGCGACGCGAGTGGCAACTTCCGGACACACGGCCATTTCTGAGTGTTCCAGACGTCAATAGAAGCTCACTCCCTTTTGATACCGATTAGCCGCCCGGAGTGCTCCAATGCCTGATTACCGCTCGAAAACATCCACCCACGGCCGCAACATGGCCGGCGCGCGCGCGCTGTGGCGTGCCACGGGGATGAAAGATGACGACTTCAAAAAGCCGATCATCGCGATTGCCAACTCCTTCACCCAGTTCGTACCGGGCCACGTCCACCTCAAGGACCTGGGCCAACTGGTCGCCCGCGAGATCGAACGCGCTGGCGGTGTAGCGAAAGAATTCAACACCATCGCCGTGGATGACGGCATCGCCATGGGCCATGACGGCATGCTGTATTCCCTGCCGAGCCGCGAGATCATCGCCGACTCCGTGGAATACATGGTCAACGCCCACTGCGCCGACGCCATCGTGTGCATCTCCAACTGCGACAAGATCACCCCCGGCATGCTGATGGCCGCCCTGCGCCTGAACATCCCGGTGATCTTCGTCTCCGGCGGCCCGATGGAAGCCGGCAAGACCAAGCTCGCCTCCCACGGCCTGGACCTGGTCGACGCCATGGTCATCGCCGCCGATTCCAGCGCTTCTGACGAGAAGGTCGCGGAATACGAGCGCAGCGCCTGCCCGACCTGCGGTTCGTGCTCCGGCATGTTCACTGCCAACTCGATGAACTGCCTGACCGAGGCCCTGGGCCTGGCCTTGCCGGGCAACGGCTCCACCCTGGCCACCCACAGCGACCGCGAGCAGCTGTTCCTGCAGGCCGGCCGCACCATCGTCGAGCTGTGCAAACGCTACTACGGCGAGAACGATGAGTCGGTGTTGCCGCGCAACATCGCCAACTTCAAGGCGTTCGAAAACGCCATGACCCTGGACATCGCCATGGGCGGTTCCACCAACACCATCCTGCACCTGCTGGCCGCGGCCCAGGAAGCCGAGATCGATTTCGACTTGCGCGACATCGACCGCCTGTCCCGCCACGTGCCGCAACTGTGCAAAGTCGCGCCGAACATCCAGAAGTACCACATGGAAGACGTGCACCGCGCCGGCGGGATCTTCTCGATCCTCGGTTCGCTGGCCCGTGGCGGCCTGCTGCACACCGACCTGCCGACCGTGCACAGCAAGTCCCTCGCCGAAGGCATCGCCAAGTGGGACATCACCCAGACTGACGACGAAGCCGTGCATACCTTCTTCAAGGCAGGCCCGGCCGGCATCCCGACGCAAACCGCGTTCAGCCAGTCGACCCGTTGGGACACCCTGGACGACGACCGTGAAAACGGCTGCATCCGCAGTGTCGAGCACGCCTACTCCAAAGAAGGTGGCCTGGCCGTGCTGTACGGCAACATCGCCCTCGACGGCTGCGTGGTGAAAACCGCCGGCGTGGATGAGTCCATCCATGTGTTCGAAGGCAACGCCAAGATCTTCGAAAGCCAGGACAGCGCCGTGCGCGGCATCCTCGCCGACGAAGTCAAAGAAGGCGACATCGTGATTATCCGCTACGAGGGCCCCAAGGGCGGCCCGGGTATGCAGGAGATGCTGTACCCGACGTCCTATCTGAAATCCAAAGGCCTGGGCAAAGCCTGCGCGCTGCTCACCGACGGCCGTTTCTCTGGCGGCACCTCGGGCCTGTCCATCGGCCACGCTTCGCCAGAAGCCGCAGCCGGTGGTGCGATTGGCCTGGTGCAGGATGGTGACAAGGTACTGATCGACATCCCGAACCGCTCGATCAACCTGTTGATCAGCGATGAAGCACTGGCCGCGCGCCGGGTCGAGCAGGACAAGAAAGGCTGGAAGCCAGTGGAGAAGCGCCCGCGCAAAGTCACCACCGCGTTGAAGGCTTACGCCCTGCTGGCCACCAGTGCCGACAAGGGTGCTGTGCGTAACAAGGCGATGCTCGACGGCCTGTAAGCCTCGCTCATAAAAAATGCCCCGCCAGGTGCGGGGCATTTTTTTGCCTGAAGAAAATCCCCGAGACGGGTGGAGATCAAATGTGGGAGCTGGGGGGGGGGGGGGGGGGGGGGGGGGGGGGGGGGGGGGGGGGCTGGAGACAAAGTGTGGGAACTGGCTTGCCTGAGCTGGCGACCAGGAAGGTTCATAGATGCAAGCTGACGCACCGCCATCGCAGGCAAGCCAGCTCCCACAGCGTTTAGAATTGCGGTTTGTAGGTCACGCTGAACATCATGTTGCGCGGGTCGCCGAAGTAGTTGTTGCCCACCAGCTGGCTGTAGGACGGGATGTAGTAGCGCTTGTCGAGCAGGTTGTTGAAGTTCACCGCGAGGGTCACTTCATCGCTGGCTTCATACGCGACGCGTGAATTGAAGATAGCGAAGCCGGCCTGGCCGAATTTGCGGTCGAAGCTGGTGGTCGCCGTCTGTGCGTTAACCCCGGCACCCAGGCTGACGCGGCTGAAATCCCCCGGCAGCGTGTAATCGCCCCAGATCCGCAGCATGTGCTTGGGCACGGCCGTACTGAAGACTTTGCCTTTGAGTTCGGTGTCTTTCAAAAATACCGTGGTGTTGTAGGTGTAGCTGCTGCTGACCTGCAAGCCCGGCGCCAATTGACCGGTGACTTCTGCCTCCAGCCCCTGGCTGCGCACCTTGCCCGAGGCGGTGGAGCAGTACCAGCCACTGCAGGCATTCGGACCGTCAATATCGGTACTGAAGTCGGTGACGGCGCGGTTTTCGTGGATATAGCGGAACAGGGCGAGAGACGTGTTAAGCCGCCCATCCATCAACTCACCCTTGATACCCACCTCGTAGTTGCGCCCTTCGATCGGCGGCAGGCCGTTTTTTTGCTGGGTCAACTGGGTTTGCGGGATAAACACTTCGGCGTAGCTGCCATACACCGACCACTGGTCATCCAAGGCATACACCAGGCCGGCGAACGGCGTGACCTTGCCATTGCTCTTGACCGAGTTTTTCTCACCACCTTCCTCATACTGGCGGGCGTAGTAGTTGTCTTGGTCGAACGCGAAGTCGTACCAACTGGTACGGGCGCCGAGGATCAACGTCAGGGGCTCGGTCAGGTTGACCCGCCACGTGCCATAAATGCCTTTCTGGGTGATGTCGTAGGTGCTCAGGGCCAGGTTGGCGCTGTCAGCAATGCTGTTGTAGGACGGCTGTGGGCGGTGATGGTCAATTGCACCGATATCCGCTCCCGGCGTGAAGGCGCGGGCATAACCATCATCGGTGTTGTACTTGGAGTAGTTGGCGCCCAACACCACACTTTGCTTGAATGACAGCGCCTCGAACTCACCGCTGACAAAGGCATCCAGACCCCGGTTCTTGCCGGAGAAGTCCGTGGAATAGTCGGCGTAGTTACCGCTTTGGGTGCTGCCCGGCGGTACCGCGCCGACGATGAATTGATAGGTCGCCTCATTGGACTCATTCATCGCAATCGCCGAAGCCTTGAACTTCCACTGGTCGTTGAAGCGATGCTCAAGGTCCAGGTACACCGCCGTCTGATCATTGAACGAACGGTTCCAGGTTGCCCCGGTGTAGGTCGAGCGCGACACATCCAGCGGGCTGCCATCGGTGTGGCGCGGCAATGCGATCAGGTAAGGGCGCCCGTGGCTTTTCTTGTTGCTGAAACCGACGCCCAGGGTCGTGTCATCGTCCAGATCGAAGTCCAGCGCGCCATAGACGGTCTGCTCCCAGTTCCACACGTAGTCGGTGAAGGAGTGGCCCTTCTCATAGTTGACCACGGCGCGACCACGGACCGTCCCCGCCTCGTTCAAGGGGCCACCGACATCGGCCTGGGAGGCATACCGGTCCCAACTGCCGGCCTTGGCACTCAGGGTGACGGTGGGTGTCGCTTGCGGGCGCTTGCGCACCAGATTCACCGCGCCGCCCGGGCTGTTGGCACCTTGCAGCAGGCCCGCAGCACCGCGCATGACTTCCATGCGGTCGTAGATCACCATGTTTTCGGTGATGTAGCTGCCCAACGCGTACACGTTACGCGGCACGGGTACGCCGTCGTATTGCAGCGATTCAATCTCGAAGCCACGCGCAAACATGAACATCCCCGGCCCCGGGGATTTGACCGACGCCATGCCCGGCACCGCTTCGATCGCCTGGGTCAGGGTGGTGATGTTCTGGTCATCCATGGCCTTGCGCGTCAGCACGCTGACCGATTGCGGGATGTCCTTGAGTTTTTGCGTGCTCTTGCCCAGGGTCACCGCGCCCGTGGTGTAGGAGCCGCTGCCTTCGGTGGTCGTGCCCAGATGCTCGGCGCTGACCATCGTGGCCCCCACTTCCAGCGCGGAACCCGTGGCCACGCGTTTTTCCAGAGTGACCGTATCGGCATTGATGAACGCCGCACTCAACCCCGTGCCGCCCAGCAGCAAGCCCAGCGCCTCACGCTGGCCCAGGTTGCCACGCGCCCCCGGCGACACCACACCTTGCGTCAATTCCCCGGAAACCAGCACCTGCACCCGCGTCACCGCCGAAAACGCCGCCAGCGCGCCGTCCAGGCTTTGCCCCGGAATATCAAAACGATAGGTCTGGGCCTGGGTGGTCTCGGCGGCCTGCAAGGCCAGCGGCGCAGTGCCGCAGGCCATGGAAATAGCCAATGCCAGCAAAGGCCGTGCGACGTATCGGTGTGCCATGGATGATGCTCCCCGGTGCAAAAAGTCAGTGATCGGCGCTGCACTACTTGAGAGTGCTTACTATTTGCGCCTCAGTGATCAAGGACGATGCCTTGCGGAGAAACCCTGAAAGTTTTTGAAAAAAATGATGGCTAGGACGCTTTGCCTTCGCGCAGCACCAGCAAATACGGGGTGTAGTGCTCGGCGTGCAGGTTGAGGGTGTATTCCAGCGCCTTGATCACGGCCTCGGGCTTGTCGATCTCAAACACCCCGGACACCACGCGGTTACGCAGCGCATCGCCCAGCACCAGGGTCTTGCCCGGCCAATAACGGTTCAGCTCGCTGACCACTTCCGACAGCGGCTGCTGGCGGAACACCAGTTGCCGTTGGCGCCAGGCAAAGCCGCTGGCCGGGTCGAAGCCATGGACATCCGTAAGCCGCTGACCTTGATATTCCACAGCCCGGCCGGGCTCCAAGTAGACCGGATCCCCACTGCCCGCACTGACCTGCACCTTGCCCTGGGCCACTTGCACCCGCGTCTGCGACTCACGCCGGGCCACGCTGAACTGGGTACCCACCACCTTCACCCAGCCATCGCCCGACTGCACCACGAACGGCCGGGTCGGGTCTTTGGTCACGCTGAAAAATCCTTCACCGCGCAGCAAACGAATCTGACGCTCGCCGGCACTCATGCGCACTTGAATCGCGCTGTCGGTGTTGAGTTGCAACTGGGAGCCGTCCGCCAACTCGACGGTGCGCGATTCGCCAGTGCCGGTAGCGTAATCGGCCCGCAGGCGGTCGAGCCAAGGGGTGTTTTGAACGGTCAGCCCAACCGCCAGCAATACCGCGGCAGCATAGGCCCAGCGCCGCGCGGGCTTGCGCCAAGCGGCCTGTTCGGCACGGCGGATCACCCGCGCCGGCTCGCGCAAGCCGCCCAGCATCGCCTGCACTTCCTGCCAGGCATCGTCCTGGGCCTGGCCCTGTCCGAGCCAGGCGGCGAAAGCTTCCATTTCGGCCGAGGTCACGTCGTCGGCCTGCAGGCGGAAGTACCAACCGGTGGCTTCTTCGAACAGCCCATCGGCAGTGTGTGCAGCGGTCATGACCGACGTCCTTGTGTATCGCAGGCGAGCCGCGTCTTGATGTAGGCGCGGCATTCAATCAGGGCACGACGCAGTTGGTATTCCACGCTGCGCGGGGTGATCGACAGGCGTTCGCCAATCTCGCGGTAGGAAAGTTCGTCGACATGATAAAGCAGGAAGATCTGCCGAGTCGCTTCGGGCAACGCCAGGATCGCGTCCTGCATCAGTTGCTCCTGCTGGTAGGCGGCCAATTGCTCATCGGCGCCCGGGTTGCTGCACGGCAGTTCTTCACTGGGTTCGCCGGCGTCCAGGCGCTCACGGCGGATGGCCTGGCGCTGGTGATCGCGCACCAGGTTGCTGGCGATGGTGAAGAGGAAGGCAGGGAGGTTGTCGATCTTCTCGCCGCAGTCCATGCGTGCCAGGCGCAGGAACGATTCCTGGGTCAGGTCGGCGGCCACCTGGGCGCTGCCGGTGCGGCGGGTGACGAAGGCTTCGAGGGCTTTCTTCTGCTCCGCGAACAGGCGCGCGATCTGCGAATTCCAGGAGGGCACAGCACTACCTTGAGAAGAACGAGAGGTTCAGGAAGTGCGCACGCTAGCAGAGGATGAGATTGGTTCGCAATTGATATCTATTTTTGCCGTGAGGGTTGTGGTGTTCTTAGGGTCGCTATCGCAGGCAAGCCAGCTCCCACAGTTGACCGAGTTCTAAGATGAGAATGCGGTCCACATGTGGGAGCTGGCTTGCCTGCGATGCAGGCGGCTCGGTGTTACTGGATTTCGTCCGGCTTGACGATCACCCAGTTCTTGTCCGCAGTCACCGGCAGCCCTTCTTTGGCCTGAGCCGCGGCGTGCTTGGCCATCATGCCGTTGAGTTGGGTCATGTATTTGTCTTTGCGGTTGACCCACAGGTGAATGCCGCCCTTGGCCACGTCCACATCGTGGAACAGCATGTAACCGTCACTGCTGGGCGTGTCGCCGCCGACGATCACTGGTTTTTTCCATTCGTCGATGTAGGTGAGGATCGCCGCGTGCTTGCCCGCCATCCAGGTGGCCGGGGTCCACAGGTACGGCGTGAGTTCGAGGCCGATGTTGGCCTTCTCGTCATACTTGCCGGCCGCAATCTGCTTGCGCGCGGTGGTCAGCTCGCCGGTCTTGCGGTCCTTGAGCAGGGTGCTCACGCCGATAACGTTCTCGGGCTTGACGTTGTAGCCGTACTTGGGATCGGCCGCGACCATGCGCACCAGCTCTTCCGAAGCAGCGGTCATCACGTACACCTCGATGCCGTTTTCCATCAGCTTGTTGTACAGCTCAGCCTGGCCGGTGAAGACTTTCGGCGGCTGCACTTCGGAGTTCTTCACCACGTCGCCTTCGTAATAGGTGACGGGTACCGGCTTGCCGGAAGCCATCAGCTCATCCACGTAGCCTTTGAGTTCCTTGAGGGTGAAGCCGGAGAAGATTTGCGCAACCCACGGGTAGCAGACCATGTCGTCCACTTCGCACAGGCGGTAGTAGTAACTGAACAGGCTTTCCTTGTGGTCGGCGGTGTCCTTGAACGGGATCAGTTTCAGGGACGGGTCCATGGTGTCGCGGGTGATCAGGCCCTTGTTTTCCAGGTAAGGCAGCAAAGACTCTTCGAGGTCGTAGCGGTAGCTGGTGTTGTCCATGTCGAACACTGCGAAGTTACCTTTGTTGGCATTCGCAGCGATCATTTCGTTCAGTTGCTTGGCCGCCGGCGCTGGCCAATGCTTCAACTCGGTGGCGGCAAAGGCCTGGCTGGCGAGGCCAAGGCAGAAGGCGGCAGAGACCAGTAGTTTCGGCGCAAGCTTCATAAGCGTTTTCTCCCTGAGTGAAAGACATCGACGCTAACAAATCCGTATGACAGTTATCGTCCGAGCACGACCGCTTGCATCGTGATTGCGCCAACGGCATGTGCCTGAGCGTCAAACGCTTATTCCAAAAACGACAGTCACCATTCCATATCGGTATTAAATCAATATATTTCAAGCTGTTAGGCTTTCCGGTTCGCAATCGCAGGCTCACGCGATTGGCTGCCTTCTCAACGGAGCTTCAATGAATCTGCCCCTGATTCTCAACTTACTGGTGTTCGTGGCCCTGTTGCTGGGCCTGGCACAAACCCGTCGCACAAACTGGAGCCTCGCCAAGAAGGTGTTGTTTGCCCTCGCCCTCGGCGTGGTGTTCGGCACGGTCCTGCACACGATCTACGGTGACGGCAACCCGGTGCTCAAGGCCTCCATCGGCTGGTTCGACCTGGTCGGCAACGGCTACGTGCAACTGCTGCAAATGATCGTGATTCCACTGGTGTTCGCCTCGATCCTCAGCGCCGTGGCGCGCCTGCACAACGCCTCGTCCCTGGGCAAGATCAGCTTCCTGACCATTGGCACGCTGCTGTTCACCACCGCGATTGCGGCGCTGATCGGCATCGGCCTGACCAACCTGTTCGGCCTCACCGCCGAAGGCCTGGTGGCCGGCACCCAGGAAATGGCGCGCCTGCAAGTGATCCAGAGTGATTACGCGGGCAAGGTCGCCGACCTGAATATTCCGCAACTGCTGCTGTCCTTCGTGCCCGCCAACCCGTTCGCCGACCTGGCCCGGGCCAAGCCCACGTCGATCATCAGCGTGGTGATCTTTGCCGCGTTCCTGGGAGTTGCCGCGCTGCAACTGCTCAAGGATGACGTGGAAAAAGGCCAGAAAGTGCTCAACGCCATCGACACCCTGCAAGCCTGGGTGATGCGCCTGGTGCGCCTGGTGATGAAGCTCACGCCCTACGGCGTACTGGCGCTGATGACCAAGGTAGTCGCCGGCTCCAACCTGCAAGACATCATCAAGCTCGGCAGTTTCGTGGTGGTGTCGTACCTGGCCCTGGGCCTGATGTTCGTGGTGCACGGCCTGCTGCTGTCCCTGGCCGGGATCAACCCGCTGCGCTTCTTCCGCAAGGTGTGGCCGGTGCTGACCTTTGCCTTTACCAGCCGTTCCAGCGCGGCTGCGATTCCGCTGAGCATCGAAGCGCAAACCCGCCGCCTGGGTATCCCGCAGTCTATCGCCGGGTTTGCTGCCTCGTTCGGCGCGACCATCGGCCAGAACGGTTGCGCCGGTCTCTACCCTGCGATGTTGGCGGTGATGGTCGCGCCAACCGTGGGCATCAACCCGCTGGACCCGCTGTGGATCGCGACCCTGGTGGCAATTGTGACCTTGAGTTCGGCAGGCGTTGCCGGCGTGGGCGGCGGTGCGACTTTTGCTGCGCTGATCGTGCTGCCGGCCATGGGCTTGCCGGTGTCACTGGTGGCGCTGCTGATTTCCGTGGAGCCGCTGATCGACATGGGCCGCACGGCGTTGAACGTGAACGGTTCGATGACGGCCGGCGCGATTACCAGCCAGGTGATGGGGCAGACAGACAAAGCGCTGTTGAATGCCGATGAGCATGCCGAGTTAGCGCAAGGCTGATAGACCGCTATCGCGGGCAAGCCCGCTCCCACATTTGACCGAGTTTTCCTGAAGAAACCGGATCAAACTGTGGGAGCTGGCTTGCCTGCGATGCTTTTAGGCTTTTTCCCAGACTTCGAAGTTGTACGCTGGCTTGTCGCCTTCCGGCGCATTCTCCCGATTCGACACCAACGTCCACTGGCCCCGATCAAACTCCGGAAACCACGCATCCCCTTCCGGGCTCAACGCCACCCGCGTCAGATACAGGCGATCCGCCTGCTCCAGCCCCTGCGCATACAACTGCGCACCACCGATCAGCATCAGCTCATCAGCGCCTTGCTCCAGTGCCCACGCCTCAGCGCGCTCCACGGCGGCGTCCAGCGACGGAAAAACTTCCGCACCTTCCAGCGCCAGATCGGTCTGACGGCTGACCACAAGGTTCAAGCGCCCCGGCAACGGTCGGCCCAGGGAGTCCCAGGTCTTGCGCCCCATGATGATCGGCTTGCCGAGCGTGGTGGCCTTGAAATATTTGAAATCCCCCGGCAAATGCCAGGGCATGCTGTTGTCGACGCCGATCACACGGTTTTCACCGAGGGCTGCGATCAGGCTTAAAGGGAGAGTTTTTTTCATGGCGACGAGAATACCAGAGGTACGAGCCAGCGGTTATGCTCAGTCCTCACTGGCTCAACAGGATGACGCGTGACTGCACTGAACCCGCTGCACACACTCTGGCTGACAGAAACCGTGCGCCTGCGCGAAGAACACGCAGGCCCACTGGAAGACCTGGAAGCCAACCGCCTGGCCCGCACGGCCGGTGGCGACCTGCCGACGCGTATCCAGCACCGCGCGCTGCACCTGGCCGAGCGCGACGGCCTGACCGCCGCCCTCACCCGCTGGCTGCAAGGGGCGCGCCTGGCGCTGGTGTTGCTGGCTATCGTCGCCGTCATCAGCGGCGCCGGCTTGGCCTTTGCCGCCTTGGGCAACGGCCTGACCCCGGTGAACGTGTTCTGGGCCCTGGGCAGCCTGCTCGGCTTGAACCTGATCCTGCTGATCAGCTGGGCCCTGGGCTTGCTGTTTGCCGGCGAACACAGCGCCAGCCTGGGGCGCTTGTGGTTGTGGCTCAGCGAAAAACTCGCCCGGGATGCCAAGGCGGCGCAATTGGCACCGGCGCTGTTGCTGTTGCTGCAACGGCAGAAGCTCAATCGCTGGGCCGTGGGTGTGCTGGTCAACAGCGTGTGGCTGCTGGCGCTGCTCAGTGCCCTGGTGATTCTTCTTACGCTGCTCGCCACCCGTCGCTACGGCTTCGTGTGGGAAACCACCATCCTGGGCGCCGACACCTTTGTCGCCGTCACCCAAGCCCTGGGCACCCTGCCTGCCCTGCTGGGCTTCAACGTGCCCACTGTCGAGATGATCCGCGCCAGCGGTGATGCCGCCCTGAATATCGAAAGCGCCCGCCAGGCCTGGGCCGCGTGGCTGGTGGGCGTACTGCTGGTGTACGGCCTGCTGCCAAGGTTGATCCTCGCCCTGTTGTGCCTGTGGCGCTGGAAACGCGGGCGCGCCGCCCTGCGCCTGGACCTCAACCTGCCCGGCTACAGCCAACTGCGCGAACGCTTGATGCCCAGCAGCGAACGCCTTGGCGTCAACGATGCCGCGCCCGAGCAACTGCACCACGTCAGCGGCGGTGTCAGTGAAGTGGAAAGCGATGGTGCCTTGCTGGTGGCCATCGAACTGGACGACCAACATCCCTGGCCACCCAAGCTGCCAAGCAACGTAAAGAACGCCGGCATCCTCGACAGCCGCGAATCACGCCACACACTGCTGGAACAACTCACCCGCTTTCCGCCTGCCCGCCTGGCCATTGCCTGTGACCCACGCCGCTCACCCGACCGTGGCAGCCTGGCGCTGATCGCCGAACTCGCCCGTAGCGCCACCGCCACCCGCGTCTGGCTGCTGCAAGCGCCGCCCGGCCAGGCACTGGACGCCGAACGCCTGGGCGACTGGCACGCCGCGTTGCAGCAACTTGAGTTGCCGTTCGCCGACTGCGCGCCGCTGAACTGGCTGGAGACCGGTCATGACTAAACCGCTGAAACTCGCCGTGGTTGGCCACACCAACGTCGGTAAGACCTCACTGCTGCGCACGCTGACCCGCGACGTGGGCTTCGGCGAAGTGTCCCATCGCCCCAGCACCACGCGGCATGTCGAAGGCGCGCGCCTGTCGGTGGAGGGCGAGGCGCTGCTGGAACTCTACGACACCCCCGGCCTTGAAGACGCCATCGCCCTGCTCGATTACCTGGAGCGCCTGGACCGCCCCGGCGAACGCTTGGATGGCCCGGCCCGCCTGGCGCGCTTCCTGGAAGGCAGCGAAGCGCGCCAGCGTTTCGAACAGGAAGCCAAGGTGCTGCGCCAACTGCTGGCGTCGGACGCCGGGCTGTATGTGATTGACGCCCGCGAACCGGTGCTCGCCAAGTACCGCGATGAGCTGCAAGTGCTGGCCAGTTGTGGCAAGCCGTTGCTGCCGGTGCTCAATTTCGTCAGCAGCAGCGACCACCGCGAGCCGGACTGGCGCGAAGCCCTGGCCCGCCTCGGCCTGCACGCACTGGTGCGCTTCGACAGCGTGGCGCCGCCAGAAGACGGCGAACGGCGCCTGTATGAAAGCCTCGCCCTGCTGTTGGAAAACGCCCGGCCGCAATTGGAACGCCTGATCCTGGATCAGGAGGCTCAGCGCCAGGCCCGCCAACAAAGCGCGGCACGCTTGATCGCCGAGTTGCTGATCGACTGCGCCGCGTGCCGACGCAGCGTAGTCACTGAAGATGAACAGCAAGCCATCGGCGACCTGCGCAAAGCGGTGCGTCAGCGCGAGCAAAAATGCGTGGAGGCCCTGCTCAAACTCTTCGGCTTCCGCCCCCAGGACGCCGCCGCCAGCGACTTGCCACTGCTCGACGGCCGCTGGGGCGATGACCTGTTCAACCCCGAAACCCTCAAGCAACTCGGCGTGCGCGTCGGTGGCGGGATCGCCGCAGGTGCGGCAGCCGGTGCGGGTGTGGATCTGTTGGTCGGCGGTTTGACCCTGGGCGCCGCCGCCCTGGCCGGGGCAATTGCCGGTGGCGCGCTGCAAACCGCACGCAGCTATGGCAGCCGTTTGCTGGGCAAGATCAAGGGCCAGCGCGAACTGACCGTGGACGACAGCGTGCTGCGCCTGCTCGCCCTGCGCCAACGCCAATTGCTCAAGGCCTTGAACCTGCGCGGGCATGCGGCGATGCACAGCATCAAGGTGGACACGCCCCAGGACAAAACCTGGCGCGAAGGCAAGTTGCCAGACGCCCTGCACAAGGCCCGCGCCCACCCGCAATGGTCGTCCCTCAACCCCCACGCCAAACTCAGCCAGGCCGAGCGTCAGGAACAGATCGAAGCACTGGCTACCCGGCTCGACGAGGCATAAACCGCTTACATCTCATACCAGTTCAAGGCCAGGAAGGTCGTGCATAGCGAGCGGATCAGTTCCTTGTCCGCCTTGTCAGCCGCGCCATTGCGGTCAACATCACTGTTGGTGAACGACTCCAGTACGCCGTCGCTGTCACCGTCATAGGCCGCCACCTTGTAGATCAGCGCAGCGCCAGCCCCAGAGGCAGCAGGTTCGTGAAAGTCCAGCTTGACTGCGTTCGGCCGACCGGTTTTGCCGAAATGGTCGACGTACATGATCAATGTACGCTGCCACTGTCTAGCCGAATTGAACCAATTGAGCTTCAAGAAGCTGTCGGCGAAACTCACCAACTGAGGTTTGTCCACAACCAGACAGTCAGGCAGCGGCTCTCCCGCCAGCTGCAGATCGACCTTGCCATCCACCGTCATATCCAGACCGACGGTTTCGTAGATCAACGCGTCTGGGGCACCGGGGTGCTGCTGATAAAAGTGCAGAATCACCGCATCGGCGCGACCATTCCCGCACAAGTCCTGGGCAGTGGCTTTCAAATAACGCATCGCATTGCTCCTTTAACTAAAGAAGCAAGCACCTTAGTAACGTGCCGATCATGGCTCTAGGCGGCGCGTCTGCGTTTTGCGTAAGGCCACTCTACGCAGCGAGTAGCCGTATGGCCTTGGCCTTGAGCAACTGCAAATCCAGCACCGGCACGTGCATTTCCTTGGCCTGCTCATCCCAATAGCGCATGCGCAAACTCACCGCACACAGCGGGTCTTGCTCGAACGCCTGGGCTTCCTCGGCGCTCATCACCCCACCCTGATACGCCAGCGTGCGGCGGCTGGCTTCGCTGAGGCGAGCGTAGTAGTCCGGTTGGCTGAAGGTCAGGTAACGCTTGGCCTGTACGTGGTATTCCACCAGCTTGGCCATACGCTCACTGAAACCGGCACGGCGCAGGTAATCGGCCCCTAGCCGTTCATGGCTGACAACGCCATAACCGCCCATGTTCTCGCCACCCTGGCCGCAGAGGTGCCCGATGTCGTGGAAAAACGCCGCCAGCACCACTTCATCGTCAAAACCCTCGGCCATCGCCAGCTGCGCCGCCTGGGACATGTGCTCGATTTGCGACACCGGCTCGCCGATGTAATCCGCCGTGCCATGCGTTTCGTACAAGCCGAAGACGTCGGCAATTGCCTGTTCCGGGTTCATCACGCCGCTCCCCACAATGCTGTGATATTTCGCTCGGCCATCGCCGGCCCCACGCTCATGCCCACCCCGGTGTGCATCAACGCCGCACTCACGCCCGGCGCCGCACGCAGGAACGAAAACGGCGCCGGCCCACGCGAGCCATACACGCCCTGCCACCGCTCGACCACCTGGATCTTGCACCCAAGGGTTTGCTCGGCCAGCTCGATCATCCAGTCGTCCACTTGCTCGGCGTTGAACGGCGAGGCATCGCTGCCGTAGTCGTGGGAGTCGCCGATGATCAGTTCGCCATGGGGCGTCGGGCTGATCAGCAGGTGAATCCCGTGCTCGTGCAAGTGCGGTGCTTCACGCAGGATCTGCGCCTGCACCGGTGCCGCTTCCGGCAGGTCGGCAAAGGCGCCGTAGTGCACGCAACTCAAGCCCGTGAGCAACGCGTGTTGCAGGTTCAGATTCACGCTTGGCCGGGCACGCAGCATTTGCAAGCGGCAGATACTCGGGTTGAGTTCGGCCATCGCCTCGGCCAGCAAGGTTTGGTAGTCATGGCCGGAACACACGATGATCTGCTCACCGCGAAAGCTGCCTGCGGTGCTGTGCAACTGGCCCGGCTCGACGTCACGCACCAGGGTGGAGAAGTAGAACTCCACGTTCAGTTCCTGCGCCAGGTAGTTGATCAGCGCCGGGATCGCTTCGCGCGAATACAGCTGCTGGTCGTCCTTGCCGTGCAGTGCGGCGCGGTGATGGCGGAACTGGCCGCCGTACAGGTCTTTCATGGCCGAGCCTTGAAGCAGCTCGACGTTGTAGCCGTGTTCACGGGCGCGCCCGGCGCAGAAGGCTTCGAGCAGATGCTCTTCGGCTTCGGTGCGGGCGAACAGGTACGCGCCGTTGCGCTTGAGTTGCAGGCCGGCGACTTGAGCCCAATGGCCCCAGATGTCGCGGCTTTCCCGCGACAGATCGAGCATCGGGCCAGGTGGTTGGCCGGTGACCAGGGCCTGTCCGAAGTTGCGCACCGAGGCGCCGAGCGGCGTGGCACTGCGTTCGAAGACCTTAACCTTGAGGCCGCGTTTGGCGGCGGCGTAGGCGTGGGACAGGCCGAGGATGCCGGCGCCCACGATCAGCAGATCAGTGTGGTGTGTCATGGAGAGATGTCCTGAATTCGAAGCCGCCTTCGCAGGCAAGCCAGCTCCCACATTTGAATGTGTTCACAAATCAAAATGTAGGAGCTGGCTTGCCTGCGAAGAGGCCATCAGCCCTAACGAAAAATCTTACTGACCGGCCACCTTCTCCGACTTGCCGTCATAGCGCTTGCGCCACTCAGTCAGGATGCTGTCGCGGTTCTTCGACGCCCAGGCAAAGTCGTTCTTGATCAGACGCTGCTCGTAATCAGCCGGCAATTCGGTCTGCGGCTTGGCAATGCCTGGCTGCGCGAGCACGGCGAAGTTGTCTTTGTACAGGTCCATGGCCGCGCTGCTGGCAGAGAAGTCAGCGAGCTTTTTAGCGGCGTCCGCATGGGCGGTGCCCTTCATCACCGCCGTGGCTTCGATGTCCCAACCCAGGCCTTCCTTCGGCAGGATGATGTCCAGCGGCGCGCCCTGGCGTTTGAGCTGCACGGCCGGGTATTCGAAGGAAATACCAATCGGGAACTCACCCGAAGCCGCCAGCTTGCACGGCTTGGAACCGGAGTGAACGTATTGGCCGATGTTCTGGTGCAGGTCGTCCATGTACTGCCAGCCCTGCTTCTCGCCGAAGGTCTGCAACCAGGCGCTGACGTCCAGGAAACCGGTGCCGGAAGACGCCGGGTTCGGCATCACGATCTTGCCCTTGTACTCAGGCTTGGTCAGGTCTTGCCAGCTCACCGGCTTGGTCAGGCCTTGTTTCTCGGCTTCGACGGTGTTGAAGCAGATGGTTGCCGCCCAGACGTCCATGCCCACCCAGGCCGGTGGGTTGGCCGGGTCGCGGTAGTTCTTGCCGATCTTGTCCAGGTCCTTTGGCGCGTAGTTGTCCAGCATGCCCTGCTGGTCGAGGATCGCCAGGCTCGACGCAGCCAGGCCCCACACCACGTCGGCTTGCGGGCGGTCTTTCTCGGCCAGCAGCTTGGCAGTGATGATGCCGGTGGAGTCGCGTACCCACTTGATCTCGACGTCAGGGTTGGCCTTTTCGAACGCCTGCTTGTAGGTCTTCAACTGCTCGGCTTCGAGGGCCGTGTACACGGTGAGCTCGGTCTTGGCGAAGGCATTCAGGCTGAATGCAGTGAGTACGGCAGCGACCAGCGCCAGGGGCTTGAACATGGAACACCTCCTATCGAGATTATTGGCCGGGCGCGGTCTGGCGCCAGGCTTGGGAGCGACGCAGTGCGCCACGTGAAGCCCACGCCAGCAGCAGCGAGACGCCGGCCGACGTGAACAGGATCAGGGTCGACATGGCCGCCGCACCGCCCACGTTGCCGGCATCGTCCATGTTCAACACGGCGACGGCGGCGAGGATGGTGTCGGGGCTGTAGAGGAAGATCGCGGCCGACACAGTGGTCATGGCCGATACAAACAGGTAGCGCACGATGTCCAGCAACGCCGGCAGGCAGATCGGCACGGTCACACGCAGGTAATGGCGGTACAGCGGCGCCTTGAGGGACAGCGCGGCGGCTTCGAACTCGGCGTCCAGTTGGCGCAGGGCCGTGGTGGCGGTCATCTGCGCAGTGGTCAAATAGTGCGCAATGGTGCACACCACCAGCAGGGTCATGGTCCCGTAGAACACATGCAGCGGGTTGCCGTTGAGGTTGAAAAAGAACACGTAGCCCAGGCCCAGCACCAGGCCCGGCACGGCCATCGGCACGAAGCTGAGCATGCGCAGCGCCAGGTTGAGGCCTTTCTGGCCCTTGGTCTTTTCCATCAGGTAAGCGCCGGTGAAGATCAGCACGCTGCCGATCAACGCCGTGCACAGCGCCAGGGTCAGGCTGTTGCGATAGGCCAGCCAGCCGCCGCCCGCGGTGTCTTCAAACTGGTAGTGGTTGAGCGACAACGACAGGTTGTACGGCCAGAACTTCACCAGCGAGGAATACACCGCCATGCCGAACACCAGCAGCAACACGGCGCAGATCAGCAGCACGATGGCCAGGTAGCAACCGTCGCGCAGCCGCGAGGGCGCCGGCTGGAACACCTGGGCACGGCCGCTCATCGAGTCGCCATGACGGCGGCGCAGCCAGGCGTCCACACTAAAGCTGAACAGCGCCGGCAACAGCAACACCATGCCGATCAGTGCACCACGCCCGAACTGTTGCTGACCGACCACCGCCTTGTAGGCTTCCAGCGCCAGCACCTGATAATCCCCGCCGACGACAACGGGCACGCCAAAATCGGTGATGGTCAGGGTGAACACCAGGCAGAACGCAGCGAACACCGCCTGGCGCGTGGCCGGCCAAGTGATGCTGCGAAACGCCCGCGCCGGGCTGGCGCCCATGCTGGAGGCGGCGTCGAACAGGCGCGCGTCCGCCAGGGACAGCGCCGACAGCAGAATCATCAGTGCGTGGGGGAAGGTGTAGATCACCTCACCCAGCACAATGCCCCAGAAACCGTAGATATTGTCCGATAGCAAGCCGCGCAACATGCCCTGGTTACCGAACAGGTAGACCAGCGCAATGCCCGGCAACATCGACGGCGCCATCAGTGGCAGCAGCGACATGCCACGCCAGATCGCCTTGCCGGGAATCAGCGTGCGTTGCAGGGCGTAGGCAAACAGGTAGGCCAACGGTACGACAATGGCCGCCACGCTGAGGGAGACCTTCAGGCTATTGCCCAGCAGCCAGTGGAAGTTGTCGCTGGTCACCAGTTCCCGCGCCGCGACCAGGCCACCGCCCTGCCCGGCTTCGCTGCTGAAGCCGCGCCAGAAGATCGCCAGCAAGGGCAGCAAGACTGCGACGCCCAGCAACACCAGCCACAGCAGTTTGCCGCCGACGACGAAAATACGGTCACCGGTTTCGGCACGGGACACCTGCCGTGGCTGCGTCATGACAGTGGCCATCTCAGGCAAACACCTGCAGGCTGCGCGGCGGCAAGGCCACCCAGATATCCTGGGCACCCAGGCGCGGCATGGCTTCCGGCGCCAGCTCGGCCAGCAATGGGTGGCCGGGCAACTGCTCGAGCTCAAAGCTCATGCGGCAACGATTGCCGAGGAAGGTGATCTCGCGGACCTTGGCCGGGAACAGGTTCTCTTCATGCACCGGCGGGTTGACGCTGATCGCTTCCGGGCGGCAGAACAGGCGACCGGACTTGGCCACGCCGGCGTCGTCGGCCAAGCGCATGTTCATCCCACCCACCTGGGCATGGCTGGCACTGTTGCGGCTGAACGGCAGCCAGTTGCCCTGGCCAACAAACTCCGCCACGAACGGCGTGGCCGGGCGGTCGTAAATCTCCTGGGGCGTGGCGTATTGCTCGACCTTGCCGTTGTTCATCACGGCGATGCGGTCGGCCATCAGCATGGCCTCGTCCTGGTTGTGGGTGACCATCAACGTGGTGATGCCCAGGCGGCGCTGCAGTTGGCGCAGTTCGGTACACAAATGCTCGCGGACGCGGGCGTCGAGGGCCGACATCGGTTCATCCAGCAACAACAACGAAGGGGCCGGCGCCAACGCGCGGGCCAGGGCTACGCGTTGCTGCTGGCCGCCAGAGAGTTGGCCGGGGTATTTCTTTTCACTGCCGACCAGGCCAACCAGTTCGAGCATCTGCCCGACGCGCTTGCGCACTTCATCGCGACCGCTGCCGGTGAGGCCGTAACCGATGTTGGCTTCGACGGTGAGGTTGGGAAACAGCGCGTAGGACTGGAACAAAATGCCGTAGTCCCGCGCCTGGGGTGGCAGCAGGGATACGTCACGGTTGCCCAGGCGCAGCTCTCCGCTGTCCTGGCGCTCCAGGCCGGCGATGCAGCGCAGCAAGGTGGTCTTGCCACAGCCGGACGGGCCCAGCAGGCACACCAGCTCGCCCGCAGCGACGTCCAGGGAAACGTTGTCCAGGGCGGTGAAGGCGCCGAAACGCTTCTGGATACCGCGCACCGTCATCGGCGCGCCGGGGTGGGTCAGGGCTGTGTTCATGGTGGCACCTCATCAAACGGATGAAGGCCATGCTAGGAGGGCAATGCGTCCCTGATGTGGCAGGAAGGCAAAATGGGGCGATAGTGGTATTGGTAGATTTGGGTTGTCTGGGCGGACGTCATCGCCGGCAAGCCGGCTCCTACCGTTGGAATACGTACACCTTTAGGAGCCGGCTTGCCGGCGATGACGTATTCAGATTGGCGACATTTCCTGCGCCAACCCCAGAAACGCCGCCGGCAACCGTGCGCCTTTGCGCTCCTTGAGGCAGTACAGATACTCCGGAATCTGCGGCGCATTCTCGATGGTCAGCACCCGCAACTGCGGGTCATGGGGCACTTCCTGGCGCGCAATGATGCTGATGCCGATATTGCGCAACACCGCCTCGCGGATCGACTCGCGGCTGCCGATCTCCAGCAGCGGCCCATAACTCACACCGGCGCCCTGCAACATTTCCTCGGTCAACCGCCGCGTGGTGGAGCCGGCTTCGCGCATCAACAAGGTGTGACCGGCCAACGCATTGAGCGGCACATGGTCGAGCTTGGCCAGTGGGTGGTTGCGATGCACCGCCAGCACCAGCGGGTCGGTGCCGAGCACGCGGCGGATCAGACGCGGGTCTTCGAGTAACTGTGACGAGGCGGCGACGTCGACGCGGTAATCATCCAGCGCTTCGAGGACCTGTTGGGAGTTGCCGATTTCCACCGACACCTCCACGTGGGGCAGGCGTTCGCGGAAGGCTTTGACCAGGTCGAGGATGTAATACGGCGCCGTCGCGGCAATCCGCAATGCGCCCTGGACCTGGCCGGTGTTGCGCAGGAAAAACTCGATATCCGCTTCCTGCTGCAACAGCGTCTTGACCATCGGCAGCAAGCGCGCGCCGTCGTCACTGACGGTGAGGCGACGCCCGCCGCGATAGAACAGCTCAACGCCGTAATGGCTTTCCAGGTTGCGGATCTGGGTGGTGACCGTGGGTTGGCTCAAGCCGAGTTTTTTCGCCGCCTGGGTGATGCTGCCCAGGCGGGCGACCATGAAAAAAGCCTTCAGCTCGGCACTCAGCACACCACCCTCTCATCGTTTATTTGCGCAACAGGCGCAGGCCATTGAACACCACCAGCAGGCTGACGCCCATGTCGGCGAACACCGCCATCCACATGGTCGCCATGCCCAGGAAGGTGACGGCCAAGAAGATCGCCTTGATCACCAGCGCCAGGGCGATGTTTTGCTTGAGGATACTCGACGTTTGCCGCGAGAGCCGAATGAAAGCCGGAATCTTGCGCAAATCATCGTCCATCAACGCCACGTCGGCGGTCTCGATGGCGGTATCGGTGCCTGCTGCGGCCATGGCGAAGCCAATCTCGGCGCGCGCCAGGGCCGGGGCGTCGTTGATGCCGTCGCCGACCATGCCCACGCGGTGGCCTTGGCCGTAGAGGGTTTCAATAGCGTGCAGTTTGTCGGTGGGCAACAGGTCGCCCTGGGCCTGATCGATGCCGACCTGGGCGCCAATTGCCTGGGCAGTGTGGGTATTGTCGCCGGTGAGCATCAGGGTCTTGATGCCCAACGCATGCAGCTGCTGGATGGCTTCTCGGCTACTGTCTTTCACGGTGTCAGCCACGGCAAACAGCGCCAGCGGGCCGGACTTGTCGAGCAGCAACACCACGGACTTGCCTTGTTTCTCCAGGGCGAAGAGTTTTTCTTCCAGCGCCGGCGAACACAGGCCGAGGTCTTCCACCAGGCGGTGGTTGCCCAGGTGATAGGTCTGGCCATTGATATCGCCGCGCACACCACGCCCGGCCAGGGCTTCGAAGTTATCCACAACGTGCGTCGGCAGGTTTTTATCCACAGCCGCGTTGGCGATGGCCAGGGACACCGGGTGGTCGGACCGCCCGGCCAAACTGGCGGCCAGGGCCGGCGCGCTGTCCTCGACGTTGGGGAACAGTGGCAAGTAGTCGGTTTGCACCGGCTTGCCGTGGGTGATGGTGCCGGTCTTGTCGAGGGCCAGGTAGTCGAGCTTGTAACCGCCCTCCAGGTACACGCCGCCCTTGATCAGGATGCCTTTGCGCGCCGCTGCCGCCAGGCCGCTGACGATGGTTACCGGGGTGGAAATCACCAGCGCACAAGGGCACGCGACCACCAGCAGCACAAGGGCGCGGTAGATCCAGTCAAACCAGGCGCCAGCCATGAACAGCGGCGGGATCACTGCCACGCCCAGGGCAAACAGGAACACGGCCGGGGTGTAGACCTTGGAGAAGCTGTCGACAAAGCGCTGGGTCGGCGCCCGGGCGCCTTGGGCCTGCTCCACGGCGTGGATGATGCGCGCCAGGGTGGAATTGTTGGCCGCAGCCGTCACCTTGTATTCCAGGGAGCCGGCCTGGTTGATGGTGCCGGCGAAGACTTTATCGCCCACGGTCTTTTCAATCGGCAGGCTTTCGCCGGTGATCGGCGCCTGGTCGATGGTGGACTGGCCGGCGGTAACTTCACCGTCCAGTCCAATGCGTTCGCCGGGTTTTACCCTCACGATCGCGCCAATTTCAATACTTTTTACGTCCTGTTCAACCCACGAACCGTCCGCCTGCCGAACCGTGGCCTGCTCGGGTGTCATCTGCATCAAGCCGCTGATGGCGTTGCGTGCACGGTCCAGGGATTTGGCTTCGATCAGCTCGGCCACGGTAAACAGGAACATCACCATGGCGGCTTCTGGCCATTGGCCAATCAGCACGGCGCCGGTGACGGCGATGCTCATCAAGGCATTGATGTTCAGGTTGAGGTTTTTCAGGGCGATCCAGCCCTTTTTGTAGGTGGTGAGGCCGCCGCTGAGGATCGACACCAGCGCCACCACAGCAATCACCCATGTCGGCGCGGCGTTGGTGAAGTGCAGCACTTCGGCGCCCAACGCGCCGACGCCAGACACCGCCAACGGCCACCAGTGTTTCTTGGCAGGCGGCTCGGCGGCGGGAGTGCCTTCTTCGATGGGGTCGGCTTGCATGCCGAGGGATTTGATCGCGTCGATGATCGGCGCAGTATTCGGCAGGTCATGGGTGACACCGAGAATGCGATTGATCAGGTTGAATTCCAGCTGCTGCACACCGGCGAGCTTGCCCAGTTTGTTCTGGATCAGCGTTTGCTCGGTGGGGCAATCCATGGCTTCGATGCGGAAGGTGCTCAGGCGCGAGCCGGCGGTGGGGGCTTCGCTCAGCTGCACCACCGCAGGGGCTGGCGTGCCGGAACAGCAGGAACCACCGTGGCCGTGGTTATGCACAGGCGTGAGTTTCTTCGGGGCATGATCGTGATCGTGATCATGGTCATGACCGTGGTCGTGCTTGTGTGGGGTGTGGAGGGAATCGCTCATTCTGTCGCGTCCGTAAAGGTGCCTGTTGCCAAGTAAAGACCCTGTAGCCACTATAGGGTCAAGCACCCATTTGGAGATTGCTGCGATGAAGATCGGCGAACTGGCCAAACTGACCGACTGTCAGGTGGAAACCATCCGGTATTACGAGAAAGAAGGCCTGCTGCCACCCCCGGCCCGCACGGACGCCAACTACCGCGTGTACACCCAGGCACACACCGAGCGGCTGATCTTTATCCGCAATTGCCGCAGCCTCGACATGACCCTGGAAGAAATCCGCAGCCTGCTGGGCCTGCGCGACAGCCCCCAGGACCAGTGCGAAAGCGTGAATGCGTTGATTGACGAGCATATCCATCACGTGAAAGCGCGGATTGATGGGCTGTTGGCGTTGCAGGAACAGTTGCTGGACCTGCGCCAGCGTTGCGGCGGTGGGGAGCAGTGCGGGATTTTGCAGCGGCTGGAAGTCAGCGGAAGCGTGCAGGCCAGTGAGGCTGAGCCTTCACATGTGGGCAGAAGCCATGGCCATTAGCCTTGGGTGAAAACCCAATCAAACTGTGGGAGCTGGCTTGCCTGCGATAGCGGTACATCAGGCACCTATCAGGTGCTGACACTCCGCGATCGCAGCGGTGCGACGACTCGACAAGCCAGCTCCCACAGTTTTGATCGAGGCGGGCTTCAGATCGCGACGTCGGCCTTGATGCTCGGGTCGGCGTCGTAGCCCACGATTTCGAAGTCTTCGAACTTGTAGTCGTAGATCGACGCAGGCTTACGCTTGATCACCAGCTCCGGCAGCTTCTTCGGCGTACGCGCCAGTTGGGTGCGGATCTGTTCCATGTGGTTGCTGTAGGCGTGGGTGTCGCCGGTGGTGACGATGATCTCGTGGGGGATCAGGTCGCACTGCTGGGCCAGCATGTGGGTAAGCAATGCCAGGGCGGCGGTGTTGTATGGCAGGCCGAGGAAGACGTCGGAGCTGCGGATATACAACTGCATCGACAGGTGACCGTCGTGCACAAACGCCTGGTACAGCAGGTGGCACGGCGGCAGGGCTTGCTTGCCGTCGAGTGCGTTTTGCTGCGGGCTCTTGGTTTCGTCGGGCAGGTACTCGACGTTCCAGCCGTGGAACAGGATGCGCCGGCTGTTGGGGTTGTTCTTCAACGTGTCGACCATGTAGTCGATCTGGTTGATCGTGCCGCCGTCCTTGGTCGGCCAGGCGGTCCACTGCTCGCCGTACACCGGGCCGAGGTCGCCGTCTTCGGTGGCCCATTCGTCCCAGATACGCACGCCGTTTTCGTTGAGCCACTTGATGTTGGTGTTGCCACTCAACATCCAGATCAATTCGTTGGCGATGCTTTTGAAGTGAAGCTTCTTGGTGGTCAGCAGCGGGAAGCCGTCGGCCAAGTTATGCCGATACTGACGGGCAAACACGGCCTTGGTGCCGGTGCCAGTGCGATCGCCCTTGGTCAATCCATTGGTCACGACGTCGTTCAGTAGTTCGAGATATTGCTTCATATGTGTACCTGTATCAAAGAAGCCGGGGCTCGCAAGCCCCGGCATTCGAATTTAAAGCGCGGCGTTCTTCAACGGCTGCGGGCGATTGTACGCCCACCACAGCAGGCCCAGGCCGCCCAGGATCATCGGCAGGCTGAGGATCTGACCCATGGTCACCCAACCCCACGCCAGGTAGCCCAGCTGTGCATCCGGCACGCGGACGAACTCGACGATGAAGCGGAAGATGCCGTAGAACAGCGCGAACATGCCGGACACGGCCATGGTCGGGCGCGGCTTGCGCGAGAAGATATAGAGGATAAGGAACAGCGCCACGCCTTCCAACGCGAATTGGTAAAGCTGCGACGGGTGGCGCGGCAGTTGCGCCGGGTCGCTGAACGGCGGGAACACCATCGCCCACGGCACGTCGCTTGGCTTGCCCCACAACTCGGCGTTGATGAAGTTACCGATACGCCCGGCGCCCAGGCCGATCGGCACGAACGGCGCGACGAAGTCCATCAACTGGAAGAATGACTTGCCGTTGCGACGGCCGAACCACCAGGCGGCGATCATCACGCCGATAAACCCACCATGGAACGCCATGCCGCCCTTCCACACCTCGAAGATCAGCGTCGGGTTGGCAATGTAGGCCGACAAATCGTAAAACAGCACATACCCCAGGCGTCCGCCGACGATCACCCCCATCGACATCCAGAACACCATGTCGGAGAGTTTCTCCTTGGTCCAGGTCGGGTCGAAGCGGTTCAGGCGCCGGGAGGCCAGCACCCAGGCACCACCGATGCCGATCAGGTACATCAACCCGTACCAGTGGATTTTCAGCGGACCGATGGCCAAGGCCACCGGGTCGATCTGCGGGTAAGGCAGCATTGCGACTCCTCGTTAAATCATTAGTCATGACGCACCGGACCATGCCGGTGTGCGATTAAGCCTGCGTTACAGCCGCTATTTCAAATTAAGAAGTTCACACGCACCGAATCGCTTGGCATGTTAACGGATGGAAGGCACGCGACCCAACTGGATACGATGGATCGCCTCTGCCCGAGTGGGTAGAGTGGCAAGAAACACAAAAGGGATCGCCTGATGTGCCTGATTGTTTTCGCCTGGCGGCCGGGCCACTCCCAGCCGCTGATCGTCGCGGCCAACCGTGATGAGTTCTACGCCCGCCCCAGCCTGCCCCTGGCCCAGTGGCCGGATGCGCCCGAGGTCTACGCCGGCCGTGACCAGGAAGCGGGTGGCACCTGGCTTGGAGTGAACACCGATGGGCGCTTTGCTGCCCTGACCAATATCCGTAACCCGCACCAGCCGCCGGCACGCAAGTCCCGGGGGGAGCTGGTGGCGCGCTTTCTCAGCGGTTCGTTGCCCATTGATGAGTATTTGGCCGACGTTAACGGACGTTCGATTGAATATGCCGGGTTTAACCTGCTGGTGGGCACGCGGGAGGAGCTGTGGCATTACAACGCCAATGACACCGAGCCCACGCGGTTGAAGGCCGGGGTTTATGGGCTGTCGAATGCCGGGCTGGATACGCCGTGGCCCAAGTTGCTCAAGGCCAAGGCGGCGTTGAATGCCGTGCTGGATGATCCGCAGCCCGAGGCCCTGTTGGGGATTCTGAGTGATCCACAGACCGCCCCCTTTGCCGAGCTGCCGGATACCGGGGTGGGGTTGGCGACGGAAAGTCTGTTGTCGAGCGTGTTTATTGCCAGCCCCAGTTATGGGACGCGGGCCAGTACGGCGTTGATTGTGAATGCCGACGGGACGCGGCGGATGGTGGAGCACAGTTTCGGGCCGCATGGCGGGCGGCTTGGCGAGGTAGAACTGCATATTTGACGGCGCTTGGACCGGCCTCATCGCAGGCAAGCCAGCTCCCACAGTTGGAATGCATTTCAACTGTGGGAGCTGGCTTGCCTGCGATGGCCGCGCCTCGGTCTAGAGGGTTTTCGCAGAGGCCGGGTTGATCATGCGCGTCAGCCCCAGGTTCTTCAGCGCCAACTGCAGCGAGCTGTGGATAACTTGCGGGTTGTCGATGGTCATCAACTCCGCCAGCAACTCCTTGGCCATGCCCAGTTCAACCTGGCGCAGCATCCACTTCACCTTCGGCAAGTTGGTGGCGTTCATCGACAGGCTGTCAAAGCCCATCGCCATCAACAGCACCGCGGCCGCCGGGTCACCGGCCATTTCACCGCAGATACTCACTGGCTTGCCTTCGGCATGGGCGTCGCGCACCACATGTTGCAGGGCTTGCAGCACCGCCGGGTGCAGGTAGTCGTAGAGGTCGGCCACCCGTGGGTTGTTGCGGTCCACGGCCAGCAGGTATTGGGTCAGGTCGTTGGAGCCTACCGAGAGGAAGTCCACCTGCCGCGCCAGCTCTTTAGCCTGGTACACCGCTGCCGGGATTTCGATCATCACGCCAATCGGCGGCATCGGTACGTCGGCGCCTTCGTCGCGCACTTCGCCCCAGGCGCGGTGGATCAGGTGCAGCGCCTCTTCCAGCTCATGGGTGCCGGAGATCATCGGCAGCAGGATGCGCAGGTTGTTCAGGCCTTCGCTGGCCTTGAGCATGGCGCGGGTCTGTACGAGGAAAATTTCAGGGTGGTCGAGGGTGACGCGAATGCCGCGCCAGCCGAGGAAGGGGTTGTCTTCCTTGATCGGGAAATACGACAGTGACTTGTCGCCGCCGATGTCCAGGCTGCGCATGGTCACCGGCAACGGATGGAAGGCGGACAGTTGCTCGCGATAGATCGCCAGCTGCTCCTTCTCACTCGGGAAACGCTGGTTGATCATGAACGGCACTTCGGTGCGGTACAGGCCCACCCCTTCGGCGCCGCGCTGTTGCGCGCGGGCCACATCGGCCAGCAGGCCGGTGTTGACCAGCAGCGGCACGCGGTGGCCGTCGAGGGTCACGCACGGCAGTTCGCGCAAGGAATCCAGGCCCAGGGCCAGTTGTTTCTCTTCCTCAACCACTTCGCCGTATTGCTTGCGCAGCACGTCGCTGGGGTTGGTGAACACCTCGCCGCGATGGCCATCGACGATCATGTCGATGCCGTCGACCTTGGCATACGGCAGGTCGACCAGGCCCATCACCGTCGGGATGCCCATGGCACGCGCCAGGATGGCAACGTGGGAGTTACCCGAACCGAGTACCGACACCAGGCCTACCAGCTTGCCCTCAGGCACTTCGCCGAGCTGGGTGGCCGTCAGTTCTTCACTGACCAGAATGGTGTTGTCAGGGAACACCATGTTGGTGCTCCGGTCTTCCTGCAGGTAGGCCAGCAGGCGGCGACCCAGGTCGCGCACGTCCGAAGCCCGCTCGCGCAGGTAGTCGTCGTCCATCATTTCAAAGCGGTTGACGTGATCGGTGACCACCTGGCGCAGCGCACCCTGGGCCCACTGGCCGGTCTTGATCACAGTCTTGACTTCATTACCCAGGGACGCGTCGTCGAGCATCATCTGGTACACGTCGAACAGCGCGCGTTCTTCGGGGCGCAGCTGGGTGGCCAGCTTGTTCGACAGGTTGCGCATGTCGGCGCGCACGCCTTCCAGGGCCGTCTTGAACAGTTTGATTTCGGCGTCGATGTCGGTGACGGTTTTGTCCGGCACCACATCCAGGTCTGCCGGCGGCAACATGACCACCGCCGTACCGACCGCAGCGCCCGGCGAGCCCGGTACGCCAACAAACTTGGCTTCCTGGATGCCCTTGCCTTCACGGCCCAGGCCCCGAATCGAGCCGGTGGCTTCGGCGTGGGCGATTACCCCGGCCAATTGCGCGCTCATGGTCACGAGGAAGGCTTCTTCACCTTCGTCGAACTGACGGCGTTCTTTTTGCTGGATGACCAACACGCCGACGACGCGGCGGTGGTGAATGATCGGTGCGCCGAGGAACGAGGCGTAGCGCTCTTCGCCGGTTTCGGCAAAGTAGCGGTAACGCGGGTGATCGGCCGCGTTTTCAAGGTTCAGGGGTTCTTCACGCGTCCCCACCAGGCCCACCAGACCTTCATTGGGCGCCATGCTGACCTTGCCGATGGAGCGCTTGTTCAAGCCCTCGGTGGCCATCAGCACAAAACGGTTGGTCTCGGGGTCCAGCAGGTAAACCGAGCAGACCTGGCTGCCCATGGCTTCCTTGACGCGCAACACAATAATCCCCAACGCCGCCTTGAGATCCTTGGCGGAGTTAACTTCCTGGACGATCTTGCGCAGCGTATTGAGCATGGCTCGGGGTCGAACTCCGTCGTCAGTCGCGCGCTAAAAGGCGCGGGGCAAGCTCTTTGAGAGCGCGACGATAAACTTCGCGCTTGAATGTCACCACCTGGCCCAACGGGTACCAATAGCTGACCCAGCGCCAGCCATCGAACTCCGGTTTACCGGTCAAATCCATCCGCACCCGCTGCTCGTTGGAGATCAGGCGCAGGAGAAACCATTTCTGCTTCTGGCCGATGCACAGCGGTTGGCTGTGGGTACGCACCAGGCGTTGCGGCAAACGATAGCGCAACCAGCCTCGGGTGCAGGCCAGAATTTGCACATCTTCGCGCTCCAGGCCGACTTCTTCATTCAACTCACGGTACAAGGCGTCTTCAGGGGTTTCGTCGGGGTTGATTCCGCCTTGAGGAAACTGCCAGGCATCTTGGTTGATTCGGCGAGCCCATAGCACCTGTCCGGCATCATTCGTAAGAATAATCCCGACATTAGGACGGAAACCATCGGGGTCGATCACGGCAACAACCTCGCAAACGCATGTCGCCGCATTGTTCCACAAAGGTTGATCAAGCGGCAACGAGGCTTCTTACCTTATGTGCACTCTTGTGAAAAGACCGTATTCTGGACGCCTTTTTACAGACTTTTCAGCGAGTAACTGCAATGCGCCTGGCTTTATTCGACTTGGACAACACCCTCCTCGGCGGTGACAGCGATCACGCCTGGGGCGATTACCTGTGTGAACGCGGGATTCTCGACCCGGTGGCCTACAAGGCCCGCAACGACGAGTTCTATCAGGATTACCTGGCCGGCAAGCTGGACAATGCCGCCTACCTGAACTTCAGCCTGGAAATCCTCGGTCGCACCGAGATGGCCCAACTTGATGAGTGGCACAACGACTTCATGCGCGACTGCATCGATGCGCTGATGCTGCCCCTGGCCGCAGAGCTGCTGGCCAAGCACCGCGCCGCCGGTGACAAGCTGGTGATCATCACCGCCACCAACCGTTTCGTCACGGCGCCGATTGCCGCACGCCTGGGCGTGGACACCCTGATCGCCACCGAGTGCGAGATGGAAAACGGCCGCTACACCGGGCGCAGCACCGACGTGCCGTGCTTCCGCGAAGGCAAGGTGACACGCCTGAACCGTTGGCTGGAAGAGACCGGGTACAGCCTGGAAGACAGCTACTTCTATAGCGATTCGATGAATGACCTGCCGTTGCTGGAGCAAGTGACACATGCAGTGGCGGTGGATCCGGATCCGAATCTGCGCGCCGAGGCTGAAAAACGTGGGTGGCCGGTGATTACCCTGCGTAGCTGAGGGCGCCATCGCCGGCAAGAAGCCGGCTCCTACAAGAGCTTGCGTAAACCTGTAGGAGCCGGCTTGCCGGCGATGAAGCCACCTCGGTCCCACGCCCTACATCGGCTTGGCCACCATCAGATAGAAAATCCCCACAAACGCCAAAAACGCCGGCCACCCCAGGCCAAACCACCAGCGCATGTAGGTCGCCGCCTTGATCGGCATCGCCGTGCCATCACGCAGCGCCTGCTCCGCCATTTTGTGTACGCGAATCTGCAGCCACACCACCGGCAGCCAGCAGATACCGGCCAGTACATAGAGGCCGAACGTCCACTGCAACCAGCTCTGCTGCACCGACCAGCCCGCCAGGTGCATCAGGCCGATCCCGCTCAATGGCTGGAACACCGCCGTGGTGGCGGTAAAGGCCCAGTCGGCGAACACCAGGTGCTTGAAGGTCACGGCGATCACCTCGACCTTGCCGGTGCGCCAGGCACGCAACGCGTAGTAGGCCGAGCCGGCACCCAAGCCGAACAGGATGGTGGAGGACAGGATGTGCAGGGTTTTCAGCAGCAGGTAGGCGCTCATCGACGGGGTTCAGTCCAAAACAGCCATAAAGTGGCCACCATCAACACCAGGTTCTTGGCGACGGCGGCGTAGGGGTCAAACCAGTAGTGAGGCAGGATCAGGCTGATGAACACGGTGTATCCCGCCATCAGCGCCAACTGCAAGATCAAGGTCTGGCGCCGCCAGCGCTTGATCATCAGCCCCAGGCCCAGCAGGGCATCGCACAGTGAGCCACCGATCACGGCCAATGCCGCCCAGGCGCCGTGTACACCGGCCTCGGCCATGATGCGCAGACCCCAGTCGTATCCCGGGCCGAGACACACCGCAGCGGTGCCCAACCAGATCAGCGCCATCACCGCCAGCATCAGCGGGCGGATCGTGCGCTGGCTGCTCACGACGGCTGTGGGCCAGTCCTGCAGGCGCGCTGGCAGCGGCGCGGCGGTGTAGCCGCAGACCGAGGCCAGCACGTCGGGGTCGGCCACGTTGTCTCGTTGCGCCAGGGCAATGCTTTGCCGATTCAACGCACGCCAGCCCAATCGATCCCCCAGCCAGCCGCCCAGCCCCAACAGAGGTACCTGCACGTATCGGCCGGGCCCCCAGCCCTGGGCGGCGCGCAGATGGTCAATGACGTTAGACAGGCGCATCGGCTGCGGCCCCACCAACGGCAACACCAAGGATTCGGTGGGCCAGCGGCGCATCAAGGTCAGCACCGCTCCGACCACATCATCTATATGCACGGGTTGCAGTTGGGCCTTGAGGTCCAGCAAGGGAATCAACGGCCAAGGCGACAGCCCGACCAGCCAGGCGCTGCTGGTTCCGCCCTCGCCTATTACCAATGAAGGCCGCAGCACTACCGAGTTCAGGTTAAGGCCAAGTAGATAATCGTCAGCGGCGCCTTTGCTGGCCAGAAACGGCAGGTCCGATTGAGCGGAGGCTCCCAAGGCCGAAACCTGCAGCACCCGGACACCCCGCTGAGCCGCCAGATCAAACAGCGCACGAGCGCCCTGATCCTGTACACGGCTTAACTGGGCCGCATCCACGCTCAACAAGCCCGCCGCATTGATCAATAAATCGACAGCATCAGGGAATATGAAGTGCTCGGGATCGGCCGCCAACAGACTCAGGTCCAGCGACCGCCACTCCACCCCAGGCGCGCTCGGCTGCCTGGGTTCGCGACAGGTGGCAATCACGCGGTGCCCGGCTTGCTGCAAGGCACGCAACAGATGGCGGCCCACAAACCCTGTGGCACCGACCAGAAGAACGTTCATGAAGATCCTTTTCGATCAGACCGGCTTGGCACCCATCAGCCCGGCAATCGCCACAAACCCCACCAGGCTGACCACCGCCAGCACCAAGGTGAAGTTCAGGCTACCGCCCTCGCCCTTGCGCAGGCGGTTGAGCCGCGCCACCAGCCAGAACCAGGCCAGCGCCGCCACGGTATAGAGGATGCTGGAGCCCAGGATCCAGGTCTGCCCCAACGGCCAGCCGATCAGGTGCGCCAGCCACCAGCCGGTAAACGGCATGCTGACCACGCACACCCCCATCAACAGCCACACGAACGCCCATGGGCGCTGCACGGTCGCCGCCGGGCCCGCGCTGCGTTTGCGCCAGGCCAGCAGCGCCAGGCCGAGGCCACTGAGCAGCAGCAACGCCGTGGCCGCGATGTGAATAACTTTCAGGGTGGTCAGGGTTTCCATGTGTCGTCTTCCTTATAGGCCGCCCCAATCAGCGTAGTCGCTCAACCGAGGAACAGTGTGTAGGCCGGGTTATCGCTTTCATCCCAGTACGGGTAGCCGATGGCCTCCAGGGCTGCCGGTACCAGGTGACGCTCGTCCGCCGGCACTTGCAGGCCGGCGACCACACGGCCGTCGGCTGCGCCGTGGTTGCGATAGTGGAACATCGAGATGTTCCAGCGCCCGCCCAATTTGTTAAGAAAGTTGAACAAGGCGCCCGGACGCTCGGGGAATTCGAAGCGCAACACCACTTCATCGCTGACTTTAGCCGCGTGCCCGCCGACCATATGGCGGATGTGCAACTTGGCCAGTTCGTTTTCGGTCAGGTCCAGCACCGGGAAACCCTGGCTTGTCAGGCTAGCGATCAGCGCGCTGCGCGGGTCGTTTTCCGGGTGGGTCTGCACACCAACAAAGATGTGCGCCTCACTGCCGGAGTGGTAGCGGTAGTTGAATTCGGTGATCTGGCGCTTGCCCACGGCTTCGCAGAACGCCTTGAAGCTGCCCGGCTTCTCGGGAATGGTCACGGCGATGATGGCTTCGCGGCCCTCACCCAGCTCGGCACGCTCGGCCACGTGGCGCAGGCGGTCGAAATTGACGTTGGCCCCCGAGTCGATGGCCACCAGGGTCTGCCCGGTCACGCCACGGGTCTCGACGTACTTCTTGATCCCGGCCACGCCCAGCGCGCCCGCAGGCTCGGTGATGGAGCGGGTGTCGTCGTAGATGTCCTTGATCGCCGCACAGATTTCATCGGTGCTCACGGTGATCACTTCATCCACATAGTCCTTGCAGATGTCGAAGGTGTGCTGGCCGATCTGCGCCACCGCCACGCCGTCGGCGAAAATACCGACGGTGGGCAATACCACGCGCTCACCCGCTGCCATCGCGGCTTGCAGGCAGTTGGAGTCGTCGGGCTCGACGCCGATGATCTTGATGTCCGGGCGCAGGTATTTCACGTACGCCGCAATACCGGCGATCAGCCCGCCGCCGCCCACCGGTACGAAGATCGCGTCCAGCGGCCCCGGGTGCTGGCGCAGGATCTCCATTGCCACGGTGCCCTGCCCGGCAATGGTGTGCGGATCATCGTAGGGGTGAATGTAGACGTAGCCTTTTTCGTCGACCAGTTTCAGCGAGTAGGCCAGGGCTTCCGGAAAGGAATCGCCATGCAGCACCACTTTGCCGCCACGGGAGCGCACGCCTTCGACCTTGATTTCCGGGGTGGTCTTGGGCATCACGATGGTGGCTTTGACCCCCAGCACCTTGGCCGCCAGGGCCAGGCCTTGGGCATGGTTGCCCGCCGAGGCTGTGACCACACCGCGCGCACGCTCTTCGCTGCTCAGTTGGGTCAGCTTGTTGTAGGCGCCGCGAATCTTGAACGAGAACACCGGCTGCAAGTCTTCGCGCTTGAGCCAGACCGTGTTGCCCAGCCGCTCGGAGAGCTGGCGGGCGGTCTGCAACGGGGTTTCTACGGCAACGTCGTAGACGCGCGAGGTGAGGATCTTTTTGACGTACTGTTCAAGCATCGGCGGGCTTCTACTTTCACGGTTTGGCAGGGCCAAGGAGTCTAACCCGGCTTTTGGCCGGGCGACCACACGAATCCCGAGGTTTTGTTGGGTTATACTCGCCGCCCTCGATAACTCCCCGCCCGTTCCGGAGCCCGCATGACCCAGGATCAACTCAAACAGGCAGTGGCCCAGGCCGCCGTCGATTTAATCCTTCCTAAACTCGACGACAAGAGCATCGTCGGTGTCGGCACCGGCTCCACCGCCAACTGCTTCATCGATGCACTGGCCCAGCACAAGGGCGCGTTCGACGGCGCCGTGGCCAGCTCCGAAGCCACCGCCGCACGCCTCAAGGGCCACGGCATTCCGGTGTATGAGCTCAACACCGTGAGCGACCTGGAGTTCTACGTCGACGGCGCCGATGAAAGCGACGCGCACCTGAACCTGATCAAAGGCGGCGGCGCAGCCCTGACCCGCGAGAAGATCGTGGCGGCCGTGGCCAAGACCTTCATCTGCATCGCCGACGCCAGCAAGCTGGTGCCGGTACTCGGCGCGTTCCCGCTGCCGGTAGAAGTGATCCCAATGGCCCGCAGCCACGTGGCCCGCGAGCTGGTGAAACTGGGCGGCGACCCGGTGTACCGCGAAGGCGTGGTGACCGATAACGGCAACATCATCCTCGACGTGTTCAATATGCAGATCACCAACCCGGTGGAGCTGGAGACCCAGATCAACGCGATCGTGGGCGTGGTGACCAATGGTTTGTTCGCGGCGCGTCCTGCTGACGTGTTGCTGCTGGGGACTTCCGAAGGCGTGAAAACCCTCAAGGCCTAAGCAAATACGCTGTGCTTTATGTGGGAGCTGGCTTGCCTGCGATAGCATCACCCCGGTGCTACTGAAAGACCGAGGTGCCTGCATCGCAGGCAAGCCAGCTCCCACAGTTGGCCGGCGGCGTTTCAGGGGTTGGGTTTCTTGAAGACGTAGAACAGGTTCGGCTCACTGGTCAGGTACAGCGTGCCATCGTCGCCCATCGCGATCCCTTCCGCCTGCGGCACGCGCTTTTTGAGGCCGTGGCGCCCGGCGAGCAAAGACAGGCTGCTCAACGGGCGACCGTCAATATCCAACTCCAGCACCAGGAACGACTCATCCGACAGCGCCAGCAAGTGGCCGCTGCGCTCGTCGTATTGCAGGCTCGACAGGTCCCGTACAAACAGCCCCGCGTCCCGCTTGGGGTTGTTGATCACGTGGACCGAGTAGGTTTTTTCCGGTTTGAAATGGGGAAAACCGTGCACCTCGTAGATCAGCATCGGGTCACGCTCCTTGGCCACGAACAGACGCTTGCCCAGTGAGTCATACGCCAGGCCTTCAAAGCCTTTGTTGCCACCAATATGCACACCCAGGGTCATCTGCTCCGCATCGGCGGCATCGAGAAACTGCGTGTCGTTGTCCACATGCACCTTGATCAGCCGTTGCTGGCGCTCATCGCTGATCACATAGATGTTGTCGCTGATGAACTCCACTGCCTCGGCATCGCCAAAGCCCACCAACGGAATACGCCGCAGGATTTTGCCTTCCAGGGACAGCTCGATCAGCTCGGGCTTTTTGTTGGTGACAGTAAACAGGCTTTTGCGGACCGGGTCGTAGGTGAGCGCCGAAACGTCTTTATCCAGACCCTCGATCACCCGGGCTTCGACCGTGACGCGGTAATCCGCCAGGCCAATGGAGCGCTCGTTCGCAGGCTGGCGCCAGGCTTGCCAGTTGAACCACGCACGCTCGAACAAGCGAAAGTGCTGCGCAACGACCCCGGCGCCGATCAAAGCGACCAGCGCAAGCATAAAGAAGATGGGTTTGGGGCGGGCAAATCGACGCATCGGACAGGCTCAAAGTCAAAAGTGGCGAAGAAATATCACGCCGGTCTGAATTTAAACTTAAACGCTGCCGAGTGCCTGGTGAATGCCGCTAATAGAGACTTATCCGACGTATTCGTCGGATTACTTCTGCCTTTCGAAGCGGTAGAACAAGTTGGGCTCGCTGACCATGTACAGAGTGCCGTCTTCATCCATGGTCACGCCTTCGGCGCGGGGTATGGTGTTCTTCAGGCCGTTGAAACCGCCAAGCAAGGTCATGAAGCTGACTTGCTCGCCCTTTTCATCCAGCTCCAGCAGCAGGTGGGAGTCGGCCGATAGCACCAGTAAATGGCCGGTGCGCGGGTCGACAGCCAGCGCGGAGAGGTTGCGCATGTCCAGCTCAGTGCTGGCGACTTTTTGCTTATCGCCGGTCAGCGTGCTGCCATCGCTTTTCCAGGTGAACAGCGCGGGTGGGCGTTCTTCGCCGAGCACGATGTGTTGGTTTCGCTTGTCCCAGGTGACACCTTCAAAGGCTTTGTTCTGATCCTTGGAAGGGCCGAGGTCGTAGCTTTTGAAGTCAGCGATGTTCAGTTGTTGGGTGCTGGCGTCGACCTTGACCACCGTTAGGGTGTGCATGCGTTCATCGACGATGGCCATTTGGCCGTTTTCCATCACCGTGACGCCTTCCGGGTTGTTCCAGCCGTTGAGCGGCATCTTGCGCAACACATCGCCTTGCAGGCTCAGCTCAACGAGGAAAGGGTTCTTGCCCATGACGGAAAACAGGGTTTTGGTCTGCGGGTTATAGGACACATCCGAGGCCTCATCCTTCTCCATGCCGGGCAGCAACTTGCCGTCGATGACCGCGTGGTAATCCGGCAACCACACACTTTCCTGACGCTCCGCCTGGGTTTCGAAGCGCTCCATCACCCACAACACGCCGCGATCATCCCAATGCATTGCCCACGACACGCCATAGACGATCGCCCCCGCCAGGAACAGCCAGGAATACCAACGCAGGGCAAAACGGGAACGGGGCTTGGGTGTGGCGGAAGGCAGAGGCACGGCCATTGAGCGCTTTTCCAGAAAGTCAGCTTTAGGTGATAGCACAGGATCAACGGGCCCGCGTGCTGAAGGCTGAGGATTATCCGGATGGCGTGTGAAAAAAATGCAAAGAGCAATGCTTGGGGATGAACACAAACCCCTGTGGGAGCTGGCTTGCCTGCGATGCGGACGACTTGGTGTGTCAGTTACACCGAGGCGATGCTATCGCCGGCAAGCCGGCTCCTACAAAGGGGGAAGGGTTCAGCGAACGTGGCTTTCGAAGCGGCTGACGCCTGGCAGCTCCAGCACCAGCTCGTCGCCGACATTCAGCGGGCCCACGCCCACCGGGGTACCGGTGAGGATCACGTCGCCGGCCTGCAGCGAGAAGCAACCGGCCATGTACTGGATCATCGGGATGATCGGGTTGAGCATGATCGCGCTGTTGCCGTCCTGGCGAACTTCACCGTTGATGGTCAGGCGAATGCCGATATCGGTCACGTCCGGGAAAGTGCTGCCCACCACGAATGGTGCAATCACTGCCGCGCCGTCAAACGACTTGGCGATTTCCCACGGCAGGCCCTTGGCTTTCAGCTCGGCCTGCTTGTCGCGCAGGGTCAGGTCCAGGGCCGGGGCGAAGCCGGAGATGGCGTCCAGCACTTCTTCACGGCTCGGCTTGGTCGACAAGGGCTTGCCGATCAGTACCGCGATTTCCGCCTCGTAGTGCACCGAACCGCGCTCGGTCGGGATGGCGAAGCCACCTTCCAACGCGACCACACAGCTGCCGGGCTTGATGAACAGCAGCGGCTCGGTCGGTACCGGGTTGTCCAGTTCCTTGGCATGTTCGGCGTAGTTACGCCCGATGCACACCACTTTGCCCAGGGGAAAGTGGATGTTGGTGCCGTCGACATACTTGTGCTGGTAGCTCATGGAACGACTCCTTCAGGGGCGATTAAACAGCGAAGATCTTGCCAGGGTTCATGATCCCGTTCGGGTCGAACACGGCTTTCACGGCTTTCATGTACTCGATTTCCACCGGCGAACGGCTGTAGGTCAGGTAATCGCGCTTGGTCATGCCCACACCGTGTTCGGCGGAGATCGAACCGTTGTACTTCTCGACGGTTTCAAACACCCACTTGTTCACAGTGGCGCACTTGGCGAAGAACTCGTCCTTGCTCAGGTTTTCCGGCTTGAGGATGTTCAGGTGCAGGTTGCCGTCGCCGATGTGGCCGAACCAGACGATTTCGAAGTCTGGGTAGTGTTCGCCGACGATTGCGTCGATTTCCTGCAAGAACGCCGGGACTTTGGAGACCGTGACCGAAATATCGTTCTTGTACGGGGTCCAGTGGGAAATGGTCTCGGAGATGTACTCGCGCAGCTTCCACAGGTTGTGCAGCTGGGTTTCGCTCTGGCTCATCACGCCGTCCAGCACCCAGCCCTGCTCCACGCAGTGCTCGAAGGTTTCCAGCGCGTGGTTGGCGACTTCTTCGGTAGTGGCTTCAAATTCCAGCAACGCGTAGAACGGGCATTCGGTCTCGAACGGCGCCGGTACGTCACCACGGCCGAGGACCTTGGCCAGGGCCTTATCGGAGAAGAATTCGAAAGCGGTCAGGTCCAACTTGCTCTGGAACGCGTGCAATACCGGCATGATCGAGTCGAAGTCGGTGGTACCCAGCACCATGGCGGTGAGATTCTTCGGTGCCCGGTCCAGGCGCATGGTGGCTTCCACCACAAAGCCCAGGGTGCCTTCGGCGCCGATGAACAGCTGGCGCATGTCATAGCCGGTGGCGTTCTTGATCAGGTCGCGGTTCAGTTCCAGCACATCACCCTTGCCGGTGACGACCTTCATGCCAGCCACCCAGTTACGGGTCATGCCGTAGCGAATAACCTTGATTCCGCCGGCATTGGTGCCGATGTTGCCGCCAATCTGGCTCGAACCGGACGACGCGAAGTCCACCGGGTAGTACAGGCCTTTTTCTTCGGCGACGTTCTGCAACTGCTTGGTGACCACGCCCGGCTGGCACACGGCGGTGCGGTCGGTGAGGTTCACGTCGAGAATCTGGTTCATGTAGTCGAACGACACCACCACCTCGCCATTGGCCGCCACGGCAGCCGCCGACAGGCCGGTACGTCCACCGGATGGCACCAGCGCCACCTTGTGTTCATTGGCCCAACGGACGATGGCCTGCACCTGCTCGATAGTCTTGGGGAAGACGATGGCCGTGGGTGCGGGGGCGAAATGCTTGGTCCAATCCTTGCCGTAAGCCTCCAGGGAGTCTGCATCGGTCAGCACTTTGCCAGGCTCAACCAGGGTCTTTAGCTCATCAATCAGGGCAGGATGGGTCATCGACAGAACTCTCGAACAATTCATGGTCATCCTGAGAACGCTTCACGTCGCAGGAATGAGTGTTTAGCGGGGCGCGTATGCTAGCATACCGCCCCCGCAGGACAGAGCCCAAGGGCGTTTCTGCGGTGACGGCTTTCCTGCCGTCCGGGTCAGCTTAAGCGATCCGATTCCCTGCCATTTTTCTCCGGGATACAGGTTTACGCAGATGAGCAAGACTTCTCTCGATAAGAGCAAGATCAAGTTCCTTCTTCTGGAAGGCGTCCACCCATCGGCTGTCGACGTTCTGAAAGCCGCCGGGTACACCAGCATTGAGTACATCACCAGTTCTCTGCCGGAAGCCCAGTTAAAGGAAAAGATCGCCGACGCGCACTTTATCGGCATTCGCTCCCGCACTCAGCTGACCGAAGAGATCTTCGATCACGCCAAGAAACTCGTGGCGGTTGGCTGTTTCTGCATCGGCACCAACCAGGTCGACCTCAACGCAGCGCGCGAGCGCGGCATCGCGGTGTTCAACGCACCGTACTCCAACACCCGTTCCGTTGCGGAGCTGGTGCTGGCCGAGGCCATCCTGCTGCTGCGCGGCATCCCTGAGAAGAACGCTTCCTGCCACCGTGGCGGCTGGATCAAGAGCGCGGCCAACTCCTTCGAAATCCGTGGCAAGAAGCTGGGTATCGTCGGTTACGGCTCGATCGGTACTCAACTGTCGGTCCTGGCTGAGGGCCTGGGCATGCAGGTGTTCTTCTACGACACCCTGACCAAGCTGCCATTGGGCAACGCTACTCAAGTGGCCAGCCTGACCGAGCTGCTAGGCATGTCCGACATCGTCACCCTGCACGTTCCGGAAACCGCTGAGACCCAGTGGATGATCGGCGAGAAGGAAATCCGCGCCATCAAGAAAGGCGGCATCCTGATCAACGCAGCACGCGGCACCGTGGTCGAGCTGGACGCCCTGGCCGACGCGATCAAGGACAAGCACCTGATCGGCGCCGCCATCGACGTGTTCCCGGTGGAGCCACGCTCCAACGACGACATCTTCGAAAGCCCGCTGCGTGGCCTGGACAACGTGATCCTGACCCCGCATATCGGCGGTTCCACCGCTGAAGCCCAGGCCAACATCGGCCTGGAAGTGTCGGAGAAGCTGGTCAAGTACAGCGACAACGGTACCTCGGTATCGTCCGTGAACTTCCCGGAAGTGGCCCTGCCGGCTCACCCTGGCAAGCACCGCCTGCTGCACATCCACCAGAACATCCCTGGCGTGATGATGGAGATCAACAAGGTCTTCGCGGAAAACGGCATCAACATCTCCGGTCAGTTCCTGCAGACCAACGAGAAGGTCGGCTACGTGGTGATCGACGTCGACGCCGAGTACTCGGACCTGGCGCAAGAGAAGCTGCAGCACATCAACGGCACGATTCGTAGCCGCGTGTTGTTCTAAGGTTTCAACGCCGCATAAAAAAGGGAGCCCCGAGGGGCTCCCTTTTTTTCATCTGAACAAATCTTACTTTACGTTAACCGTGATCACTTTGGACGCTACAGTCGGGTTGAACTGCATGTGCAGTTTGTCGCCCGCCACCAGTTGCAAGGTGTGCTTGCCTGGGGTGAGGGTCAGTTCGGTTTCAGTCTGGGCCTTGCCGTAGTGGATCACGGTGTCAGTGGCCGGGATCGGCACGCTGGCGTCAGGCAGTTCTTTCTGGTCGACCAACAGGTGGTGGTGGCCGGTGCCTGGGGTCTGGTCAGTGGCCGGAGCCAGTTTCAGACCTTCCATGCCGAATTTGACGGTGAAGGTCTTGTCGACGGTGGCGCCGTCTTTTGGCGAAACGATAAACACCTTGGCGCCTTCAGGTGGAGCACTGCGCGGGATACCGTCGGCGGCGGTGGCCAACATTGAAGCACCCAGCAGCAGGCTGGCAATCGTTGCACGGGACAAAAGGGCTTTCATTCGCTTCTCCAGTTTTTCCAGGAAATCTGTTGGGTTATGACAACTTCGCGGCAAATTGCTGTCCAAGGCACTCAACACACCATAGCAAAGCGATGCTGAACGGCGCCTCGCACAGATGAATACTTTAGGAGTGACCATGCGCCTTTCGCCTGGCCTTGTACTTTTGCTTTCCTTCCTGAGCCCTCTGGCTCATGCCGAGTTGATCGACGATGTGTTCGATCGCGGCGAACTGCGTATCGCCCTCGAAGCCAACACCCCGCCCTTTAACTTCAAGGACGGCGACAAACTCACCGGCTTTGAAGTGGAGCTGGGCGAACAACTGGCCAAGGAAATGGACGTGCGCCCCTCATTCATCACCACCGACGACAGCGACCTGCTACCCGGCGTGGAAACCGGCAAGTACGACGTGGCCATCAACCATATCGCTATGACTGCCGAGCTGCGGGATCGGTTCGATTTCAGTGAGGCTTATAAGGAAACACCTGAACTGGCGATTCCATTCCATAAAGGCAACCCGGCGTTCAAAAATAGCCTGGACAAGGCGCTGCAGCACATCAAGGCCGATGGCCGCCTGAAGGCGCTGACGCAGAAGTGGTTTGAAAACGAGCCCGTCGCCAAAGCCCAATAACCCTCTGTAGGAGCCGGCTTGCCGGCGATGGCGGCCTCAGGTTGTTCGCAAACCTTAAGGGCCTCATCGCCGGCAAGCCGGCTCCTACAGGTTGTTGAGTGCCTGGGCGGCCTGGGGGAGCTCCAGCTCGCTGAAGACGTGCACGCCATGGCGCTTGAGCAGCGCCGCCGTCACACCCTCACCGCTCACCTTCACACCCGAGAACGTGCCGTCATAGGTCAGCAGGTTGCCGCACGACGGGCTATTGGCCTTGAGAATGGCGATACGGATATTGTGTTGCTGCACCAACGCCAGGGCCTGGCGGGCGCCGTCGAGAAACGCCTCGCTGAAATCCTCGCCGTCGGCGGTCAGCACCCGAGCACGGCCTTCCCATACGTCCACCCCCTGCCCGCCCGGAATTTCAGCCGCAGGCCTGGGGGTGGGCAATCCGCCGGACACTTCCGGACAGATCGCGACCACCCGCCCCTCGGCCTGCCATGCGGCCAACTGATCGAACGGCCCGCTGCCGGCGCCGTCGTAGCGCACCTTGTGCCCGAGCAGGCAGCGGCTGACGAGGATCTTTTCCATCGCTAAAACGGCTCGTTGCCGCGCCGGCGAAACCAGCCCGTGAGGGACAGCCGCTCACGCGTCGCCGGCAGGACTTCGTGGGGCACCTCGCCCGACAGGAACACCACCAGGCAACCGCCGTTGGGCTCTACGTCGTACTCTGCGCCGTCCTTGAGGTACATGCGCAATTGGCCGCCGTGTTCGGGCAGCCAGGCGTCATTCAAGTAGACCACTGCCGAGACCATGCGCCGGTCATCGTCGCGGAAGCGGTCCACATGTTTTAGGTAGAACGCCCCGGGCGGGTACATCGCGAAGTGGCTTTCGAAATCCTCGAGGCCCAGGAACAGGTCGCGATTCATCGCCTGGCGCAGGCTGTCCATCAAGCCCATGTAGGTGCCGCAGACAGCAGCATCACCCTCTTCCAGCCACTGGATGTGATCACCGCGAATCCCCTCGCGGATCTCCTGGGCCGGGCCGCGCCCGACCGCAGCCGGCGCCAGCTCACCCTCGGCTTTACGTTTACGGCACTCAGCCGCCAATTCCAGGGTCAGAGCCTGGGGCAGGAAGCCGTCCTGCCGGGACCAGCCTTTTTCGGCGAGGTCGTCGACAATACGTTGCAACAGCGAGTGATCGAGGGGAATTTGCATGGCGCGCATAGTATCCATACGCCTGTGAATCCGACAGAGCCGCCGAGCGTCTGAATACACTTTAGTCAGGTGACCGATAGGATTTCTCGACAAATCCTACGCCCGACACGGACAATAGTGGCCGACTGACAGGAGTCCATATGCGTCGTTTGTTTTTTTCCGTGCTGATGTTCTGCGTTTTGCCCGCTTGGGCAGACGGCCATGACCAGTTGTACAAGGTCGCCGGCTGGGCCGAACAACGTGCGCATTTCAATGACGCCCTGAGTGCCGCCCAGCAACGCTACCGCAATAGCCTGCCGCCAGCGGTGTACCAAGCGTTGGTGGACAACAGCAATAAACGCTTCGCCGCCCAGGCCGTGGACCAGCGTGCCGAGGCGCAGCTGCGCAAGAACCTGGCGGACCCCAAGCCTGCCCTGGCGTTTTTCCAGTCGCCCCTGGGCCGCAAGATTGTCGCCGCCGAGCTGCTCGCCACCCGCCGCGACCAACTGGCAAAGAACGCCCAAGGCCTGCCGAAAATCGAAGCCGACGCCACCCGCAGCCTGATCATCGGTCACCTGGCCCAGGCGCTGCCAGCTCGCGAAGCGGGCGCAGAAGTCAGCCTGGCGATTGCCGGGGTGGCGGCCGACAGCCTGAGCCAGATGATCCCTGGCCTGCTGGGGGGCGGTCAGGCCCAAGGCATGTTGAATGGTCAGCGCGAGCGGTTGATGCAGCAGATCGACAAGGATCTGAACAACACGCTGCTGTACGTCTATCGGGATTTGTCTGACCCGGAGCTGGAAGAATTCGCCACGTTTGCCGAGTCACCGGACGGCAAGGCGTATTACCAGGCGGCGTTGGCGGCCATCCGCGCAGGGTTGGCGGTCGGCCAAAGCACCTCAAGCCTGTCGCAATAACCTTCCTTGTAGGAGCTGGCTTGCCAGCGATGGCGGCCTCAAGACGTGCGACACATCTGATGCCGCCATCGCCGGCAAGCCGGCTCCTAAACAGGGGCGGTGTTATTTCAGATGGGCTGTTAGATACCGGAAGTACTCTTCTCGAATTTCCGGAATTTCATTGGCCAGGTGGTGCCTGCCACGCGGCAGCATCAGCACCTCAGGCTGGTCAAACTTGCCCCGCAGCACCAACAGGTTGTGCTGCCAGTCCACCGTCATGTCTTCCTCCCCCTGGATAATCACCGGCCGCCGCGAACTGCGCGGTGCGGCTTCGATGCGTTTGATCCAGCGGGCGAGCGCGCCCACCCAGGCGGTGGGCAGTTGGCGCGGCTGCAGCGGGTCGGCTTCCAGGAACGGCTTGAACGCGGGGTCGTTGGTGTTCTCGCTGAACCGCCGCGCAATGCCTTTTACAAACGGGCGCAGCAGGTAGTAGCTAACCTGCGACCAGCCCCACGCACGCGGCCGCACCAGCGGCGACAGCAGGAAGGTCTTGCCCTGGGCCGGGCTGTCGGCGCCGTGGTTGAGGAGGTGATCCACCACCACCGCCCCGCCGGTGCTTTGCCCGAACAGGTGCCAGGGCTGGGGCAATTGCAGTGCTGATGCCTGGGCGAACAGCGCCTGGACCACGTCCTGATACACCGAGAAATCCTCGATGCTGGCCCGCGCGCCACTGGACAGGCCATGGCCCGGCAGGTCGCAGGCGATCACCACGAAGCCCTGGTCCAGCGCCCAGTCCACCACGTTGCGGTACAGCCCCATGTGGTCATAGAAACCGTGGAACAGGAACATCGTCGCCACCGGCGCCTTTGGCCACCAGACCTGCGCCACCACCTCAAAACCGTCGACCTCGAAGCGCCCCAGGCGGCTCACCGCAGGCACCGTGCGCTTGGCCAGGTCCAGCCCGTAGAAACGCTGGTAGACCCGCGCCTCGGCACTCAGCGGTTGCGCATCCACCAGGGGGCGCAAGCTGTCGCGCAGATGATCGGGGTCAAAGGTGACGGGCATAAAGGGTTCCAGACTGACGGCGAAGATGAATATCGAGCTGCGATATTCATCTGTCAGGACAAGCATGGCAAGCTACGCGACCTTCGAGGATTGATCTGAATGCGACAGCCTTACCGTACCGCCTTGTTCGCCAGCCTGATCCTGATCATCTGCGCCGGCGTGCTGTGGGCAGCCTACGACTGGTTCCAGGGCCGCTACCTGCGGGCCTTCAGCGAGCACACGGCGGTGTTTTCCGGTGACGCCCTGCGCCTGCCCGCCGAGCTGAGCGGCCCGGGCCCGATCCGCCTGGTGCACTTCTGGGACCCGGCCTGCCCGTGCAATGTTGGCAACCAGCAACACCTGGGCGAGCTGATCGAGCAATACGCGCCCCACGGCGTCGAGTTCTACGCCCTGCAAAAAGCCGGCAGCCACGGCAAGCTGCCCGACAACCTGCGCCAGATGAAAACCCTCACCGCCCTGTCCGGCGCCGACCAAGTACCCGCCAGCCCCGCCGTGGGCATTTGGGACCGCAGCGGCAAGCTCGCGTATTTCGGGCCCTACAGCGAAGGGCTGACGTGCAATTCCAGCAACAGTTTTATCGAGCCGATCCTCAAGGCCCTTGAAGCCGGACGCGAGGTGAATGCCACGCACACCCTGGCGGTGGGCTGCTATTGTTCGTGGCCTAAGGATCTGTAGCCCGTTACCCCACTCTTGGTAAGGAATGTTCATGAAGCGCGTCTTGCAGGTTTTCGCGGTTCTGGTGGTGCTGCTCGCCCTCGCGGGCGGCTGGTACGTCTACAGCAAGCAACCCACCCGCCAGGGCACGGTCACGCTGGCCGGCCTGCAAGGCTCGGTCACGGTGCGCTACGACGACCGTGGCGTGCCGCATATCCGCGCCGAGAACGAGACCGACCTGTACCGCGCTTTGGGTTATGTGCACGCCCAGGACCGCCTGTTCCAGATGGAAATCATGCGGCGCCTGGCCCGTGGCGAACTGGCCGAAGTGCTCGGGCCCAAACTGCTGGACACCGACAAGCTGTTCCGCAGCCTGCGCATTCGCGAACGCGCCTTGAGTTACGTGGAACAGCTGGACCACGACTCGCCTGCGTGGAAAGCGCTGCAAGCCTACCTGGACGGCATCAACCAGTATCAGGACAGCCACGCCAGCCCCATGGAATTCGACGTGCTGGGCATCCCCAAGCGGCCGTTTACCGCTGAAGACACCATCAGCGTCGCCGGCTACATGGCCTACAGCTTTGCCGCCGCCTTTCGCACCGAACCCCTGCTGACTTACGTACGCGACCAGCTGGGCAGCGACTACCTGAAAGTCTTCGACCTGGACTGGCAACCCAAGGGCGCCCTGAACCTGGCTGCCAGCGACTGGCAAAACCTCGGCGCCCTGGCCTCCCTCAGCGAGCAGGCCCTGGCCGAAAATGGCTTGCCGCAGTTCGAAGGCAGCAACGCCTGGGCCATCAGCGGCAGCCGCACCAAGAGCGGCAAGCCGTTGCTGGCGGGTGACCCGCACATTCGCTTCTCGGTGCCGTCGGTGTGGTACGAGGCGCAACTGTCGGCGCCGGGGTTTGAGTTGTACGGCTATCACAACGCGCTGGTGCCGGTGGCGTTCCTGGGGCACAACCTGGACTTCGGTTGGAGCCTGACCATGTTCCAGAACGACGACCTCGACCTGATCGCCGAGAAGGTCAACCCGGACAACCCCAACCAGGTCTGGTACCACGACCAATGGGTGAACATGACCACCAGCGAGCAGCAGATCGCCGTGAAAGGCCAGGCACCGGTGACCATCACCCTGCGCCAGTCGCCCCACGGCCCGATCGTCAACGACGTGCTGGGTGAGAACGCCGGCAAGACGCCGATTGCCATGTGGTGGGCCTTCCTCGACACGCAGAACCCGATCCTCGAAGGGTTCTACCAGCTCAACCGTGCCGACACCCTGGCCAAGGCTCGGGCGGCAGCGGCCAAAGTGTCTGCGCCGGGCCTGAACATCGTCTGGGCAAACGCCAAGGGCGATATCGGCTGGTGGGCGGCGGCGCAGTTGCCGATTCGCCCGGCGGGCGCCAATGCAGGGTTTATCCTCGACGGCAGCACCGCCCAGGCCGACAAGCTGGGCTTCTACCCCTTCAGCGCCAACCCCCAGGAAGAAAACCCGGCGCGCGGTTATGTGGTGTCGGCCAATGCCCAGCCGGTCTCGCCCACGGGCATGGAGATTCCCGGCTATTACAACCTGCCTGATCGTGGTCAGCAGTTGAATGCGCAGTTGAGCGACAAGAGCGTGAAGTGGGACGTGAACAACAGCCAGGCATTGCAGCTGGGCACCACCACCGCCTACGGCCCTCGCTTGCTGGCGCCGCTGTTGCCGGTATTGCGCGACGTGGTCAAGGACCCGGCACAGCTCAAGCTGGTGGAGCAACTGGCCGCCTGGAAAGGTGACTACCCGCTGGACTCCACCAGTGCCACGCTGTTCAACCAGTTCCTGTTCAACCTCACCGACGCCGCCTTCCATCCCAAGCTTGGCGACGCCCTGTTCAAGACCCTGCTCGGCACCCGCGTAATCGACGCCGCCCTGCCGCGCCTGGCGGCCACGCCGGATTCGCCGTGGTGGGATGGCAAGCGCGCCGACACCGTCAAGCTCGCCTGGGACAACAGCCTGGCACACCTCAAAGCCACCTTTGGCGATGACCCAACCCAGTGGCAATGGGGCAAGGCGCACACCCTGACCCACGGCCACCCGCTGGGCATGCAGAAGCCGTTGGACAAGGTGTTCAACGTTGGCCCGTTCCCTGCGCCGGGCACTCACGAAGTGCCCAACAACCAATCCGCGATGATCGGCCCGGCGCCGTGGCCCGTGACCTACGGCCCGTCGACCCGCCGCCTGATCGACTTCGCCGACCCGGCCCACGCCCTCACCATCAACCCGGTGGGGCAAAGCGGCGTGCCGTTTGATGCACATTATGGGGATCAGGCGGAGACGTACATCGAAGGGGGGTATGAGCAAGCGCATTTCAGTGATGAGGAAGTGACGGCGAATACGCGCGGCACCCTGAAATTGCTGCCTGCCCGATAACCGTAAACACTGTAGGAGCCGGCTTGCAGGCGATGGCGGTATGTCAGTCACACCGCTATCGCCGGCAAGCCGGCTCCTACAGGTGATCGGCGTTTGAACGCAGTCGCCCCGGCGCCTCGCCGTAGGTCTCCTTGAATTTCTTGCTGAACGCCGCCTGGGACTGGTAACCCACCTGGGCGGCGATATCCAGCAGGCTCAGGCGCGATTGGCGCAGCAGGTTGTACGCCAGCTCCATGCGCAACTGCGTCAACAGCAGCCACGGCGAGACACCCGCGACTTTCACAAAAGCCCGCATGAAGGTCGCCCGCGACATCGTTGCCACGGCCGCCAGATTGTCGATGGTCCATTCATGCCCAGGCTCGGCCAGCATCGCTTGCCACGCCTTGCTCAGGCGCTTGTCAGCCAACAGCGCAAACGTACCAGCGACCGGCGCCTGGCGGTTCAGCCAGGTGCGCAGGATGAGGGTGAAGAGCGCCGATGACAGCGCATCGATAAAGGTTCGTGCGCCCAGCTGCTGCCCGTCCGCTTCACTGCGCATCAGGGCGATAAGCGCCGCCAGTTGCCCATCGCCCTGCCACTCGCGGCTGGATACCACCAGGTATTCCGGCAACGCACCGAACAGCAACGACTGGCGGTTGTAGTGAAAGGAGCCACACAGCATATCGATGTCCGGCTGGTTGCCGCCCAGGCGATGCACCTTGAGCAGCCCGCCGTCGATCACCTGAGGCTGGCTCGGCGCACGCCGCGCGCCCTGGCTGCGCAGCAAGTGAGTGGCGCCACCGGGCATCAACAGGATATCGCCGGGTTCCAGGGTCACCTGCTGGCCGCCCGACAACTCGGCCCGGCAGGTGCCGCTGAGCACGATGTGGTAAGGCGCCACGCCCAACGCTTCCGGCGCGTGGTCCATGGCCCAGTCGCCCTGGAACTGGCACCGCAGGTCCAGGCTGCCGCGCAGGTTGGCCAGCGCGATGAGGGTGTCGATCGAATTCATTTGCGAACATCGGTCAAAAAGATGAGCGGATTGAACAATAACGCCAACCCCGAACGGCACACACTGGCTTCACACCCAACCCGTTCAGGAGTTACCGCAATGTTCAATAACTGGTCCGACTTGCTGCCTACCGTGAAGAAAGCCTTTGGCGCGCTGGGCAAGAGCAACCCGAAGATGGTCAAAGCCTACATGGCGCTGGGCGAAGCTGCCGAGGAAAACAACGTCCTCGACGCCAAGACCCGTGAGCTGATCTCCATCGCCGTGGCCATCACCACCCGCTGCGACGGCTGCATCGGTGTGCATGCGGATGCGGCAATCAAGGCCGGCGCCACCCGTGAAGAAGTCGCTGCGACCCTGGCAACCGCCATCTCGCTGAACGCCGGTGCTGCGTACATCTACTCGCTGCGCGCCCTGGAAGCCTACGACACCCTCAAACCGGCGCCGCAAAGTTGAGCCGAAACTGTTGCGGCGTCACGCCCAGCCGGCGATTGAACACACTGCGCATGTGCTGGGCGTCGCGAAAGCCGCACTGATAGGCCACGGTCTTGAGCGGTGCGGGGCTGCTTTCGAGCATCACCCGCGCCGCATCCACCCTCGCCCGCTCGACGAACTCGGCGGGCGTTATCCGCGCTTCCCGGGCGAACACCCGGGAGAAGTTGCGCGCACTCATGTTGGCCGCCTTGGCCAAGTCCGCAATGGTCAGGTCCCCCGTCAGGTTCGCCAGCACGTACAACTGCACCAAAGCCACCGCCGAGGTGGTTTCGGCGTGGGGCGTGAGGAACGGGCTGAACTGCGACTGCCCGCCCGAACGCTGGGTGAACACCACCAGGCGCTTGGCCACGCTCAGCGCGACTTCCGGGCCGTGGTCCTGGGCCAGCAAATACAGCGACAAGTCGATACCTGCCGTGACGCCCGCCGAGGTGTAGAGGTTGCCGTCCTGCACGTAGAGGCGATCGGCCTCGACCTGGGCCGTGGGACACAGGCGCGCCAGGTCAGCGGCGTCGTTCCAGTGGGTGGTGACAGTTTTGCCGTCGAGCAGCCCAGCGCGGGCGAGCATGAAGGCGCCGTTGCAGATCGAGCCAAAACGCTGCGCTCGGGCGGTGGCGCCGCGCAACCAGTCATCGAACTCGGCACCGAAATCTTCGAACGGCAGTTGCGGGCCGCCCGCCACCAGCAGCAGGTCGTAGGCCTGCAGGGCTTCGCTGTAATGCCGGTGGGCCTGCAATGACAAACCGTTGGACGCGGCCAGGCTGCCGCGGCCGAAGCCGATCACTTCCAGCCGGTAGTGATCCTGGGGCGGCAAAAAGCGGTTGGCTTCGCAGAACACATCCAGGGGGCCGGTCACGTCCAGTGACTGGACGCCGGGGAAGATCAGGATGGCGACGGTTCTATGCATGGCGAAACCTTATGACTGGCGGACACGAAACCCTGTGGGAGCTGGCTTGCCTGCGATGCAGACACCTCGGTGTATCAGGTATACCGAGGTGATGCTATCGCAGGCAAGCCAGCTCCCACATTTGATCGTGTACGCCCATGGCGCGATATGAAGGCAGGTTGGCCGGGATCGCGCCCTCGCGGCGATAGCCCCTTCGCGGGCGCGCGACCAGACTGGACTCATCGGCGCCACCCCCGGCGCTTCTTGAGGAGAACGACCATGAGCACCACCATCGCCGGCATCCAGATCCCGGACAGCGCCCTGGCCAGGGCCACTACCGAATACATCCGCGACGTCGAATCGGACCTGCTGTACCACCACTCCCGTCGGGTGTTCCTGTTCGGTGCCTTGAGCGGTGAGCGCAAGCAACTGGCCTACAACCCGGAGCTGCTGTACGTCGGCGCAATGTTCCATGACCTGGGCCTGGTCGAAGGTCATCGCAGTGACAACGAACGCTTCGAAGTGGACGGCGCCAATGCGGCGGCAGCATTCCTCAAGCCTTACGGGCTGAGCGATGACGATATCGAACAGGTGTGGCTGTCCATCGCCCTGCACACCACGCCGGGTGTGCCACAACATTTGCGCCCCACCGTGGCACTGGTGACGGCGGGCGTGGAAATGGACGTGCTGGGCATGGACTACGCCGCGTTTTCCAGCGTGCAGCGCGAAGCGGTGGTGCATGCGCATCCACGGGGTGAAGGGTTCAAGGAGTGCATCATCTGCGCGTTCGCCGACGGCCTGCGCCATCGCCCGCAGACCACGTTTGGCAACGTGAAGACGGATGTGCTGGTGGATCAGGAGCCAGGGTTCAAGCCGATGAACTTTGTGGAGGTGATTCGCAAGTCGCCTTGGGTTGCCTGAAACACAACCCCATAAACACCACAAAACCACTGTGGGAGCTGGCTTGCCTGCGATGAGGCCGTGCCAGTCGACTCATCTGTCGACTGATACACCGCTATCGCAGGCAAGCCAGCTCCCACATTTTTTTACCACGTTGCGCCAGTTAGACCGGTGCAGGCGCGCGTCGCTTGTCGGGCTGTTGCCAGCCGTCCGCCGCCGCTTCTTCGATGGCTTGCTGGATCGCTTTCTTGCGCATCTCTTCGGCACGGCGGCTGAAGAACCACACCAGGAAAGTCACCAGCGACACCGCCAGCAGGATCAGGCTGGCCACGGCGTTGATCTCGGGTTTAACCCCCAGGCGCACCGCCGAGAACACTTCCATCGGCAAGGTGGTCGAGCCTGGGCCCGACACGAAGCTGGCCAGTACCAGGTCATCGAGGGACAGTGCGAACGACATCATGCCGCCTGCCGCCAACGATGGCGCGATCATCGGGATGGTGATCAGGAAGAACACCTTCCACGGCCGCGCACCCAGGTCCATGGCTGCTTCTTCGATCGACAGGTCCAGCTCACGCAAGCGTGCCGACACCACCACCGCCACATACGCTGCACAGAAGGTGGTGTGGGCGATCCAGATGGTGACGATGCCACGTTCCTGGGGCCAACCAATCATTTGCGCCATGGCCACGAACAGCAGCAGCAGCGACAGACCGGTGATCACTTCTGGCATGACCAGCGGCGCGGTGACCAGGCCGCCGAACAGCGTGCGGCCCTTGAAGTGGCTGATGCGCGTCAGCACGAAGGCCGCCAACGTACCCAGCGCCACCGCGGCCACCGCCGTGTAGCAGGCGATTTCCAGGGAGCGGGCCACCGAGCCCATCAACTGGGTGTTGTCCAGCAGGCCCACGTACCACTTCACCGACCAACCGCCCCACACGGTCACCAGCTTGGATTCGTTGAACGAGTAGATCACCAGGATCAGCATCGGCAGGTAGATAAACAACAACCCCGCCACCAGCATGAAGCTTGAGAAACTGACGCGCTTCATATCTTGCCCTCCATCTCTTTGGCTTGGCTGCGGTTGAACAGGATGATCGGCACGATCAGGATCGCCAGCATCACCACCGCCAGGGCAGACGCCACCGGCCAGTCACGGTTGTTGAAGAATTCTTGCCACAACACTTTACCGATCATCAGGGTTTCCGGGCCGCCGAGCAGCTCAGGAATCACGAACTCACCCACGACCGGGATAAACACCAGCATGCAGCCGGCGATGATGCCGTTCTTGGACAGCGGCACGGTGATTTTCCAGAAGCTGTTGAAGGTGCTCGAACCCAGGTCGGACGCGGCTTCCAGCAGGCTCTGGTCGTGTTTCACCAGGTTGGCGTACAGCGGCAGGATCATGAACGGCAGGTACGAGTAGACCACGCCGATATACACCGCGATGTTGGTGTTGAGGATCTGCAGCGGCTCGTTGATCAACCCCATGGACATCAGGAAGCCGTTGAGCAAGCCGTTGTTGCTGAGGATACCCATCCACGCATACACGCGGATCAGGATCGCGGTCCAGGTCGGCATCATGATCAGCAGCACCAGCACGGTCTGCATCTCTTTGCGCGCACTGGCAATGGCGTAGGCCATCGGATAGCCGATCAGCAGGCACAGCAGCGTGCTGAAAAACGCCATCTTCAGCGAGCCCAGGTAGGCGGCGATGTACAACTCGTCGTCGCCCAGCATCGCGTAGTTGGCCAGGTTGAGCACCAACTGCAGTTTCTGCTCAACGAAGGTGTAGATCTCGGTGTAAGGCGGGATCGCGACGTCGGCTTCGGCAAAGCTGATCTTCAAGACGATGAAGAACGGCAGCATGAAGAACAGGAACAGCCAGAGGAAAGGGATCCCGATGACCACATGCCGGCCACCGGGTGTTATTCGTTGCAGCTGACGCTTGAGCTTCTTCATGTTCATGAGCGAAGTACCACGCCGCTGTCGTCTTCCCACCACACGTACACCTGGTCACCCCAGGTTGGGCGTTGGCCACGGCGCTCGGCATTGGCCACGAACGACTGCACCAGCTTGCCGCTGGGCAGTTCCACGTAGAACACCGAGTGGCCACCCAGGTAGGCGATGTCGTGCACCTTGCCGCTGGACCAGTTGTGCTCGCAGGTCGGCATTTCGGTGGTCACCAGCAGCTTTTCAGGGCGGATGGCGTAGGTCACCGACTTGTCTTCCACGGCAGTGGCAATGCCGTAGCCCACGTAGATGTCGCGGTCCAGGTCCGGGCACTTGAGTACCGCGTGGCCTTCGGCGTCGTCCACCACCTGGGTGTCGAAGATGTTGACGTTGCCGATGAACTCGCACACCAGGCGGCTGGTGGGGGTTTCGTAGATGTCGATCGGGCTGCCGATCTGGGCGATCCAGCCCAGGTGCATGATCGCGATGCGCTCGGCCATGGTCATGGCCTCTTCCTGGTCGTGGGTCACCATCACGCAGGTCACGCCCACGCGCTCGATGATCTCGACCAGCTCCAGCTGCATCTGCGAACGCAGCTTCTTGTCGAGGGCGCCCATGGGCTCATCGAGCAGCAGCAGTTTCGGGCGCTTGGCCAGGGAGCGCGCCAGGGCCACACGCTGGCGCTGGCCACCGGACAACTGGTGCGGCTTGCGCTTGGCGAACTGGCTCATCTGCACCAGCTTGAGCATCTCGGCCACACGGGCATCGATCTCGGCCTTGGGGATCTTGTCCTGTTGCAGGCCGAAGGCGATGTTCTGCGCCACGGTCATGTGCGGGAACAGGGCGTAGGACTGGAACATCATGTTGATCGGCCGCTCGTAGGGAGGCATGTCGGTGATGTCCACACCGTCGAGGTAGATGCGACCTTCCGTTGGGCGCTCGAAGCCTGCGAGCATGCGCAGCAAGGTGGATTTGCCCGAACCCGAACCGCCGAGCAAGGCGAAGATCTCGCCTTTCTTGATTTCCAGGGACACATCGTCCACGGCAATCGTCTCGTCGAACTTCTTCGTGACCCGGTCGATTTTGACCAACACCTTTTTCGGTGTCTGGTCGCCCTCGAGGGCTTTCTTATAGGCGCCGGAGGCAACTGCCATTTACGAAACTCCCAACAAAAAATTCTGTGCGCCCGAGGCGGGCGAACCTTGGATAGTTTGAGCCTTACTTGCCCGTCTTGACCTTGGTCCAGCTACGGGTCATTAAACGTTGCACTTTCGGGGGTAACTCGAAGTTGACGAATGTCCGATCGAGAACCGCCTGCGGTGGGTAAACCGCTGCGTCGGTGCGTATCGATTGCTCCATCAGTTTGTCCGCCCCAGGGTTAGGGTTGGCGTAACCGACTTGATCACTGACCTGAGCGATCACCTCAGGTTTCAGCAAATAGTTGATGAAGGCGTGGGCCTCTTTGACGTTGGCTGCGTCCGCCGGGATCGCCAGCACGTCAAACCACAGGTTGCCGCCCTCTTTCGGAATCACGTAGGCGATGTTCACGCCTTTGCCCGCCTCAGCCGCACGGGCCTTGGCCTGGAACACATCACCGGAGAACCCTGCCGCCACGCAAATGTTGCCGTTGGCCAGGTCCGAGATGTATTTGGACGAATGGAAGTAGGTCACGTAGGGCCGCACTTTGAGCAGCTTCTCTTCGGCCTTCTTGTAGTCTTCGGGGTTGGTGCTGTTGGGGTTCAGGCCCATGTAGTTGAGCACCGCCGGCAGCATTTCATCGGCCGAGTCCATGAACGACACGCCGCAACTGGCCAGCTTCTTCATGTTCTCCGGCTCGAACAGCACGGCCCAGGAGTCGATATGGTCGACGCCCAGCACTTCCTTCACTTTATCGACGTTGTAACCAATGCCATTGGTGCCCCACAGGTACGGCACGGCGTATTGATTACCCGGGTCGTTCTTTTCCAGGCGCTTGAGCAGCACCGGGTCCAGGTTGGAATAGTTGGTCAGCAATGAACGGTCCAGCTTCTGGAACGCCCCGGCCTTGATCTGCTTGCCGAGGAAGTGGTTGGACGGCACGACCACGTCGTAACCGGTGCGACCGGCCAACAACTTGCCTTCCAGGGTTTCGTTGGAATCAAACACGTCATACACAGGCTTGATGCCGGTGGCCTTTTCGAAGTTGGCCAGGGTGTCGGGGCCAATGTAGTCCGACCAGTTATAAATATGCACAGTCGGTGCGGCCTGCACGCTCAACGCCAGCGTGATACCTGCGCCCACCAGCAAGGCTTTGCGAAATAAAGAAATTGGCAAGTGGAGGTCCTCTTAAATAGTTGGGCCCAAAGTTGTTGCCCGGCAACAAAACCGGCGCGCAACTTACCCTCGATAAACCGATCCGGCAAAACTTTCTGTCATTTAATGTGTAAGAAGGGCAGTCAACCTGCCCCTCCTACTGTTTTAAGGCTTACTTGCCCGATTTGATCTTGGTCCAGCTGCGTGTCATTTCACGCTGGGTTGCAGCCGGCAAGTCAGCAATGGCGTAGAGCTTGGCTTGCACGTCAGCTGGCGGGTAGATGCCCGGGTCGCTGGTGATGTCCTTGTCCACCAGTGCAGTGGCTTTTTCGTTACCGTTCGGGAAACGTACGCTGTTGGTGATCCCGGCCATCACTTTAGGCTCGAGCAGGTAGTTCATGAACTTGTAGGCGGCGTCGACGTTTTCGGCATCTTTAGGGATGGCGACCATGTCATAGAAGCTGCCAGCGCCTTCTTTCGGAATGTCGTAGGCAACCTTGACCTTGCCACCGGCTTCAGCCGCGCGGGACTTGGCTTGTTGCACGTCACCCGAGTAACCCACGGCCACGCAGATATTGCCGTTGGCCAGGTCCGAGATGTACTTGGACGAGTGGAAGTAGCCGATCGAAGGGCGCAGCTTGAGGAACAGGTCCTCGGCTTGCTTGAGGTCAGCCTTCTTCTGGGTGTCGGTCGGCAGGCCCAGGTAATGCAGCGCGACTGGCAGCATTTCGGTTGGCGAGTCGAGGAAGCTCACGCCGCAGCTTTTGAGCTTGGCGAGATTTTCCGGCTTGAGGATCACGTCCCACGAATCGATCTTGTCGATACCCAGTGCGGCCTTGACCTTCTCCGGGTTGTAGCCGATGCCGATCGAGCCCCACATGTACGGGAAGGCGTGCTTGTTGTCCGGGTCGCTGACCGACACGGCTTTGAGCAGGGATTTGTTCAGGTTGTCGTAGTTGGACAGTTTGGACTTGTCCAGCTCCTGGTAGACACCGGCCTTGATCTGCTTGGCGAGGAAGTTGTTCGACGGTACGACGATGTCATAACCGGACTTGCCTGCCAGCAACTTGGCTTCCAGGGTTTCGTTGCTGTCGAAAACGTCGTACACCACCTTGATGCCCGACTCTTTTTCAAAGTTGGCGATGGTGTCCGGTGCAATGTAGTCGGACCAGTTGTACACGTGCAGCACTTTATTGTCTGCCTGGGCCGCGCCCGCCATTGCGCCCATCAGGGACAAGGCGAGGAGGGTCTTGCCAGCGTTCTTCAAACCTAATGCCTTCATTTGGTGATGCTCCAATTTTTTCTTTTTTGGGCCACGTTCTTCATCGTTAAGCGGCCCGTCTAAGGGCAACAAAACAGGGCGACAGTCTGGCAAGTTCCGAGGCCGGCTTTCAACCAAAGCCTCATTTAAAACCGCTCAGCACACAGCGCCCGAAAGCCGCTGCGCACTGAGCCTAGCACTTAGCCCTGCAATGCCGCCAAAGTCAGGTCCAGGCAGTGGCGAGCCTTGGTCACCAGCTCGTCGATTTCAGCCTTGCTGATCACCAGCGACGGCGAAATGATCATGGTGTCGCCCACGGCGCGCATGATCAGGCCATTCTCGAAGCAGAACGTGCGGCAGATCATGCCCACACCTTTGCCTTCGTAGCGTTTGCGCGTGGCTTTGTCCTTCACCAGCTCAATCGCACCGAGCATGCCCACACCGCGCACTTCACCCACCAACGGGTGATCAGCCAGTTCCCTCAGACGTTTCTGCAAATACGGTGCCGTTTCTTCGTGGACACGGCTGACGATTTTTTCATCGCGCATGATGCGGATGTTTTCCAGGGCGACCGCGGCCGCCACCGGGTGACCGGAGTAGGTAAAGCCGTGGTTGAAATCACCGCCTTCGTTGAGCACGGCAACCACTTCGTCGCGCACGATCAGGCCACCCATGGGGATGTAGCCCGAGGTCAGGCCCTTGGCGATGGTCATCATGTGGGGCTTGAGGTCGTAGAAGTCGCTACCGAACCACTCACCGGTACGGCCGAAACCGCAGATCACTTCGTCGGCGACAAACAGGATGTCGTACTTGGCGAGGATCTCCTTGATGCGCGGCCAGTAGGTGTCTGGCGGCACGATCACACCGCCGGCACCCTGGATCGGCTCGGCAATGAAGGCACCGACATTGTCCACGCCGACTTCCAGAATCTTCTCTTCCAGCTGGTTGGCGGCCCAGATCCCGAACTCTTCCGGGCTCATGTCGCCGCCTTCGCCATACCAGTACGGCTGGGCGATGTGGGTGATGCCCGGGATCGGCAAGTCGCCCTGTTCATGCATATAGGTCATGCCGCCCAGGCTGGCGCCGGCCACGGTGGAGCCGTGGTAGCCATTCTTGCGGCTGATGATGGTTTTCTTGTTTGGCTGGCCCTTGATCGCCCAATAGTGGCGGACCATACGCAGCATGGTGTCGTTGCCTTCCGAGCCAGAACCGGTGAAGAACACGTGGTTCATGCCGGCCGGTGCGACGTCGGAAATGACCTTGGCCAGTTCCAGCACAGGCGGGTGGGCGGTCTGGAAGAACAGGTTGTAGTACGGCAGTTCTTTCATTTGCTTGGCGGCAGCGTCAGCCAGTTCATCGCGACCGTAACCGATCGCCACGCACCACAAGCCAGCCATGCCATCGAGGATCTTGTTGCCTTCGCTGTCCCACAGGTAAACGCCGTGGGCTTTGGTGATGATCCGTGGGCCCTTCTCTTTCAATTGCTTGAAATCGCTGAACGGCGCCAAGTGATGATCGCTGCTCAAGGCTTGCCATTCACGGGTTTGCGGGTTGTTGCTGGACATACCAATCTCCTAGATGTTTCAGGTGAGGGCGAGCCGTTCCCACGGCCCGCCCGGCGCATCAGACGGCGAAGAGCAGGAATTCCCGCTCCCATGAACTGATCACGCGCTTGAAGTTTTCATGCTCGGCCCGCTTGACCGCGACGTAGCCGGTGATGAATTTCTGACCCAGGTATTTCTCGATGGTCTTGCTGTTTTCCATGCGTTCCAGGGCGTCTTCGATGGTCAGCGGCAGGCGCAGGTTGCGGCGCTCGTAGCCACGGCCGACCACCGGCGCGCTCGGGTTATGGCCTTCGACCATGCCGATGTAGCCACACAGCAAACTGGCGGCAATCGCCAGGTACGGGTTGGCGTCGGCGCCCGGCAGGCGGTTTTCCACACGACGGTTCTGCGGGCCGGCATCCGGTACGCGCAGGCCCACGGTGCGGTTTTCTTCGCCCCACTCCACGTTTACCGGCGCCGAGGTGTCCGGCAGGAAGCGGCGGAACGAGTTCACGTTGGGGGCAAACAACGGCAGCAATTCAGGGATGAATTTCTGCAGGCCACCAATGTGGTTGAGGAACAGCTGGCTCATGGTCCCGTCTTCATTGGAGAAGACGTTCTTGCCGGTGGCGATGTCGATGATGCTCTGGTGCAGATGCATCGCGCTGCCGGGCTCGCCGGTCATCGGCTTGGCCATGAAGGTGGCGGCCACGTCGTGCTTGAGCGCGGCTTCACGCATGGTGCGCTTGAACACCAGGATCTGGTCGGCCAGGGACAGCGCATCGCCGTGACGGAAGTTGATTTCCATCTGCGCCGTGCCGTCCTCGTGGATCAGGGTGTCGAGGTCCAGCTCCTGGAGTTCGCACCAGTCGTAGACGTCTTCGAACAGCGGGTCGAATTCGTTGGCCGCTTCTATAGAGAAGGACTGGCGACCAGTCTCCGGGCGCCCGGAACGGCCAATCGGCGGTTGCAGCGGGAAGTCCGGGTCTTCGCAGCGCTTGGTCAGGTAGAACTCCATCTCCGGCGCCACGATGGGCTGCCAGCCTTTGTCGGCGTAGAGCTTGAGGACTTTCTTGAGCACGTTGCGCGGCGACAGCTCGATCGGATTGCCTTGCTTGTCGTAGGTGTCGTGGATCACCTGGGCGGTCGGCTCGATGGCCCAAGGCACCAGGTACACGGCGTTCTGGTCGGGGCGGCAGATCATGTCGATGTCGGCCGGGTCGAGCAGTTCGTAATAGATGTCGTCTTCGACATAGTCGCCGGTCACGGTCTGCAACAGAACGCTCTCGGGCAGGCGCATGCCTTTCTCGGCGATGAACTTGTTGGTCGGCGAGATCTTGCCCCGGGTGATGCCCGTGAGGTCGCCAATCATGCATTCGACTTCTGTGATCTTGTGGTCTTTCAACCAATCGGTGAGCTGGTCGAGGTTGTTACTCATAAATGCCTCTGGGCTGGGTTTCCTGACATCCATTAAAGGTCAGGCGTTGGTTGACGCAGCATCCGCGTCGCGTTGCATCGCCCGCTTTCGACAGGCGGTGCCAAATGCCTGGAAGATCGCTAGGTAGTGCGGGTTAGAGCTTACCTGCCATTCGGGGTGCCATTGCACTCCTAAAGCAAAAGCCTTGCCCTGTTTCACCGAAAAAGCCTCGATCAGGCCGTCCGGCGCCGTCGCTTCGACCAGAAGCCCAGGCGCCAGGCGGTCGACGCCCTGCCCATGGATCGAGTTGACCTCAATCGTCTGTGGCAACCCCAGGCTTGCCAATACCCCATTCGGGGAGATCGCCACGGCGTGCGCCGGGCCGTACTGGACGTCCAGTGGCTGGGTGTCGTCTTCGCGGTGATCCATCATGCCCGGCACTTCATGAACCTTCTGGTGCAGGCTGCCGCCAAACGCCACGTTCATCTCCTGGAAGCCCCGGCAGATGCCCAGCACGGGAACGCCTGCCGCAATCGCGGCGCGCAGCAACGGCAATGTGGTCTGGTCGCGTGCAGAATCATGAGCAGTCCCGGGCGCGCTGGCCGGACCGTCGTAGTGAAAGGGTTCGATATTGGAGGGAGAACCGGTAAACAGGATGCCGTCCAGACCGTCAAGAATATTGGCCGGGTCGAGCAGATGCCCAAGGGACGGAATGATCAATGGCAAGCCCTTGGCAGCGGTGGCCACTGCACGGACGTATTTGTCGCCACTGATGTGATAAGCATGCAGACCGACCTGTTTGGAGCAGGCGGTGACGCCGATTAACGGCAGGCGAGACATGAAGCACCCCGGTATTATTGCTGTTATGGGTTTGAATCGAGCTTAGCCTTGTTCATTTTTTTACACAACACCCCCGTAAAAAATACAACACGGCCCGCTCAAGCCTGCTAGTCCCAAGCCGCCCAAACCCAAAAAACCGCCCCAAAAAGCCCCAAAAAAGCCTTCGAGGCGCTTTTTTAGGGCAAAAAAGGCCTCGCTTGACTTCGGCATGCCGTTCGGGTTGACTGAAACCAGAAAAGATCAATGATTGATATTTTTAACAACAAAGGTGTTGCATCATGTCGGTACCCCCGCGTGCCGTTCAGCTTAACGAAGCGAACGCGTTCCTTAAGGATCATCCTGAGGTTCTGTACGTAGACCTTCTAATTGCGGATATGAATGGTGTGGTGCGCGGCAAGCGCATCGAACGCACCAGCCTCCACAAGGTTTACGAGAAGGGCATTAACCTGCCTGCCTCTTTATTTGCCCTGGATATCAACGGCTCGACGGTGGAAAGCACCGGCCTGGGTCTGGACATCGGTGATGCTGACCGAATCTGTTATCCGATCCCCGACACCCTGTGCAATGAACCCTGGCAAAAGCGCCCTACCGCGCAACTGCTGATGACCATGCACGAACTTGAAGGTGAACCTTTCTTCGCCGATCCGCGCGAAGTGCTCCGCCAAGTTGTAAGCAAATTTGACGACCTCGGTCTGACCATCTGCGCCGCTTTCGAACTTGAGTTCTACCTGATCGACCAGGAGAACGTGAACGGCCGCCCACAACCGCCCCGCTCGCCGATTTCCGGCAAACGCCCGCACTCGACACAGGTCTACCTGATCGACGACCTCGACGAATACGTCGACTGCCTCCAGGACATCCTGGAAGGTGCCAAAGAGCAAGGCATCCCGGCCGACGCCATCGTCAAGGAAAGTGCCCCGGCGCAGTTCGAAGTGAACCTGCACCACGTGGCCGACCCGATCAAGGCCTGCGACTACGCCGTACTGCTCAAGCGCCTGATCAAGAACATCGCCTACGACCATGAGATGGACACCACCTTCATGGCCAAGCCTTACCCAGGCCAGGCAGGCAACGGTTTGCACGTGCACATTTCGATCCTGGACAAGGAAGGCAAGAACATCTTTGCCAGCGAGGATCCCGAGCAGAACGCCGCATTGCGTCACGCGATCGGCGGTGTGCTCGAGACCCTACCCGCCCAAATGGCGTTCCTGTGCCCCAACGTCAACTCCTACCGTCGTTTCGGCGCACAGTTCTACGTGCCGAACTCGCCGTGCTGGGGCCTGGACAACCGCACCGTGGCGATTCGCGTACCGACCGGCTCGTCCGACGCGGTGCGTATCGAACACCGTGTGGCCGGTGCCGACGCCAACCCTTACCTGTTGATGGCTTCGGTTTTGGCAGGCGTGCACCACGGCCTGACCAACAAGATCGAGCCCAACGCACCGGTGGAAGGCAACAGCTACGAGCAGAACGAGCAGAGCCTGCCGAACAACCTGCGCGATGCATTGCGCGAGTTGGACGACAGCGAGGTGATGGCCAAGTACATCGATCCTAAATACATCGATATCTTCGTCGCCTGTAAGGAAAGTGAGCTGGAAGAGTTTGAACACTCCATCTCCGACCTTGAGTACAACTGGTACCTGCACACCGTGTAAGGGTTGGTTGTATTGAAAGAACGCCGCAGGCTTTTGGTCTGCGGCGTTTTTTTATGGCCGCCTTCGGCGGATCGCCGGCAAGCCAGCTCCCACAGTTGACCGAGTTCCAACTTTGAAATGCAGTCCACTGTGGGAGCTGGCTTGCCTGCGATGGCGGCCTTGAAGACAACACCCATTCCTGCTCATACAATGCCCGCTGCCTTGTAGGAGACTTCCATGACCACCCGCCCCGCCGCTCCTCGCAAACCCCGCGCCCGCAGCCAGGCCCGGATCGACGCGATTCTCGACGCCGCCCGCACCTTGCTGGCCGCCGAAGGCGTGGCCGGTTTGTCGATCTACAGCGTGGCCGAGCGGGCGCAGATTCCGCCGTCGTCGGTGTACCACTTCTTCGCCAGCGTGCCGGCCCTTCTCGAAGCGCTGACCGCCGATGTACACGCGGCCTTCCGGGCGGCCATCCAGGCGCCCATCGACCATGAATCACTCAAGCACTGGCGGGACCTGTCCTATATCGTCGAACACCGCATGCTCACCATCTACGAGCAGGACGCCGCCGCCCGCCAGTTGATCCTGGCGCAGCACGGCCTGACGGAAGTGACCCAGGCGGACCGCCAGCATGACTTGGAATTGGGCGACTTGATGTTTGCTGTGTTCAACCGCCATTTCAACGTGCCGACACTGCCAACCGATGTGGATGTGTTTGCACTGGCGCTGGAACTGAGCGACCGCGTGTACGCGCGCTCGGTGCATCAGCATGGGCTGATCACACCGCGCATGGCGGAGGAAGGGATGCGGGTGTTTGATGCGTATGTGGGGCTGTATTTGCCAGCCTATTTGCCCAAGCGTTGAGCCTGGACTGGCCTCATCGCAGGCAAGCCAGCTCCCACATTTGACCGAATTCCAAATTTGGAATGCCTTTAAATGTGGGAGCGGGCTTGCCCGCGATGAGGGCCTCAGGAACGCCGCCAATCACAACTTGGCGATCGACACCTCGGTGGATTTAACGAAGGCAATCACTTCGCTGCCAATCACCAGTTCCAGCTCTTTGACCGAGCGAGTCGTGATCACCGACGTGACGATGCCGGACGCCGTCTGCACGTCGATTTCCGACAGCACGTCGCCTTCGACGATTTCCTTGATGGTGCCTTTGAACTGGTTACGCACGTTGATGGCTTTAATAGTCATGGTGTTCTTCCTTCAGGGACGAGTGAGTTATTGAGCCCAACGCAATTGCGTAGGCAGCGGTGAAACAGGTTCGGGTTCCGGAGGCGAGCCCGGCAACGACAGCACGCGGTTGAGCACTTCGGCTTCCAGCGCAGCCAGGCGGTGCGAGCCCCGGGCGCGTGGGCGCGGCAGGTCGACGACCAGGTCGAGGCCGATTTCGCCGTCTTCGATCAGGATCACGCGGTCGGCAATCGCCACGGCTTCGCTGACGTCGTGGGTCACCAGCAACACGGTGAATCCATGCTTCTGCCAGAGGTTTTCAATCAGTTGCTGCATCTCGATGCGGGTCAGGGCATCCAGCGCACCCAACGGCTCATCAAGCAGCAACAGACGCGGCTGGTGAATCAGGGCGCGGGCCAGGGCCACGCGCTGCTTCTGGCCACCGGACAAGGCCGCTGGCCATTCATTCGCGCGCTCGGCCAAGCCGACAGCTTCCAAGGCTTCCAACGCCTGGGGGCGCCAGTTGCCCTTGAGGCCAAGGCCCACGTTGTCGATGATCTTTTTCCACGGCAGCAAGCGCGCTTCCTGGAACATCAACCGCGTGTCTTCAATCGCTTCGCTCAAGGGCGCGGAGCCGGCCAGCAGCTCGCCGCCGGTGGCTTTGTCCAAACCGGCCAGCAGGCGCAGCAAGGTACTTTTGCCGCAACCACTGCGGCCAACCACGGCCACGAACTGGCCAGCAGGAATATGCAGGTCAATCTCTTTGAGCACTTCCCGCGTGCCAAACGCCTTGCGCAACTTGCGCACCGCCAGCGGGATACCTTTCAACAGGCGTGGAGGTTGTTGAGCCGTCATGCCGCACCTCCTTTATTCACTTGATAAGCCGGGTGCCAGCGCAGCCACACACGCTCCAGGCCACGCGCCGCCAGGTCGGCCAGCTTGCCGAGGATGGCGTACATGACGATGGCGAGTACCACCACGTCGGTCTGCAGGAATTCACGGGCGTTCATCGCCAGGTAACCGATGCCGGAGCTGGCCGAGATGGTTTCCGCCACGATCAGCGTCAGCCACATGAAGCCCAGGGCAAAGCGCACGCCCACCAGGATCGACGGCAATGCCCCCGGCAGGATCACCTGGCGAAACAGGCTGAAGCCGGACAAGCCGTAGCTGCGCGACATTTCCACCAGCGCCGGGTCGACGTTGCGGATGCCGTGGTAGGTGTTCAGGTAGATCGGAAACAGCGTGCCGAGGGCGACCAGGAAAATCTTCGCCGTCTCGTCAATGCCGAACCACAGGATCACCAACGGGATCAGCGCCAGGTGCGGCACGTTGCGAATCATCTGCACCGAGCTGTCCAGCAGGCGTTCGCCCCACTTCGACAAGCCGGTGATAAAGCCCAGGGCCAGACCGATGCTGCCACCGATCACAAACCCCAGGCCCGCACGCCAGCCGCTGATCGCCAGGTGCGTCCAGATTTCGCCGCTGCGCACCAGGTTAATCCCGGCTTCGATCACCGCACTGGGGGCCGGCAGAATGCGCGTCGACAACCAACCGGCTGACACCGACAACTGCCAGATCGCCAACAACAGGATCGGCAGCACCCAAGGGGCCACGCGATGGCTTAATTTTTCAAAGTTCATGGCGGCGCCTCAACTCTGTGACGCAGCTTTGGGAAGGATGTCGTTGGCGACCATCTCGCCGAACGGGCTGACGTAACCGGCGCTTTTCGGCAGCTCGGGACGCTCGATGTCCAGGTGCGGGAACAGCAGTTCGGCCACCCGATACGATTCTTCCAGGTGGGGATAACCGGAGAAAATGAAGGTGTCGATGCCCAGCGCTGCGTATTCCTTGACCCGCGCCGCAACGGTTGGGCCATCGCCCACCAGCGCCGTGCCGGCACCACCGCGCACCAGGCCGACGCCTGCCCACAGGTTGGGGCTGACTTCGAGGTTGTCGCGATTGCCGCCGTGCAAGGCCGCCATGCGCTGCTGGCCGACGGAATCGAAGCGCGCCAGGGAGGCCTGGGCACGGGCGATGGTGTCGTCGTCCAAGTGGGAGATCAGTTTGTCAGCGGCTTTCCACGCCTCGTCGTTGGTTTCACGCACGATCACGTGCAGGCGAATGCCAAAGCGCACAGTGCGTCCCAACTTCGCGGCTTTTGCGCGTACCTGCTCGATTTTTTCCGCGACGGCTGCTGGTGGCTCGCCCCAGGTCAGCACCATTTCCACTTGCTCGGCCGCCAGGTCCTGGGCGGCTTCGGACGAGCCGCCGAAGTACAGCGGCGGACGCGGTTGCTGGATCGGTGGGTAGAGCAATTTCGCGCCTTTTACGCTGATGTGCTGGCCGTCGTAATCCACAGTTTCGCCTTCCAGCACACGGCGCCAGATACGGGTGAACTCCACCGAGGCCTGGTAACGCTCTTCGTGGCTGAGGAACAAGCCATCGCCGGCCAATTCTTCCGGATCACCGCCGGTCACCAGGTTGAACAGCGCACGGCCACCAGACAGGCGGTCCAGGGTTGCGGCCTGACGCGCCGCTACCGTCGGGGAAATGATCCCGGGGCGCAGGGCAACGAGGAATTTCAGACGCTGGGTCACCGGGATCAGCGAAGCGGCTACCAGCCACGAGTCCTCGCAGGAGCGGCCGGTAGGGATCAGCACCCCGCCGAAGCCCAGGCGGTCAGCGGCCTGGGCCACTTGCTGCAGGTAACCGTGGTCGACGGCGCGAGCGCCTTCGGCGGTGCCAAGGTAATGGCCGTCGCCGTGGGTAGGCAGGAACCAGAAAATATTGAGGCTCATGGAGTTGTCTCCTGAAGAAGTCGGATTACGGCGCTTTGGCAACGGCGGCGGGTGGCGTCCAGATGACGTCCTTGATGTTCAAGGGCTTGGGGATCAGTTTGAGTTGGTAGAAGCTGTCGGCGATTTTCTGCTGGGCGGCGACCACTTCCGGGGTCAGGAACAGCGCGCCGTAGCCCTGTCGTTTCACCGAGGTCAAGGTGATGTCAGCCGGCAGGCCGAGCAGCGGGGCAACTTGTTCGGTGACTTCCTGTGGATTGGCTTTGGACCATTCGCCCACCGCGCGCACTTCTTCCACCAGTGCCTTGATCACTTCCGGGTGTTTTTCGGCGTAGGGTTTGGTTGCCAGGTAAAACTGGTGGTTGTCGGCAATGCCGGTGCCGTCACGCAGGGTGCGGGCTTGCAGCTGCTTCTCGGCAGCGGCCTGGTACGGGTCCCAGATCACCCAGGCGTCCACGCTGCCACGCTCGAACGCGGCACGGGCATCGGCGGGCGGCAGGAATACGGTCTGCACGTCGGAGTATTTGAGGCCGGCGTCTTCCAGCGCACGTACCAGTAGGTAGTGCACGTTTGAGCCTTTGTTGAGTACGACTTTCTTGCCCTTGAGCTCGGCCACCGATTTGATCGGCGAGTCTTTGGGCACCAGGATCGCTTCGCTGGTCGGTGCTGGCGGTTCGTAGGCGACGTAGAGCAGGTCGGCACCGGCGGCCTGGGCGAATACCGGCGGTGTTTCGCCGGTGACGCCGAAGTCGATGGAGCCGACGTTCAGGCCTTCGAGCAGTTGCGGGCCACCAGGGAACTCGGTCCACTGCACGTTCACGCCTTGGGCAGCCAGGCGCTTTTCAAGCGTGCCCTTGGCCTTGAGCAGCACCAGGGTGCCGTATTTCTGATAACCGATCCGCAGGGTTTCGGCAGCGTGGGCTTGAACAATGGCGCCGAAGGACACAGCCGCAGCAAACAGTGCGACCAGACCACGACGCAAGATGACAGTGCGCATGGCGCTCTCTCCAAATAGTGCGTTTAGGGGGTTGGCTGCACCTGCTTGGCCGTTGGCGGCTGAGTAAGGTGAGTACTACAAAATCCGGTAAGGCTCAGATGCTCCAGCGAGCACTCAACAAACGTTCATTCAACACATGGGGGTCCAGCGGTTTCGGGCGACGGGCCATGGCGCTGTAGAAGGTTTCCAGGGCCTCGTGCAAACGGTGCTCAAGCACCGGCACCAATTGCGCCTGGGCACTGCCTTCGCCATAGGCGATCTGGCTGTCTTCGGCAAAGATGCCGTGGAGCAATTCCTGGGCTTTGAGCGCGGACAACACCGGCTTCAGGGCGTAGTCCACCGCCAGCATGTGGGCGATGCTGCCGCCTGTGGCCATCGGCAAGACGATCTTGTGGGCCAGGGCGCGTTCGGGCAGCAGGTCCAGCACGGTTTTCAGCGCCCCGGAGAACGAGGCCTTGTACACCGGCGTGGCGATCACCAGGCCATCGGCGTTGGCGACTTGCTGCAACAGGTCGATGACTTTGGGGCTGTCGAAGCGTGCGTGCAGCAAGTCTTCGGCCGGGAAGTCCCGTATCTGATAACTCACCACTTCCACGCCTTTTTGCTGTAGCCACTGACGGGTTTTATCCAGCAAGACCCCGGAGCGGGAACGCTGGCTGGGACTGCCTCCAAGTGTTACGACCAGCATGCAGGTATTCCTTGAGCAAGTGTCGGCGGTTCGCTGTGTGGCGATGTCGCCAAGATGGAACAGACCTTATCAGCACATTTATATATCTATAAATCTTATTTTTTCATTTGTTTATTCTTAAAGTGCATATGAGATTCAAGCATCTACAGGCGAAAAAAAAGGCCGTCGAAACGGCCTGAAAACCCCTGCTATGTGATTCGTCAGAAATATTGCTATCGCCGGCAAGCCGGCTCCTACAGGTGATCGCATTGTAGGAGCCGGCTTGCCGGCGATAGCGATCTCAGCGATTAGGCTGAGGGGTGAGCCGCAGGTACGGCTTCACCGCGCGGTAACCCTTTGGAAAGCGTTTCTTGATCTCTTCCTCATCCTTGAGCGACGGCACGATCACCACTTCATCACCGTCCTGCCAGTTGGCGGGCGTGGCGACCTTGTGGTTGTCGGTCAGCTGCAGCGAGTCGATGACCCGCAGGATTTCGTGGAAGTTGCGGCCGGTGCTGGCCGGGTAGGTGATGGTCAGGCGGATCTTCTTGTTCGGGTCGATCACGAACAAAGAACGCACGGTGAGGGTGTCACTGGCATTCGGGTGGATCAGGTCGTACAGGTCCGACACTTTGCGATCGGCATCGGCCAGGATCGGGAAGTTGACGACGGTGTTCTGGGTTTCGTTGATGTCTTCGATCCACTTGTGGTGTGAATCCACCGGGTCGACCGACAGGGCGATGGCCTTGACGCCACGCTTGGCAAATTCATCCTTGAGCTTGGCGGTAAAGCCCAGCTCCGTGGTGCACACCGGAGTGAAGTCCGCCGGGTGAGAGAACAGCACGCCCCAGCTATCGCCCAGCCATTCGTGGAAACGAATCTTGCCGGCGCTGGAATCCTGTTCAAAGTCGGGGGCGATGTCGCCCAGTCTTAGGCTCATGGTGTGGCTCCTAGTGAGTGCTTATGGAGCCCACTGTGCATGCATTGCGGATTATTTAAAAAGAATAAATATAGATTTATCTAGACGATAAAGGAATATTAAAAATCTGTTCACTGGACGCGGGAAAGGCCGAGGATCAACATCCATCACAAGGTTCGAGAAGGCCTTGAGACGCTGTACAAGAGGGGATTCGGGAAGGGCTTGCGGGGGTTGAGCCCGACTTGAAAGCAAGACACCTTGCCCGGCATTGCGCCGGGCAAGGCTTTACGCTCTTACAACAGCGGGATCGAGTAGCTGACGATCAAGCGGTTTTCGTCCTGGGAACGGGTGTTCGCCAGGTCGGTACGCCACATAGCGTTTTTCCACGCTACGCCGAGGTTTTTCAGCGGACCTTCTGGCACAACGTAAGCCAGAGTCAGGTCGCGTTCCCACTCGGTTTTATCACCGATGGTGGTGTTGATGTTGTCGCCACGCAGGTAGACCACACCAGCCGTCAGGCCAGGTACGCCAACCTTGGCGAAGTCATAGGCGTAACGCGCTTGCCAGGTACGCTCGCCGGCACGGGCGAACTTCTGGATTTGCATGTCGGTGGTGGTGCTGTTCGACGAGCCATCGCCTTGGTTCAGCCAAGGGAAGTCGCTGTCGCCCTTGGTGTACTGATAACCGCCACCGAAGGTGTGGCCGTTAACCGAGTACAGCGCCAGGTAGCTGTACAGATCGTTGTCAACCTTGCCGCGAGTCTTGGTGGCAGTGGTCGGGTGATCCGAGTAGTAACCAGTGGTGTAGTAGCCAGCGGTGTCACCGTTAGCACCGTTGTCGCGGCTGCGGTAGTAACGCAGGTCGCTTTTCAGGACGCCAGGGCCGATAGCCCAGTTGTGCACCAGACCCAAGAAGTTCTGCGAGTAAAATTCTTTCAGCTCGCCGTGGTAGAACGAGGCGGTCAGATCCTTGGTGATCTTGTAGTCGGCACCAGCGTAGTAGAATTTGTTGCTGAACTTGCCGGTATCGTAGTTGGAGCTGTTGTTCGCACCCGCAATCGAGAGGTTCTCGTTGTTGCTGGAGTTACGGCCTTTGACGCTGTCGATTTGACCAGCAGTCAGGGTCAGGTCCTTGATATCGTTGGAAACGATCTCGCCGCCCTGGAAAGTTTGTGGCAGCAGACGACCATCGTTGAACTTGATGACCGGGTTGTTCGGCTGCAGGGTGCCCAATTTCAGCACGGTCTGGGAGATCTTGACCTTACCGGTCACACCCAGGCTGGCGAAATCATTGACGGCAGTGTTGCCATCGCTTGGGAACACAGTACCGCCCGAAGCGGTGCCGCTGTAGTTACCGTGGTTGGCACGGCTGGAGTCCAGACGCACGCCGTACAAGCCAATAGCGTCAACACCGAACTGAACGGTACCTTGGGTGAAACCCGAGATGAAACGCAGATCGAAGCCTTGGCCCCACTCAGCGTTCTTGCTGCGAGTGGTGGTGCCTGGGGCGCCATCACGGTTGTCAGTGTTGATGTAGAAGTTACGCAGCCCCAGTGTGGCCTTGCTGTCTTCGACGAAACCGGCGGAGTGTGCCTGTTGGGCAATTGCAGCCACAGCCACGGCCAACGCCAATGTTGACTTCTTCATGTACCGCTCCTCTCATTTCTAATTTTTGTATTTCTAAGGTCTCGGGTCTGACGCCCTTGATCCACAGATGCGCGATTAGCGCCAGATAGTGACTACCAAGTCAATCGTAACCTTGTGTGTCTACTACCTTCGTCTAACCGCAGTTAATTTGGTCCCTGCAGGGTAATGAGTTTTTCATACACCCAAAAAGAATTGTTTCATTCTTTTTCATACGATCCAGGAATAAGGCTTTCCATGAAGCGAGCGAGTCAGCATAGACAAACCGCTCCATAAGCTAATTCCTAAAGGGTATTTACCAGCCTTTTTTTAGATCGATTAGTGTGGCCGTACTGTTGCATACGTCACCCACGATCAAAAAGGCGACGCCATCATGGCCAAACGCACATCCTCCCGTCAATTTGTTACAGTTTTTGTGTCACTAATACTTTCTTTTGGTGTCAAAGCGGCCGATTTAACCATCGGCTACCAAACCGGTATTGACCCCAGCAAAGTCCCCCAGGCCGACGGCCTCTATGAAAAGGCCATTGGCGAGAATATCGCCTGGCGCCGATTCAACAGTGGGCCTGAAGTCGTGACGGCCATCGCCTCCGGCGATGTACAGATCGGCAACCTGGGTTCCAGCCCGCTCGCAGCGGCGGCTTCACGCAATCTGCCGATCGTGGCGTTTATCGTATCGGCGCAGATCAATGCTTCTGAAGCCTTGGTAGTGCGCAACGGCAGCGGCATCGACACACCTCAGGACCTGGTCGGCAAAACCATCGCCACGCCTTTTGTCTCAACCTCTCATTACAGCCTGCTCGGCGCCCTGAAGCACTGGGGCCTGGACACTAAAAAAGTCAAAGTGGTGAACCTGCAACCGGCCGAAATCGCCGCCGCGTGGAAACGGGGCGATATTGACGGCGCGTTCGTGTGGTCGCCCGCCCTGGGTGAGATCCGCAAGACCGGCAAGACCCTGACAGACGCGGCCCAGGTGGGTCAGTGGGGCGCGCCCACCTTTGAAGTGTGGGTGGCCCGCAAGGATTTCGCCGAAAAACATCCTGACGTAGTGGCCAAGTTTGCCAAGGTCACCCTCGACTCATTCGCCGACTACGCTGCCCATAAAGAGAGCTGGACGGTCGACTCCGAGCCCGTGCAAAAAATCGCTAAATTGACAGGCTCCAACGCCGCCGACATTCCTGAGTTGCTGGCCGGCACCACATTCCCGGACGCCCAGGCGCAGCAAACCGATGCCCTGCTTAAAGGCGGCACGGCAAAGGCGATTGGGGAAACAGCGAAGTTCTTGAAGGAACAGGGGAAGGTTGAGACGGTACTGCCGGACTATTCGGCGTACGTAACTGACAAATTCATCAAGCCCTGACACAACCCTCAACTGTAGGAGCCGGGGGGGGGGGGGGGGGGGGGGGGGGGGGGGGGGGGGGGGGGGGGGGGGGGGGGGGGGGGGGGGGG